>NZ_JBQTGH010000006.1:78959-313335 GCF_052400625.1 Thermophagus sp. OGC60D27
TACGATGTGATAGTTACGGATGCCAATGGTTGTTCTGTAACAGGCACCACCTCCTTAACAGTTAATGAAAATCCTTCGATTGACGTTGTTTCCAATGATGGTCCGGTCTGTGAAGGGGGTACAGTGAACCTTTCTGTCTCGGTTTCCGGTGGCACCGGTCCCTATAGCTATTCTTGGAGTGGTCCCAATGGTTTTAGTAGTAGTGATCAAAATCCCATTATTAGCAATATTACGTTGGCGGATGCCGGTGATTATGAAGTCGTTGTTACGGATGCCAATGGATGTGGATCTACCACTGGAAGCACTACAGTTGTTGTAAATGAAAATCCTGTTATAGACAATATTTTTAATGATGGTCCTGTTTGTGCAGGAGGAACGTTAAATCTATCGGTTGTCGTATCCGGCGGTACAGGTCCTTATACTTACTTATGGACCGGGCCAGATGGATTTACCTCCAGTGATCAAAATCCCATTATTGCCAATGTGACGGTGGCCAATGCCGGGGATTATGAAGTCGTTGTTACCGATGCCAATGGTTGTGGTTCTGCGATTGGAAGCACTACGGCTGTGGTTAATGATAATCCGGTAATCGACGATATTACTAATAATGGCCCTGTTTGTGTAGGAGGAGAACTCAATTTGTCAGTGACCGTATCAGGTGGATCAGGTCCTTATTCCTTTTCATGGACGGGTCCTGACGGATTTACAAGTACGGATGAGAATCCTATTATTTCTGGTGTAACAATTGCCAATGCTGGAACTTATGATGTCATAGTTACAGATATTAATGGTTGCGGCTCTGCTACGGGTAGTACTTCTGTGGTTGTGAATGAAAATCCAACTATTGATGATATTTCTAATAATGGTCCTGTGTGTGAAGGAACTAACTTAGAACTATCCTCTACAGTTTCGGGAGGCATTGGTCCCTATACCTATTCATGGAGTGGTCCCAATGGTTTTGTTTCCAATGATGAAGATCCTGTAATATCTACCCCAACAAGCGATTATTCAGGAAATTATGAACTTCTAGTATCCGATGCTAATGGGTGTTCTACTACACAATCTACCAATGTCGTAGTTAATGATCTTCCGGTAGTGATTCTTAACGATGTTTCCACTTGTTATGGACAAGATGTCGCTTTAACCGCTATAACGTCAGGAGGAAGCGGTAATTATGTTAATTATACGTGGTATGATGGAAGTGGTGCTGAAATAAGTAATGACCCTTCTAATCAGTACCTTTTAACAGGAACTGATGTTGAGTTGGCCAATAGTGGGGCTTCCTATAGTGTAGTTGTAGAGGATGATTTGGGATGTTTTAGTTTAGCCGATACCGCCCAACTGACTGTTAATGATATTCCTACTGTGGATTTTATTTCTAATGATGGTCCGGTTTGTGCAGGAGACGACCTGAATTTATCTGTTGATGCATCGGGTTCGAGTCCTCTCTCTTATCTATGGAGTGGTCCGAATGGGTATACTACTAGCGATGAAGATCCCACTCTTGTAAGTGTTTCCGATTCTAATGAAGGCGAGTATTTTGTCACAATTACTGATGACAACGGCTGTAGCCTGGATACATCAACGACTGTTGTCGTTAGCAGTCTTGTTATTGATGATGTTAGTAACTCCGGACCAGTCTTTGAAGGAGAAGATGTTACATTATCGGTAACGGTATCAGGAGGCATCGAACCCTATACCTATACTTGGAGTGGTTCGGATGGCTTCAGTAGTTCTGATCAGAATCCTACAATAACTGGTGTTACCCTCGCTAATGCAGGCGAATATGTTGTTGATGTGACCGACGCTAATGGCTGTAATATTTCGGGCACTACGGAAGTGATCGTTTTGGAAAATGTAGGGATTCCAGAAGTTGTGGTTACAGACTCTTCTTATTGTGAGGATGCTAGTGGTGCCGTGGTGGAAGTGATTAATCCGCAAAATAATGTGACTTATGAGATTGTTTATGAAGATGGAACAAGTACTTCCTATACTTCAATTGTTTACGACGGGGCTATTTCAATAGTATGGAATAATGTTACTGGAGGTGCTGCACCAACCGGTACTACTTACCGGGTTAAATCCTATCGTGCTGAGTTACCCTCTGATTTTCAAGAGAGTGATCCCTTTACCATTCGAGAGTATGCCTTGCCAACCAAAGATACGATGACCGTTAACGGTTCTATGGTTCCTGTCCCAGGAGGCTTAACCGAGAGTGATTGTAGCTCAGGGACTGGATATAAAATAGGTTTGGAGAATTCGTGGGGGTATTATGAATATCGTCTGATTTTAGATGGAAGTGTCTTGGAAACCAAGACCGGAGGGGTTGTGCCCTTTGTGTTTGACAGCGCTTACAGTTATGTTGGCACTTATACCATTGAGGCTCAAAGTGATTTTGGGTGTACGAATAGCATGGCAGGCAGCTTTACCATTGAAGGCGATGAGCTTCAAAAATTTGATCTTTCCGCTGAAAATAACGGTCGTTATTGTGAAGATGACCCCGATGGGGTAGAGTTATCTCTGTCCGGTTCTGAAAATGGGGTGGAATATATTGTTCTTCAGGATGGTACCCCGTTCGACACCATAACGGGGGATGGCAATGCGCTGGTATTGGGCAATTATCAACAGGCCGGTTCTGATACTACGATTTATTCCGTTGTGGCCTATTCTTCTGGCGGATGTCCTTACTTAATGAATAATAGGGTGGATGTCGTTGAGATTTCATTACCAGATCCTGGTAATTTAGTAGTTTCCAATGGCGGTCATTTTTGTGATGATGGTGTTGATGGTGTTGATATTACCCTGGAGATAACGCAAAAAGACGGAGTGACTTATGAATTGTTTGAGGTTAGTTCTGGTACTGTTATTCAGTCTTATAGCGGTATTGAAGGAGATGGGAATATTTCGTTTGTGACAGGTTTTAATACAGAAGGTACATATCAAGTGCGTGCTGTAACCTATGGTGTGGGCTGTGAAGCATTCAGTAATGAAATCGTAGTTGTGGCCGATCCGTTACCAAAACCATATCCGGTTATCATATTTACCGAAAAGTGTGGACCTACTGGAGAAGCAGTTATTGGTCTTGAAACAACCGAAACAGATGTGGAGTATCGCTGGAAAAATAGTTCCGGTGTTGGCTCATGGGAACCGGGGACGGGCAGTTCCATTGAGTTTATTGTGGTAGATGTTGATACTTATGAGATTGAAGCCCGCAATGTTGGAACCTTATGCACGTCCTTAATGACAGGGAATGCGGATATTCAGGAACATGACCTTCCCGATAACACTATCGAGGTTGCTTCAAGTGGTGGGGCTGCTTGCGATGATGGGGTTATCATAGAGATACCTAATCCTGAGTCAGATGGTTATACATATCAGGTGTTTACCTATAATTCTGGCGGAGAAAAAGTATATGGTCAAGAATTGATAGTTCCGGATCCAGTCACGCCTTTAGCTTTTGATCCAATTGTTGATTTGAATTCAACATATTATGTAGAAGCTACTTCAGAATATGGATGTCCTACAGTTCTAGATGATAATGTAAATGTAGATGTCGCGGGTGCTGTAAAAAAATATTATTTGGAACCGGAAGAAGGTGATATATGTAATGGTGAACCCGGGATTGAATTCGAACTGGAAGGTTCAGATATTGGCGTTGATTATGCTCTTGTTCATGCACCTACGAATGATACCATACAAATTGTTGCAGGCACAGGAAATGATATTTCGTTCGATTTAGTGAATGAGGAAGGTGAATATTATGTTGTTGGATTGTCTCCCAGTGATGAAACATGCAACAATGAAATGCTTAATCGGGTTGAACTTAAAGTTCGTCCTTTGCCAATTGCTTTCAATATGATTGGACCCGGTGCATTTTGTGATGGATCCGGTGCCGTTCTTGGTATCGATAATTCTGAGGCGGGAGTTAGTTATATGCTTCAAAGACATACCGCATCAGGAAAGATTAATGTACAAACAATTGTTGCGCCTACAAGTGGCGATACCATTCAGTTTAACCGGGTTAGCGACGAAGATTATTATTCCATTGTCGCGATTTCTCCTTATGGCTGTACCTCCAGCATGAAGGATAGTATCCATGTGGTTCATATGCCTGATCCTAATGTGCCTGTATTGGCCAATGATACGGTCTTTTTCTGTAGCTCTGAACCCTATGGCATGGTGCAGATATTAGGAGCTGAGGCAAATGTCACTTACCGGTTAGTGGATAATACCAATAACATTGCAGCAGAAGCAGTGGCTGAGAGTGCCGGAGATCTTGATTTAGGACCTGTTTTCGAAGGAAGTTATTTGGTTTCGGCTTCTTATGAAGGTGCTTGTGTGACCTCTTTGTCCGATTCCGTGCGGTTGATTGAAGTGATGCAGCCTGTGCCTAATATTCCCCAATTGGATCCGGATGTTGCTACAGTTTGTTATGGAAATTCTGTTAAAATTATCTACGATATCAGTGAAGATGATCCTCTTTGGTACTATGATATTGTCGATGGAAATGACGGACATGAAAATGTCATCCTTAGTGAGGCTGATGGTGTTAAGGTTGAAGGCGATAATATTTCCTGGGATATAGATGCCAGTGGAACCTACTATATTAGAATTTCCACCAAAGGGAATATTTGTGAGGCGGAATATGGAAAAATAGATATTGCAGTCTCTAGTGCCATCGTTCCACCGAATATTTCCAGCGATGAAATCCTTTATTGTCCGGAGAGCACGGATCTGGCAACCATTATTGTGGGCAACACTTCTGCTGCGTATGGTTATTATTTGTATCGATCTGATGATACGAGCAACTATTTGAAACGTCAATTTGGTGAATCGGGGTTTGTGAGCTTCGAAAATATGGGTGAGGGAGATTATGTGATTCAAGCTGTTGATTTAGTTTCCGGTTGTTTCTCCGAATTTGATACCGTCACAATTGGCACCTATCCGACTCCTCCGGTAGGTGAGATGAAGGAAATTATTAGTAACCTTGGGGTGGCGTCTGAAAAAACCGAATACCTAAGCGACGAAGGGTTAAAGATTGATGTTATTGTCAGTGCACTGTATAGTGATATGGAGTATTTTCTGGTAAATGAAAACACCGGAACCAGCGTTCAACTTAATCCAAGTGAAACCTCTGTTGTTGTTACTGAACCCGGAGATTATAAATTGTATGTCAGGTATTCTTCGGGATTATGTGAACCAGTGGTATATAATGGTGTGCTTCATGTATTGAACGATATGTTTGAAGCTGATTCTGCCTACATTTATCTCAATGAAGGTGAAGTTTCCGATACCGTTACGGTTAAAGTTAGGAATCAAGCTTCCATTGATGTTGGCAATTTATCTTTCTTTTTTGCTGTTAATGGTTCCACCTACTATGAGGATGAATTTGGAGAAATCACTATTGATGCTTCAACCGGATTAGTAGAATTTACTAAGTCTCCTTCCTTCTTCGGTGGTGATACCATTGTATATCGTGTCGAAAACATTGTAGAACCCAGTAGATGGGATCAGGATACCATATTTGTTTATGTGGGGAATAAGGATATTACTAAAGATCGATCTATTTTTATTCCCAATGCATTTTCACCCAATGGAGATGGCTTGAATGATTATTTTGTGATTTCCTCGAACCGGTCAACGACAGAAGAAAGTACCTTGGAAGTTTTCAACAGGTGGGGAACGTTGGTTTATCGGTCTAAAGGAAAGATTTATGAAAATGACTGGGATGGGAAATCTAATAATTCCAATATGGTTTCTATAGGTAACGATTTACCCAATGGTGTCTACTTTTATGTGTATACCATTAGGGCCAATGTGGAGGATAAAACCGTCATTAAGAAATTCAACGGTTTTGTAGAGCTTCGCCGCTAATAATGCGAATTAATCTATACCCTATGATAATGAATATGAGTTTTAATAAGATAGGATTATTTGTTTTGATGTTGATTTTAGGGTATTCCCTAAAAGCCCAGGATCAATATCAGTTTAATCATTATATTGCCAATCAAGGGCTTTTGAATCCGGCCTACAATGGTACCCGGGATATCATTAGCGGATTGTTAATTCATCGTAGCCAATGGCTGGGGATGGAAGGTGCGCCGATGAACCAGGCCTTGAATATTCATAGTCCCATTGAGGAGACCAATTTGGGCGTTGGGTTGGTGCTCGTTAATGATCATATAGGGTTTAGCAATACTTTTGATGCTTTTGCTGCAGCATCCTATAAAATCCAACTTGACCGAAGAAAGCGATTTCTCTCTTTAGGTTTGCAGGCAGGTGTCAGTTCCCTTGTGCATGATGGCACCAAAGCTGAAGTAGGAGATCCTAACGATCCGGTTTTTGAAAGTAAGGAATCCAAAATGATATTCAATGTGGGATTTGGGGCGTACTTCTATTCGGATACCTATTTTGCCGGTTTTTCCGTGCCTAAAATCTTTAGCAACCAGTTCGATGAAGATCCGGAGGTGAATGACTTCAAGAATACGCTTGATTTAAAAAATATGCATTCCTACCTTTATGGCGGTTATGTTTTTGAGATGGAGAAGGTAAAAATTAAGCCAACCATGTTGATTAAGTATGTTTATGGGGCTCCTTTACAGTTTGATATCTCCGGGAATGTACTGTTTATGGATCGCCTCTGGTTGGGGTTATCGTATAGAACCATTTCCGATATGGTTTTCCTTTGTGAGTATGCCATCAATAATCGATTTACGGTGCGATATTCATTCGATTATCCGATCAGTGAATTGAACCAGTTTAATAATTACGGAACACATGAAATAAGTTTGCAGTTTGATTTTTCGTTTACTGGAAGGCCCGGGATGCGTTCCATTCGATATTTTTAATCTGTTCCTTATCTACCATTTGGAAAATTTTGCCGTATGAAGCTAAGTAAAATAATATCTCTCATTGCCTTTGTTCTTCTTTCTGCTTCGATGGTTATGGGGCAGAGCCGAACCTTAAGAAAGGGTGATAAGTTCTTCAATGACGAAGAATATTTTAAGGCTCTGCAATACTATGAACAAGCAAAGAATTCAGGTGAGGAACTGTCCATTGACGTTCAAAGACGAATTGCTCATTGCTATTATTATTTGAATGATATTGAGCAGGCATTTGTGGCTTTTGATGAACTCAAAGGAAAACTCCTTCCGGAAGATTTGGTGAATTATGCATTATCTGCTCATAAAAACGGGTTTTATCAGCGTGCCATCGATCTGTATCGTAAAACCAAGCAGTACAACGTGGGAAACCAAACACAGATAAAAAAGCTGATGGAATCGTGTGTGTGGGCACTTGAAAATGATGAGTATAATCCCAACTACTACGTGAACCCATCCACCCTTTTAACTTTTGGACAGTCTTTTGGTATTCAATACTATAAAGACGGAGTGGTTTATTCATCTTCTTCGGGAGATGATGATGGACGCAATGTTGATCGATATGGAAAAGAGTTTCTGAACCTGTACTATTCCGAGTTGGATGAGAATGGAAAGATTGGAAAGAAGAGACTGTTTGATGAAAAAATGGTTTTTGACTATCATGTGGGGGCCATTTCCTTTACTTCCGACCAAAAAACAATGTATTATACCCGGTCTGTAAGAATCGCCGGTGGGCAAAGTAGAATTAAGATTTTCTCCGTTGAATTTGATGGTGAGCATTGGATCAATGAAAAAGTTTTGCCCATCAATAGTAACGATTACGATTGTGCCTATCCCGCCGTGACGCCCGACGATCGTTATTTGGTGTTTGCCTCCAATATGAAGGGTGGATACGGTGGTACCGACCTGTATGTGGCAGAACGGTATGATGATGGGCGTTTTGGTCAACCTAAAAATCTGGGTTCCAGAATTAATACTTTTGGAGATGAGCGATTCCCCTTTGTGAGTAAAGATTATGTCTTATATTACAGTAGTGACGGTATGCAGGGATTTGGTGGACTCGATATTTACAAAGCAGAGAAAAGAGGTGAGGCCTCTTGGGACAATCCGCTTAATATGATGAAACCCTTTAACTCCAATAAGGACGATTTTGGGTATGTCATCGATCCCAACAATTCGGACCGGGGGTTCTTGTCTTCCAACCGGATTAGTAGTGGGGATGATGTTATTTTTTATGTGGAGCCACGCAGCGCCCAACAAGAAACGCCAAGTAACGAAGACGAAGATATGGTTCCCATGGGGGGGCTGTTGTACGATGAGCAAGGTACGGTGGAACCAGAAGAGATGCCGATGGCAGGGCTGGAGTATAATGAACCGCAACCGGAGCCGCAACCGGAACCCGAACCGGAGCCGGAGCCGGAACCCGATTTATCGGCATTTCCCGATGCTTTTTCGGCACGGATTACAAGTACCTATAACGGTAGTGCCATTGAAAATGCCATTATTGTGGTTAAGGACCATGGATCTGGACAATCCGTTGTGGAAGGAAATACCGATAGTAACGGAAGAGTACACCTTATTCTCCCCGATGAGTTTAGGAAAGAAGGACAGTCTTTTGAAATTGAGGTTAGTAAGGGGGATGATTATAAACGGAAAAGTATGATTGTTGACATCATGGAGCTGGAAACCATTGCTAAAAACGGAATTGCCCTTACTCCTGTGTTTGATGATGTGGTATTGGATGATATAGGAACCATGATTATTCCTTATCGCGGCGATGAAATTACCGACCAGGGAATTAAAGTGTTGGAACAGTTGGCTGCCTATTTGCAAAATAATCCGAATGTCGTTGTGAAATTGAATGCACATACCGATGCACGAGGTAGTAAATACAATAATTTGCAGGTTTCTCAAAATGTGGCGGAAAAGGCCAAAAACTATCTGACCAAGTTAGGAATAGGCGAGAAAAATGTGATCCCTCGTGGCTACGGTGAAAGATATTTAGTCAATAAGTGTTCGCGCGGGAAATTATGTGATGAAAGCGAACATCTGAAAAACAGGAGAATTGAAGTTGTTGTATGGAAAAAGTTAGGGCAAAACTAACGTGAACCGAAATATTAGAAGGTGAAACATGGTTAAATTGATCAGATACTTTATTTTAGGAACAGTTTTGTTGATGCAAGCCTTTACCGGAAAGGTTGCTGCTGATAAGCTGGCCCATTTGCGGTCGTCCAAAAAAATTGTGGCGGTGAAGAACATTTCTGCGCCCTATTTTGCCATCCAAATTCTTGCGTTGGAAAAACCTCCGCAAAATCCTTCATTCTTTAAAAATATTGATCAGGCCAATGAATATTATTGCACGGATGGTTATGTGCGCTATACGGTAGGAACATTTTCGTCAAAAGAAGAAGCCAGACAGTATATTCCCAGAATTAAAGAATTGGGGTATACTCAATGTTTTGTGGTGGATATTCGCGATTATCGTTTGAAGAACGGAGGGGGAACATCGAGTGTAGTGACCAATCGAAATACCATTTATACGGTTCAGCTGGCAGCTTACAGATATCCAGTTTATACCTCCGAGTTTGAGGAATTTGATGATGTCATGGAGTTTTATCCGAACGACAAAATTTACCGATACACAGTAGGTGCTTTTTCTGGCGAGGAAGCGATCCGTGAATTGAATAGAATTAAAGCCATGGGGTATCCCAAGGCCTATTTGGTTCCGTTGGAAAAATACGAACCTTTCAGGATTGAGTAATAAGTTGTCCAATCCGGATTGGCGCTAAAATTTTTCTCGATTGGCTCCTGGAAGTGTCGTTTCGTTGGCACGAGGATATGCATAACATGAATGTCTTGTTGAGGCTTTCATGTTTTTTGTTTACGTTTGTAGTTGCATTAACGGAAAATGACGTATTATACGGATAATTTCAATTTTTAATTTTTTGCAGCAAAACAGCAAACCGGCCTGTCGCCCTTTTGGGGAGGAAAGTCCGGACAACGCAGAGCGCCGCGCTTCCTAACGGGAAGATGGCCGTGAGGTCATGCAGGTGTAACAGAAAATAACCGCCTTCGGGCAAGGGTGAAAAGGTGGGGTAAGAGCCCACCGGTTCGGGTGGTAACATTCGAAGCCGTACACCCCGCGGGTTGCAAGACCATGTATATCCCGGTTCCTTTCAGGTACGGGGTTGCTCGCTCCGGTTTCACGCAGTGAAAGCCGGGAAGGGTAGGTCGCTAAAGAGGGTAGGTGACTGCTCTCGTAGATTAATGGCAGGCATCCTGGCAACAGGATACAGAATCCGGCTTACAGGTTTGCTGTTTTTATTTTTTTCATGAAACGACAACTAGAACAAATAAGGGTTTTTCTCTTAGAAGACATTTGGCGGATCCGTCCCGACGAAACCAGTAAACGTCAGTTCTGGTTGATCCGCTTCTTACGTATTTTTTCTCTGGCCATTCGCAGGTTTGTGGTGGATCAGTGTCAAATCAAAGCTTCGGCACTCACTTTCTTCTCACTTCTTTCAGTGGTTCCCTTGGTCGCTATGGCTTTTGGGATTGCCAAAGGTTTTGGCTTCAGAGAGGCGCTGGAGCAAGAGCTTCAACAGCGCCTGGTGGGACATGAAGAGGTGGTTCGATGGATTGAAGAATTTGCCCTGGATTATCTGGACAATGCTAAAGGGGGCATGATTGCCGGTGTCGGATTCGGCATTTTGCTGTTCTTGGTGATGCGATTGATGAACAGCATCGAAGAATCGTTTAACGACATTTGGGATGTAAAAAAATCACGTTCCATACTTCGAAAATTTAGCGATTACGTATCCCTGGTATTGGTGGGGATTCTTTTGCTGGTGACATCGGGAAGTGTGGTGGTTTTTATTGCCAATCAGATGCGCGATTTGGGGGTTGTGAGCTATGCCAGTGGCTTTTTGGTTTGGGTGGCGCCATACCTGTTGGTTTGGATCGTCTTTTCTTTGTTCTTTATGATAATGCCCAATACCAGAGTGAAGCCGATTTCAGCTCTCTTTGGGGGCTTTATTTCCGGAATTCTCTTCCTGGGAATACAATATGGCTATATCTATTTTCAGGTCGGTGTTTCGCGCTATAATGCCATTTATGGTAGTTTCGCGGCACTCCCTCTTTTCCTGATCTGGATGCAGACCAGCTGGAACATTGTTTTGTTTGGAGCAGAACTGGCTTTTGCCCATCAGAATGAGCGCAGCTTTGAATTTGAAGTGGATACCAAAAAAATGAGTATCTATGCCCAGAAGCTGGTGAGTATCCTCATGGTACGCGAAGTGGTGAAGGCCTTTGCGCTTAAAGAAAAACCTTTTTCAGTTTCTGATTTGGCCGAAAAATTGAAGCTTCCCATCAGGTTGGTTAACGACCTTGTTTACAAACTCTTTGATTGTGGCGTTTTGGTTGAAATCGGCGCCGATTCCAAAGATGATATTGTGGTGTTGCCCGCCTATGATATTAGTAAAATGACCATTGCCAACGTACTTCATCAGATTGAACATACCGGTTATTCGGAAACCATTTTGGAAAGAACCGATGCCGTGGATTTGGTCAGTACCCGCTTTGATGGCTTTGAGAAAATCATGGCTTCCTCGCCAGATAATATCCTTTTGAAAGATATATAGGGCTGTTTTACGTCCTCTTTTGTGTTTCTTTTAGTTGATATGGCCTTTTTATGGTTTTGTGTGAGCGGCGTGAATACTTCCTCAATATAGCCTGTTTTATGTATTTTTAGACGATGGCAATCAAAAAGGGTCTTTGCTTCTTTCAGCATATAGAAGAAAGGAGACATCAATCAATTTTCAGAACTATTTTACCGATGTGTTTTTTCTTTACAAAAGCCTGCTTTGCTTAAACCCGAAAAATGCATTAGAAAATCTATTACGAATTAAAATTGCTGCCAATCAAGTCGCAAGCTAACTTGTTTCAATTCACCATAGCGGTGCTATGCCTCATTTCAACAAGTTCTTGATTGATTGCACTTTTAATTCTCACGACGCAATTCTAATGCATTTTTCGGGTTTAAGCCGCTTGAATTATTTTAGGAAATTTTCGTCTCATGAAGGTTGGTTAATGATGCTGAGTGGTTTTAATGGTTTGGTTTTTGCCTCGTGTGTATTGTATTGATTTCCGGACCGTTTATTCTTTTCTATCGAAGATTTATTTTTCATCGTGATCCGCTCCCTAATTGATGCGCATCGAATTTGAAAATCATGCGCATCGTTTTGCAAAATGATGCGCATCAAAAAAAAAATGATGCGCATCAAATTTTTTTTGAACGCCATCATTTTAAAAATCATCCGCATCATTTTCCCAAAACATCCGCATCATTTTTTGAAACGTACGCATAAAAAATCCCTGTGCAGAGATCATTACGTTTCGTTGCACAGGGATTCAGTATTGTTAGTTGTGTATGATCTATTCCGTTTACTTTTTCACGGGAGGCCTTTTCAAGGCTTTGAAAAAGAAGTATAATCCGGCAAGAACAAAGGGGATACTCAATATTTGCCCCATATTAAGTGCCATTCCCTCTTCAAAGGCTTCCTGATTTTCCTTGACAAATTCGATGAAGAAACGGGATGTGAAGACACCTATAAGAAAAAGGCCGAAGAGAAGACCTCTTCTGAGACGTGCATCAGTTCTCCAGTAGAGGAACATCAAAACACCGAAGATGAGCAGATAGGACAACGCCTCATACATCTGGCTGGGATGTCTTGGCAATTCAGGATTTTCGACCGATGCCCTCAGGAATTGAAAGCCCCAGGGAAGGTCGGTAACGGTACCCACAATTTCGGAATTCATGAGATTTCCCGACCGGATAAAAACAGCGGCCAGTGCTACCGGCACCACCAGACGGTCGAGAACCCACAGCATCGACTTCTTGGATACTCTTTTGGAAAAAAGGTAGATGGCAATGAGTATGCCGATGGCACCTCCGTGACTAGCCAGTCCGCCATGCCAAATGGCCAGGATTTCGCCCGGATGCTGCGAATAGTAGTCCCATCCGTAGAAAAGGACATGCCCTAAGCGGGCACCGATGACCGTTGCTAAAACCACATAGACAAAAAGTTTGTCGAGCCATTCTTCAGGGGCTTCCTCGCGCTTGAACATCTTCTCCATTATGTAATAGCCCAGCAGGAAGGCAATGGCAAAAAACAGGCCGTAATAACGAACCGATAAAGGCCCCAGAGAAAAGATCTCCGGGTCCGGATTCCAGGTGATATAATTAAAAAGAACCATAAATCAGATTTATTTTTAGAAGCTATTAAGCATTTTTACCGTGGCATTGTTTGTACTTTTTACCGCTACCACAGGGGCATGGATCGTTACGTCCCACTTTTTTCTCGACCCGGATGGGTTGAACTTTTTGCTCTTCTTTTCGTCCGGCTCCCTGCGTTTTTTGACCGGGATAGCCACCGGGAATGCCGGCGCCCGGGATTTCATCCTTTTGCAGCTTAAGCCGTCCCATATCCTGTCTTTTTCGTTCTTCTGCCTGTCTGACCTGACTGGCATCGCGGATGGGGATATGCGCTTTGGCCAAGGCGGAAACCACTTTGCGGTTGACCTGATCGACCATCTCCTTAAAGAGATTGAACGATTCGAATTTATAGATCAACAACGGATCTTTCTGCTCGTAAGAGGCATTTTGAACGGCCTGTTTCAAATCGTCCAGTTCACGTAAGTGTTCTTTCCAGGCTTCGTCAATGGTCAACAGTAAGATGGCTTTCGAAAAAGATTTGGCAAGGCCTTCACCACTACTCTCATAAGCTTCCTTGAGGTTGGTTGTGATCTGATAAACGCGTTGTCCGTCAGAAATGGGAACCACAATGTTTTCATAGACTTTACCTTTGTTTTCGTAAACATCTTTGATTACCGGATACGCCTGCCGTGAAATGGTGTCCATGCGTCGCTGATAGCTCTCCCATACCATCTTATAGAGTCGGTTGGAAAGTTCACTCATGCTTGTCTTGGTAAATTCTTCCTTATCGAAAGGCGAATCTACTGAGAAGGTACGAACCAATTCCATCTTAAAGCCGTCGAAATCATTTTTTTGCTGATATTCATCGACGATGGTTTCGCATGAATCGGCGATCATATTGGAAATATCGACCTGAATACGTTCGCCGTAAAGAGCATGTTTGCGTTTGGTGTAAATGACCTCTCTTTGTGAGTTCATCACATCGTCGTACTCGAGCAACCGTTTACGAATGCCAAAGTTGTTTTCTTCCACCTTTTTCTGTGCCCGCTCGATGCTTCGGGTAATCATGCTGTGTTGGATCACTTCGCCATCCTGAATTCCCATGCGATCCATATACTTCACGATACGGTCGGAGCCAAAGAGGCGCATGAGATTGTCTTCGAGTGAGACAAAGAATTGAGAGGATCCCGGGTCTCCCTGACGACCGGCCCGACCACGCAGCTGACGGTCCACTCTTCGCGATTCGTGCCTTTCTGTCCCCACAATGGCCAAACCGCCGGCCTTTTTCACTTCGGGCGATAACTTGATGTCGGTACCCCGACCGGCCATGTTGGTGGCAATGGTGACTACGCCTTTTTTTCCGGCATCGGCCACGATTTCTGCTTCACGCTGGTGCTGTTTGGCATTCAGAACATTATGCTTGATGCCTCTGATCTTCAGCATTCGGCTTAACAGCTCGGACACCTCGACGGAGGTGGTCCCCACCAGTACCGGACGTCCGGCATTGACCAGATTGATGATCTCTTCAATGACGGCATTATACTTTTCTCTGGTGGTTTTATAGACCAGATCGTCATGATCTTTTCGCTGAATGGGTTTGTTGGTAGGAATAACCACCACATCCAGTTTGTAGATATCCCAAAATTCACCGGCTTCGGTTTCGGCCGTACCGGTCATCCCTGCCAGCTTATTGTACATGCGGAAGTAGTTCTGCAAGGTGATGGTGGCATAGGTCTGTGTGGCTGCTTCCACTTTGACGCGTTCTTTGGCTTCAATGGCCTGATGCAATCCATCGGAATAACGACGGCCCTCCATGATACGGCCGGTCTGTTCGTCCACAATTTTTACCTTGTTGTCCATCACCACATATTCCACATCCTTTTCGAACATGGCATACGCTTTCAAGAGCTGATTGACGGTATGAACGCGTTCGGACTTCACGGCATAGCTTTGAAGCAGTTCATCCTTTTTGGTCACTTTTTGCTCATCGGTAAGAGAAGGATCTTTTTCGAGTGCTGCTATTTCAGAGCCAATATCCGGCAATACGAAAAAGTCGGGGTCGTCGCTGGATCCGGTGATCAAATCGATTCCTTTTTCGGTCATATCTACCGAGTTGGTTTTCTCATCTATCACAAAATAGAGAGGATCGGTTACGACATGCATGTTTTTGTTGTTCTCCTGCATGTAGAAATTTTCGGTTTTCAACATGCGGGCTTTTATGCCTTGTTCACTCAGAAACTTAATGAGCGGTTTGCTTTTAGGAAGCCCCTTATAGGCACGTAACAACAAAAGGGCGCCTTCGTCTTGCACTTTGGAGTCGTCTGATTTTAGTTTTTGTTTGGCTTCCGCAAGAATTTTTGAGACCAAGGCTTTCTGAACCTCAAACAATTTTTCCACCTTAGGTCTGAACTCCATGAAGAGTTCATCCGTCCCTTTATTGGGAACCGGACCGGAAATAATCAACGGCGTTCTGGCATCGTCAATTAATACGGAGTCGACCTCATCGACGATGGCATAGTTGTGGGTTCGCTGTACCAGGTCGCCGGGTGAGATGGCCATATTGTCGCGCAAATAGTCGAACCCAAATTCGTTATTGGTCCCATAGGTGATGTCGGCCCGATAGGCCGCGCGACGTTCTTCGGAATTGGGTTGGTGTCTGTCGATACAGTCGACACTCAGGCCGTGGAATTGGTAGATGGGGCCCATCCATTCGGAGTCCCTTTTGGCCAGATAGTCGTTCACCGTTACCAGGTGTACGCCTCTTCCGGTAAGGGCGTTGAGGAAAACGGGCAAGGTGGCTACGAGGGTTTTACCTTCACCGGTTGCCATCTCGGCAATTTTTCCCTGATGCAATACGACGCCTCCAAAGAGCTGTACATCATAGTGGACCATGTCCCATGTAATGGTATTTCCCCCGGCTTGCCAGGTGTTATGGTAGATGGCTTTATCCCCTTTTATTTCCACAAAATCTTTGGTGGTGGCCAGATCCCGATCGAAATCGGTGGCCGTCACTTCGATGGTTTCATTTTCCTTAAAGCGCCTTGCCGTTTCTTTTACAATGGCAAACGCTTCGGGAAGATTGTCATTCAGTATCTCATCCAGCTTTTGGGTCATTTCTTTTTCCAGTCGGTCCACGTCGCTGTAGATGGTTTCCCGTTCATCGATGGAGAGCTTTTCGGCTTCAACTCGATGTTTGAGCTCATCAATTTGGGTTTGCTCGTCTTTAACGGCTTCTCTTATCTTTGCTTTAAGTAGGTTTGTCCGTTCGCGTAATTGGTCGTTGGTAAGTTTCTCCAACTCAGGCGAAACGGCTTTTACTTTTTGGACAATCGGAAGAATTTGCTTTTTGTCCCGTTCGTATTTGCTGCCAAACAGCTTGGTCATTATCTGGTTTAAAACCGGCATATTTCAAATCTGTTTATTATTGAATAATCCTATAATCATCACAATAAAGCCCGGTAGACAGGCTTTTAAAATTAAAAAGTAGTCAGAGATAGCGTGATGTGGGGCCGGCGCGGATGGCCAGCGAAGATGAGTACCAGTGATGCTTTGGTAGGCCATCACATGCGGTCCTAAAATGTTGTGAATTCGTCCTTCTGTTCAAAAGGGTAGGGGGTGAGGCCGGTAATCCCCCAAAAACATTAGGGGCCGGTGATGTTTTTACCAACAGGATTCCGGGACTTCTCAGGTCTATGGCGGCAGAGTAGTCCGGAAGATGAAGGGATCGGAACAGAGGAAGTACCACCGAAGCATTTTGCTTTCGCGTACTGCAGGAAATGGAAACATAATACAATTTCTCATTTTCTGCCAGATCGTCGGTGGGTTGTAACAAGATATTTTTGGCCGAACCTTCCGGTAACAATACTGCATTATGGTATTGCCCTACGGTAACAGATACCGTAAGCGTAACACCCAGTAAAGTAATACAACCTATTTCGGAATAATTTCTCACCAAAACCACCAGTTATTTTCGAATGTAAAGATGTTAAAAGTTTTGCAAACAGAAGCGGTTTTGGTCGGTTTTTTAATCTTACGGATTGGTATGTCCCCAAAAAGATTACCGAGAGCGCCAGTAATGGACGAAACGTCTGAGTTCGATCAATCCAATGGGGCCTTCATAAATGCCGCCATCTCTGCCAATGTCATAAACCCTGACAGCAATGGTATTTACTTTTCCGGGAACAATATCCGATTCATTTAGGTAATAATAGCGTTGGCGGGAGTATTCATTGTCTGCCTGATTTCGGGATGGTTGGTCATACATCTGTCCCGTATGAGCGACTAGTTTGCCATTGATGTAAACTTCGTCCAGATCGTCAATTTTTCCCAGCATGAGTACAACGCGTTTCCCGGTTAAAGAGACAGGAATCATGACTTGTTTGCGATACCACGCAAAGCCGTCATAGTTTTTCCTGAACTGGTCTTCCCAAAAGCCGGGAACCATTATTTCGTACCAGTTGGAGTCATCGTATTGGGGGGAAGCCCATTTTTTATTATCACCCGTTTGGAATTTCCAGTAGCCTTCCAACTCTACGTCGGGAACCAAGTCTCTAATGTGCTGGTAAATTCCCACATTCCCACTGAGGATGCCACCGTCGAGCTGTGCATCATAGACCCGAACGGCGATGGTGTTGTAGCCATTGAAATTTATTAGTCCACGGGGAATGATATATCTTCTTTCGGCATTATAGGCTGTGAAGAAAAAGGGAGGGAAAGAACCATTGTGGCCAATCCTTTGGCCGTTGACATACACTTCATCCACATCGTCGATGTAGCCCATGAATAGCACTAAAGATGCCTCTTTATAATTGGGTGACAAAACAAACTTTTTGCGGTACCAGGCATATCCGTCGTAGCCGTGAAAACCCTGATTTTCCCAGTTTGAAGGCACATGTAGGGTTTCCCAGGTACGGTCGTCAAAGTCGGGCGCAGCTCGTCCCAGATCGTCCCCGATCATGAATTTCCAGTTACCCTCCAGGTTCAGGATTTGCCGGTACTCCTCATGGGGTTGATTGGCAAATACCAGAGACTGGAAAAGAATGGAAAAATATAGTATGGTAAAGAGTGTTCTCATATCTTTCTTTTAATCAGGAAATAGAGATTTTACAAACTTCTTGAAGGGAAACCACACCTCTGTATCGTATTTGTCTTCATATTGCTGATATTGTTCTTCGGTCATTAGTCCTACCGGTCCTTCAAAAATACCGCCCATGCCACCATGATCATCCACCAAAACCACAACGGTGTTCTTGCCGGAATAGTTAAGAAGTCCTTCGGGTATGGGATAGGCCCTTCTGATTTGCCAATCGCCCCAAAAACTGTTCCCTAATGCGGTTTTGTACATTTTTTCTGTTGATCCGATAAGCTTGCCATTTATGAAGACCTGGTCTTTGTCATCTATTTTTCCACCAATAAAGTAGAGGGCTCTATCTTTGAGTGTGTTATCTAAAGTGAAGGTTTTCCGGTAGCAAGCCTGTCCGTCATAATTGTTGTAGCCCTGACTTTCCCAGGTTGCCGGAACAAGTATGTCGTCCCATTCAGAGTCGTTAAAATCGGGTTTCAGGCAACTAAGGGTATAATAAAAACTGAATTTCCAATTGCCGGATAAATTGAGGGCCAACAATTGGGTGTTCTCGTCGTATCCCAGTTTTAATTCCGTGCCTACCAATCCACCTTCTTCGCCGTCATCATAAACGCGGATAGCAATGGTATTATTCCCATCGTATTGAATCAAATGCGAAGGGATAGGATATACCACCTGGATGTTGTAAGCCGTTTCAAACTTAGGGGGGAACCCTCCCGTTTGACCAATCCGTGTTCCATTAAAATAAACTTCGTTGACATCATCAATCCTGTCGAGTGAGAGGTAGAGCTGCATTTGTTGGGCATCGCCGGGGATGGTAATACTTTTGCGATACCAGGCGTATCCGTTGTATCCTACATATCCCTGATTTTCCCAGCTGTCAGGTGCTTTAATTTGGTCCCAATCGCTGTCGTCAAAACCTTTTTCGGCCCATGATATATGATCACCGATGTTAAACTTCCAATAACCGTTTAAGGAAACGACCGGATGGATATTGGCGAAGGCCATGGGGTGCAACAGGAACAGAAAAAGCCCAAGCCGGATTATGAGGATTGATTTCATGGAATATGGTTTAGATGTATATGGTTATCCAAAGATGCACCTAAAATTTGTTTTTGCTGTCAGGAGAAAATCATGAGATGTCATGAGATGTCATTTGTCAAAGTACCATTTTATATCCAATCCCATGAACGGTGAGGATAATTTTGGGATCATTGGGGTCGGCCTCCACCTTTTGACGCAGCTTAAGGATGAAATTGTCTATGGTTCGTGAGGTGGGCTGATAGTCGGTACCCCATATTTCATCCAATAATTCATCTCGGTCAACGGTTTCATTTTTATGAGTGTGGAGGTAATGAAGGATTTCAAATTCCTTATAGGATAGTTTTATTTCCACGCCGTCGATGGATGCGATGTAGGCTGAGAAATTAACCAACAATCGGCCAATTTGATGAATCTCTTTGTCGGTGGTTACCGACTCGGCACCGGAACGTCGCAAAATGGCTCTTATGCGGGCTAAAAGTTCCCGTAAGCTGAAAGGCTTGGTGATATAATCATCGGCGCCCAGTTCAAGCCCTAGTACTTTGTCAATTTCTTCGGCTTTGGCTGTGAGCATGATGACAGGGGTCTTATTGCCTTTTGCCCGGGCCTGTTTGCAGACATCAAAACCTGAAAGTTCCGGCATCATTACATCCAACAAAGCTACATGAAACCGGTTGGTCATGAGCTTTTTTAATGCATCGGCTCCGTTGGTGGCCGTATCTACTTCATAACCTTCGAACTCCAGATTATCTTTCAATCCCTGAAGCATGGGTAATTCATCTTCTGCAACTAATACTCTAATCATTTGAGGTTTCTATTTGTATATGGTATGTTCTGTGTTGATCCAATTCGCTCCATTTCGAATGGATTGCATGGGCCTTGGATGGCTATTTTCTATATTTTCAGGCGGGTTATAATCTTTTTCTACAATTCACTTATCCTTTATCGGCCGATATCATGGGGAAATATAATCTGAAGGAACATCCTTCACCCGGTTTACTGGTTAATGTCACTTTTCCTTTATGGGCTTTTACAATTTCATTGACAATGGCCAATCCCAGCCCGGTACCTTTCACTTCATGAGCCAGATCGCCGGTGGTCACTCTGTAAAACTTATCGAATACCAGTCTTTGTTTCTTTTTGGGGATTCCCGGTCCATGGTCTTTGACCTCCACAAATGAGTCGTTTTTTCTTATTCCGGTGGTGATTTCTATTTTCTTTTTTTCGCGGCTGTACTTCACAGCGTTATCGATAAGGTTTATCAAAGCATCTGCAATGGCTTCCTTATCGCATCGAATGGCCTTTAGGTTGGAGGCCGGGTTGTAGTTGACTTCAAAACCTTTATTTTTCAAGTGAAACTGGTAAGTGTCCAATACTTTTTGGGTGATGATATTCAGGTTGCAGGTGTCGAAATCAAATTTTTGGCGTCCGCTTTCCAACCGCGAAAAGTTGAGGATCTTATTGACCATGCCGGTCAGTCGCTGGGTCTCTTTACTAATGATCTGGTAATATTCATTCACTTTTTCGATGGTTTTAATTCGTCCCATCTCCAACGTTTCGATGTACATACTAATGAGGGCCAAGGGGGTCCGGATTTCATGAGAAACATTGGAAATAAACTCCGATTTGATGCGTGCCAACTCAATCTCTCGTTTTACACTGACGAAGAGGAACCAAATACCCACAAACATCACCAGCAAAACCAGGGCCATAAGTCTCAACCCTTCCCGGATTCTTCGGTTGGCCAGCCCTGCAATGGTTTGATTTTTCAGGCCAATGCCAATCTTAATATTGGGAAAGAACCACATGCTTCCTTCCTGGTCAAACTGATCGGGCGGAGGGACCCCCTGCTCTGTGGATATCAATACGTTTCCTGTTGTTCGGTCTAAAAGATCGATGCGAAAATGTTCCTGAGCGATGGATTGAATGCGTGGACTTACCTGATTTTGGAAAAAGGAAAGCAAATCAATGTTCACGAAAAAAATATTCAACTTTTGATCGGGATCTTCAGCAATAAACAACAGAAGCGTCTCTTTATCAATTCCGGGCACCGAAATGAGTTTGCGATAGCCGTTTCGATAGTAGTTTTTCAGCTGTTCTATTTCGCCAGAGTATTTGTTTAATATAGAATCAAGAGCCGGAAACAGGTTGGGGTGTGGGCGACGACCATAAACCAGAGAAAAATTCTTGTTTTCGTCGGCTAAATAAATATCCTTTATTGATTGGTTTTCGGCCACCATTTTTTTGAGTCGTGCACTGTCGGAAGGATACCTAAGCCATAATTCGAGGCGGGTACCCCAGGTGTCGGAAATATCCAACGTGTATGAGTTGATGGAAGAAACAATGGTTTCAAGTTGCTCCTTATAAACAGTGCTGATGAGTTCCTCGTTTTCATTGATTTTTACATATTCGTAAATGGTGGCAATGACTACGGGGAACAGCAACAGCACTGTCATTCCGGCTAAAATCTTGTGCAACTTTTTGGTCATTCAATGAAATAAATATGATTTGGATACTAAAACTAAAAAAACTATTTGACTTTTAAGGTGGATTGCCGGCAAAAATAATGGATGTACCTCCTGTTTTTATTGTCTGGCCATCTTTCTGCCATCCTTCAATTCGTTATCCGATTCACCGAATGTGTCCAGGTAGGCCATGATGTTGTCGACCGCCGGATTACGCTGAATGTTGAGGCACTTACCATCTTTGTAAAAGTAGAAGTGGGCATCCAAAGATTCTCTTGCACCATTGAAGAATTCGTCTTTAAAGACTAAAACGCCGTTTTTGCATTTTATTAATTCCATCATACTCATTCGACGAGTTAATTGGTTGTTTCGATACACCGGCAATTTGACAAAGAGACGTCCGTTTTGCGAATACCTTAAAATGTCTTTGTTGTTAATGGTGATGGTTTTTCCATCTTCCAGTGTACATTTGGTTTTGAAAGTTCGAACATCCAGCTTGCCGCAAAAAATGGTGTCGGAATGAGTGACAACATGGTTGGTCATCAGGTTTTGGGCACTTCCGATCATTACTCCCAAAAACATTGCTCCTAAGGAAATCATTAAAGTTTTCATGATAATAAATTTTAAGTGATACAAGTAGTGGTTGATTCTCAGAAGCAAATGTATGGCGGCAAATATCTTTGGGTGTCACCCGTTTTTCAGATGTTGTCATAAATTGTCACAGGGTTGTAATAATCTTCAGAAAGGCAGAAAGCATATGGTTATAGAGCGGTTAAAACGTTCTTTTCCACATAATGAAGGGCATTACCGGAAATAACGTTAATTGTTTGTATGAGTTGTCATTATTATCGAAATAAATCAGATATGGATTTTGCCGGTTATACGCATTATACAAACCAAATGAAAGTGTCCTTGCCCCATGCTTCTTTTTCTTAGTAGTTTCGTATGATATATCCAGCCTGTGATAGTCCGGCATTCTGGCGTTGTTTGGTCCTGAATAATGACCAATAAAAGAAAAGTTATGCCAGTAGGATGGTTGATGAACAGGTGGGTATAGACCTGTTGCTTCTGCCGATGGCAAGGTCATGGGTTGGCCCGTGCGGTAATAGAAATTGACGGAAAGTTGGCGTTTTCTGGCGACATCATCCCTTAAATTGAATAAAAGATTTAGATGAAGGTCATGACGCCTGTCGTAATCCCCATTAAACCATTGACCGTCATAGTATTCGTTATATTTAACCTGTGTTCGGGATAAGGTATAAGCTAATTTCAAAGCACCAAAGGGATAATTGTATTCACCCAGAAATTCCAATCCTGAAGAACGACCGTCACCAATTTTTATTTTTTCGGCCCAATCGATTTGTGCAAAGGCATCTGATGGGATTTCATAGCTCGCGGCGATATTTTTGTATTGTCGAATGTAGCCTTGAACATCTATGTTCCATTTTCGGTTTGAAGATACGTTGAATCCTACAGATAGGTCTTTGCCCAGGGAACTGTCAATATGTGGCGGTGCGGGGACATAGAAATAGCCGGGCCAGCCACTGCTTGATTTACTCAAAACATAAAATGATTGCCTGGTAATCATTCCACTTGCCTTTAAAGCAAATTGTTCTGACAGATTATGCCCTATTGAAAGGCGGGGTAGGATAGCCGTGATACTTTTGCCATCTCTTTTTTCACCTAAAGTTCTGATACCTGCTTGCAGGTTCCATTGCTCTGTTGACCAGATACCTTCACCATACAGGTTTAGGGTTTTAATTTCCGAGAGTGGACTATTCGCACTGTAATATTGCCCTTGAAGTGATTGATTTGTTTTGGCAGGTCTAAAACGTTGATAACTTCCGGCTATTCCCGTTTTGATAAGAAGATTTGTGTTAATTTGCCAATCCAATGAAAGCTTTGTGCCCAGTTCCCGGAAAAGAGATAGCCGTTCAAAATAGTCGTTATATGCCTGACTTGAGTTTTCGCTTTCCTCTTTATCGAAGTAGTTGCTGAAATAAACCAGGGCATGGGCAAAAAGGTCGGAGGATAAGACACTAGTATATCCTACCGATGCCAGATAATTTCCCCAACTTAAATGGTAGTTGGTTTTGTTTGTGGCGGTTTCGGAGCGTACAAAGAAATTATCTTTCCCATGATACAGATTTAAAAACAGTCTGTCGGTTCCTATTTTGAAATTGATGCGGGCCGTGATATCAGAAAAAGAAATACCGGGAACAAAACGGCCATTGCTTGAGAGGCTCTGAAATCCTGAATAGAGAAGGTCAGGCCATGACCTGCGTGCCGATAATAACCATGTGCTTTTTTTCTTTACTACAGGGCCCTCAAGGGTCAGGCCTGCGCCGATGGTGCTAAAAAAGAAACTTCCTTGGTTTTTGTTTTCGTTGCCTTCACGGCCCCAAACATCTATTACAGATGAAAGGCGTCCCCCAAATCTGGCAGGAATACCTCCCTTATATATGGTGGCCTCTTTTAAGGCATCCACATTAAAAATGGATAATAAACCAAACGCATGGTTAATATTATATACGGGAGCACCGTCAAGCATTATGAGATTTTGACCGGGATGACCTCCGCGAACATATATCTCAGAACCTCCTTCTTTCCCCTGGCTGATTCCCGGTAATGTTTGTATTTTTTTTAGCAGGTCTGGTTCTCCGAAAATGGAACCGGCTTGCTTGAATTCAGACTGGCGGAGCTTAAGTGTTGGTGAATTGGGCGCGGCAATAAAATTTTGAAGAGTGTTTGTTTTTACAGTAACATCGTTCAAGATATACCCGGGCTCCAAAAACAGTATCAGGGTGCTGTCGGGAAGTTCGCTGGTAGATATTTCAATAGGTTTATAACCAATATATGAGATGGTGACCTTTTGCGTTTGGTTGGGCAGGGACATCGAAAAGTAGCCATATTGATTGGTTGTAGTACCGGTTCCCCAAGGATACGTGATAATATTGGCGCCGGGCAGTGATTCGCCTGTTTCTATATCCAGAACATAGCCATTGACCTTTTGCTGGGAATAGCCGTTCGCCATGTTTGCAAACAGGGGAAAAAGTATGAGAATTACATGAAAAAGGCGGTGAATGTAGGGCATAGTGTTAAGCTATTTAATAAAACCGAAGTCTCTGAATATTGCATCCGGCAAAAATTCCATAGCCATTGGTAATGTTGGAATAGATAAATATTGGTTGATAGGAAAAGGGGAGGTCCACTTCCGGGTCCCAGCTCTTTTGTTCCCACGCTGTTTTGAAATATTGGTCGTAATCTTCCGAAGCGGTGATGATAAATACATCCATTGGGTTAGACATGGTCCATGGCTTGAAATAAAGAACCTGGGAGGTGGTATTTAAGCTTTGGGCATCAATGCGAATAAAAAAATCATATTCATAGACGTATCCATCAGGGACGGAGGAGTCGTACGTTCTGTTAAAAACGTCGGGAAGGACTGAGTTGCAGTATAATCCCGAGGCCTGCTCTACAGATGTGTCGTTGTTATTATTTAAAGTGGTGACTATCCATAATCCTCTCATGCTATCGGTTGGACTACCTAGCGTCAGTTTGAAATGATTTTTATCCCATTCCCCCAGCGGATTTTCCTCTAAAATAACGGATGCTTCCATGTTTTCTGGAACAATGGTTGTCGCACTGACTGTTTTCATGCCTGATTTCGATACTTCAATACAATATATACATCCAGCTTTAGCTGAATGATTAAATAGATATACCCCCTCCTCGGTTTCCTGTGGCAAGTCTAGCAGAGTGTTGTTTTCCCAAAGGAGAATTTCAGCACCTGTGATGGGGACAAATGCCTCCGTTGAATTGGGCCTGCGCGTCCATGACAGGGTTACTGAAATGGTACTGTCAGCAGTGATTATGGCATTAATAACAGGCATGGGTGCTTCCCGGGGAAATTCTCCTTTATATTCACTGGTACAGGAAAGCGTTAAATTCAGAGACAATAGAAACAGGATAAAGGATAGGGGCTTGCCAGGCATGTACATGTACGCTATTTCTTATTTTAGAAATTTAAACAACGGGATAACCACACCTACCTCAAAACGTCGGCTGTAGCCTTCTGTTTCAGCACCAAAAGACTCACTATTTGAGGGTCCGTTATCTCCATAATACGAAGATTGAATGGGCTCATAGCCGTATGAATCTGAAAGACCGAAATAGTAGCGGGCATAAATATCGGCCCATTTGAAATGTTTTAGTAAGCCGGCAGAAAGTTCAACATTGAAGTTTGACTTTCGGGACCCAAATAATGCATATTCCCACCTGGGTCCTACCTGTAAATTAAAACCTTTGTATGCCATAGAGTTAACAAAGGTATTCATGGAAAAATAGAAAATAGAGCGGTCTATGTCACTAAAATTAGTTAAATAATCATCCGAATAATCCAATGGCAATTTACCTATTGCCGGTTCAATTTGAAAACTTATCACTTTAATGGCCGGAATATGGAATGAATATCCCAATTCCCATCCGGAACCCTCACTGTATTGAATAAACTCCTGTTCTTCGTCCGATTTTAATTTGGTATCACTAAATGTGGTTGAAAATTTTATTCCCGAGTGGGGTTGGGCGCTTAAAGCTGAAAAAATATAAAAAACATAAATTAAAACAAATGCTGCTCTTTTCATAATTTGTTTAATGTGATAATATTAGTTTAAAAAAACGGCTAGAATGTAGTTCTGTCCTAAAAATCAATTGAAATATTTGTGTTTATTAAATTCATTTTTTGAAAATTGGACTTTGTATCAAAAATTAGCCTGGGGCCTACATCAATTTGGATATTCTTCATGTTCCCCGATAGGCCGGCACCTGCTTCCGTTTGCGGAAATAATGGATTCATTATTGCAAAACTGCTTTTTTGAGATTTGCTGAAGTCCCAAAGTCTTTGTCCGTATAAGAAAAGACTTAAGTGGTTGTTGAATGCATACCGGACCGAAGACTGTATGCCATATTGCATTGCCGGACGCAGTGATTCGGGCGTGTCAATGCTTAGAAGGCTACCGCCTAAAGTAACGGTTAGCTTATTCACCGGCTTAAACACTATATCGCTTTTGAAGTGCTGGTAACCGCCGAAGGCAGGGTAATGCATGATGCTTCCGGTATTCTGAAAATAAATTTTACGGACATCGGATATGGAATCCAAAGTAAAGTTTGTAAACGTCCAGTTCCGTTGGAGACGGATGCCGTTGTGTTCGAAATATGGATTTAATAATTGGTTTTCTTGTTGTAATGTGAGTGAAGGAAGTTGGTATTTTAAAGGTATGTTTATATTCGGTTTGGGGGCAATACCCATTTCCCTGTTTGATTGAGACAAGCTAGGTTGACAAAAAACTATTCCAGTTATTATAATTAAAAATGGCCGATACATCATTGACAATTGTATTTCTGGAATTATGTTTATTCTATAAAACAGCATCTGAAATATAACAAAAATTATTCCGAATGCTTTCAGATGCTGTTATTATTTGAATATTACCAAGAGAAAATACATTTATGGTCCTCCCCTACGCCCCGATTCCACATTTCAAGATAGTTAGAACCTCGCAATAGGTTAAACATTGTTCCTGATAGAATGTCATTATCGGTTGCAAAATAGCCAGGGTCGTTTGGGCTATAACGCCAATAATATTTTGTCGAATAAGAGACCCATGCAAAGAGAACCTTTTTGGAATGTGTAACTCTTACATAGTTGTAATTACTTTTAGGGTCATTAACTGTCAGTTGGATATTCATCTTTCTTTTATCGTGCTTTTTGGAACAAGAAAAAGTGGAAACGCTTTTTAGTGTCGTTAATTTTTCTTTAGTAGATACTATTGTTTCATTGCCAAGCTTGAAAATTCCGTCTTTGTTTGCTACTGTAAGATAAGGGGGCACGACTTTTGGTTCTATGCTATAATCTGGTAGGCCATCAATAGTCCCTCCGGGGATAAATACTTCATTTTTATATGTATTTATGAATTCAAGAATTGGCGCCTCTGACTTAGCATTATTTACTACTTCTTCATATTCAGAGAAAATTTCGTCATAATAAATTTGGTAACATTCAAATCCTAAAGAGTCTTGCCAAGCAGTGAGCTCTTCTTTTGATTTTTTCGAATTACTAAGGATTAGATTGTTTAAAACACTTTGGTTTTTTATTACAAGAATTCCATTATCAACATATACATCGGGAATTTGTGTTTGCACATCCAAATCTTCTGTTTGGCTACAAGATGTAAAAATTAAGAAATATCCAATAATTAATACAATTGATAATTTTTCCATTTTGTTAGATTTAGGGTTAATAAAAAATAGTTGAATCAATTCTTACAGTATTGTTTGCCATTAAAATAGTAAAGTTGTTATGTTTTCATAGGCACCTCCTTTTATTTGAGTTTTTAGTAAAAGAAAAGTTATTAAATTCAAGTGTTTTATAACTTTGTTATTGCTCTTATTATACAAATGTATAAAATTGTGTTTAATAATACGTTCTGTTAAGAAAATTATTTTGGAAAATAATTTTCTTATTGTATTTAAATTGCTTGTATTAATGCGTTTTTTAGGAATAATTAAAATCGTTCAGTGCTGAAAATTTGTCAAACCACCTTATCATTTTTCACTGCACAAAGATTTCCGCACATGGTACAATGGTCTTCCTCGCTGCTTTCCGATTCAATTTTACGCTTTCTGGCCATTTCTGGGTCAAGAGCCAGTTCATACATGGTTTCCCAGTCGAGGTCGCGCCGGGCCTTGGACATGAGGTAATCTCTTTCACGCGCACCATTAATTTTATTGACCACATCTGCGCTGTGGGCAGCAATTCGACTGGCAATGACGCCATTTCGAACATCTTCGGCGTTGGGAAGACATAGGTGTTCGGCCGGCGTGACATAGCAAAGGAAGTCGGCACCATGTATAGCCGCTACCGTCCCGCCGATGGCTCCAACAATATGGTCATATCCCGGGGCCGAATCGGTGGTTAACGGTCCCAAAACATAAAAGGGCGCCTCATGACAAACTCTCTTCATCAGCTTCATGTTCATCTCTATCTGGTCGAGCGGCATATGTCCCGGTCCTTCTACCATGACCTGAACGCCTTGTTCTCTGGCGCGGTCAACAAGCTCGCCCAGTACCAGCAGCTCGGCAATCTGGCCACGGTCGGTAGCGTCGGACCCGGCACCGGGACGAAGGCCGTCACCAAGGCTAATGGTGACATCATGTTTTTGACAAATATCCAGGATTCGGTCGTATTGTTCGTATAACGGATTTTCTTTTTTATTTTCCAACATCCATCGTTTAAGTATGGCCCCGCCACGGCTAACGATGCCGCATACTCTCTTGTCGTTGTTTAGAAAGGATACGGAGGCTTGCGTCACACCGCAATGCAAGGTCATAAAGTCCACACCGGCCTCGGCCTGAAATTCTATTTCGCGGAAAAGTTCTTCCGGCGTCAAATCAGCTATGCTTTTCCCTTGGGCCAACAATCGTGTGGCAACGCTGTATATGGGGACAGTACCTACCATTACCGGAGATGCTTTCAATATTTTGTTTAGGATAAGTTTTAGATTGCCCCCGGTTGAGAGGTCCATGATGGCATGGGCGCCATATTTAACGGCAATATCGAGTTTTTTAAGTTCTTCGGAAAGGTTACAGTGTTTTTCCGATGTGCCCAGGTTGGCATTTATTTTGGTCGTCAGTCCGGCACCAATACCATGGGGTTCAAAATGGTGATGGTGGTTCTTGGGTATGACGATTCTTCCTTCGGCTATCTCGTTGCAAAGCCATTGAGGATCTACCTTTTCGCGCGCAGCTACAATTTTCATTTCCGGGGTTATTTTGCCTGCACGGGCATAGTGGATTTGTGTGGTCATGGAATTAGTTTTTGAATTTGTTTCAAATTTGTTTCAAAGTCGGTGGTTTGCATAAAGTGACGAACCATGGCAATGTTTTGGGCACCTGCAGCAATTACCTGCCCAATGTTTTCAGGGAAAATACCCCCAATGGCAACCACCGGAACGTCAGATATTGCAAGCACCTGTTCCAATTGGTTTGTGCCTACGGGCGGGTCAGGTTTTGCTTTGGCATTGGTGGGAAATATCGGTCCAAAACCAATATAGTCCGGTTCTTGGGCTAGCGCTTGCCTTGCCTGTTCCAGGGAATGGGTGGATAGACCAATCTTCATGGGGCCTACAATTTTTCTGGCTTCGGAAACAGGCAAATCATCCTGTCCCAGATGCAGATAGTCGGCCTGACAAAGCAGGGCAATGTCGGGACGATCATTGATGACCAGACTGGTAGTGGTTCCACGGGTTATGGCTCTTAAATCACGGGCAATTTTCAGAAGCTCCCGGTCGCTCATCTCTTTTTCCCTTAGTTGCAACATGGCAACCTGGTTTTGTACGCATATTTCGGCAATGGTCGTATGCGGTAGCATCGGTTTGGTTAAAATCACATAAACACCATAATTTTTCATCCGTATAAAATTTATCTAAGTTATTGGCCGGATGAAACTCGCATGACCTAAAGTTTATACATGTTCTTATTGTTGCAAATCTTCTTGGTCATGGTCGTTTCATTGGATTTATTTATTTGGATTGCCAATTCACACCGACGATGTAAAATGAGATGATTGGGGAGATTGGATGGTCAGGGTGGTTGAGAAAGCGACATAAATTGGGGTATTTATATATAAACAAGAAGTTTACAATATTTAAAAGCAGCCATCTCCCCAATCAAAAATTACCATATTCTTAAGTGTTAAAAAAGTCAATCATTAACCAAAAACTAGTGACTAAACACTAATCACTAACCGCTAATGACTATTGATTATCAACTTTTACCCGTTGACTTTTTCCGGAACTTTAGATTCTTCAGAAAGTCTTTGAGCTATTAATTCTGCTACTTTTTGTCCGGAAAGGAGCATACCCCCGAATATGGGCCCCATACGATAGCTGCCGCTGGTTCCGTTGGCGGCCATTCCGCAAACAAAAAGGCCGGGAAATACTTCTTTGGTGTTTTCGATGGTTGTTTTTTCGGCTTCTTCTACCGCCAGCGAACGTTCTCCCATGACTTGTCCCGAAGGGGTATTTAACTGGATATCGTTTTTGCGGGCTACGGTATGCACTATTTCACAGTCGTGGCCTGTTCCGTCGATTACGGCGTTGGCCATAATAATCAAAGGGTCTACATGAAGCCCTTCGCGATGTACCGGCGCCCAGTTGACAACCAATCCACTCACTTTATTATTGTGAAATACCACATCTTCTATGGATGTGCAATTAAAGATGCGGGCACCGGTACGGGTGGCATGATAGGTGAGGGCAGAGGTGGCATGTACCGAGTCCACTGTATAGTAATCATCTTTGTATGGATTGCTTTCGATGCCGAGTTCTTCAAGGATGGGCAGAGCCTCTTTTTGCACAATTATTTCGTTAAACATCATGGCACCGCCCCACATGCCTCCACCGGGGGCTAGCTTACGTTCAAAAACAGCCACTTTTTTGCCTGCTTTTGATAATTAATAAGCGGCAATAAGTCCCGACGGCCCACCGCCGGCAATGGCCACATCAACGGCCAGATTCTCTTTTAATTTGTTGAAGTAGGAATCGATGATTCCTGCTGATACCATTTGTTCCATAGTTTTATGATTATTAAAGGATTAATCAAAAATCTATGGAGTGCGGTACTGATAAAGGTGAGCATACGATAAAATCTTTTCCCTTCGCAGGCATTATCCTGATCAGGTTCAATGGGTATGATCTCAGCCTGTTAAGTAAGGCACCCCGTAAATTGGATTTCAAAAATAGATAATATATTGTTAAACTGCAAAAATGTGCTTCTTTTTCTTTTCTGTTCTTGGTGCAATTTCTTCAAATTCAGGCATCTTTTTTACAACCTGTCCTACTATTATCAATAGCGGTGTTTCTTGTAAAAGCGGATGTTGACATAATTGGTCGAGTTGCGATATTACTACTTTTGATTGAGGATTGGAAACATTACTTATGAGTGCAACCGGGGTATTTTTATTCCATCCTTTTTTTATCAGTATGTTGGAAATTTCGCATTGTTGTCGTGCTCCCATATAAAAGACCAGAGTACTGGCCTGGGGTAATTCCCGTTCGGCAATGTTATGTCCTACACAAAATGCTACGGAAGAACCTATCTCCCGATGGGTTAATGGAATTCCATATTGAGCTGCGGCAGCAAAAGCACTGGTTATCCCCGGCACAATTTTCACATCAATATTGTTTTCGGCCAGAAATTGAAGTTCTTCTCCGGCCCGACCAAAAATAAGAGGGTCGCCCCCTTTTAGTCGCACCACCTTTTTCCCGCTCAAGGCGGCTGATACCAGTAGCTGGTTGATTTCTACCTGTTGAATATGGTGTTGTCCACATCGTTTCCCCACGGCTATTTTACGGGCCGGATAGTGTTCCAGAAACCTGGAATCGACCAGTGCATCATGAAAAATAATATCCGCCGCCAAAAGGTAGCGATGGGTTTTCAGCGTCATTAATTCCGGATCACCGGGACCAAAACCGGCCAGAATGACTTTGGGAACGAATGGTTTCTGCGAACGATCCCTGTTTTTTTCTCCGTTAAGAGATGTCTTTTCCAATGATAGATAACCTGTTAAGTCGGGCCCGGAGTTTTTTTTTATGTTTTCCCGAATCATGATCGACTGTTTCACGTTTTTCCCATTTGATCCGACGGCTATTGTTAGATCCTCCTCCTGGTAAACGGCAGGAGAAATGAAATCACTGAGGCGGGGATTATCTGCCAGATTCACAAGAATGTTACGGGCATGGCAGTGTTCGCGAATTATTTCATTGGTATGTCGGTTGTCGGTGCATGCATATACCATGAAAAAATCATCCAGGTCGGAAGGATCATAGCTTTTATGGATGATATGTATGTTGTCGATTTCCAGAAAGGCAGGATCGATTTTTATTCCGATGACTGTAATGGATACATTGAAACGTCGCAAACTTCTGACTTTCGACAGGGCAGCTTTGCCGGCACCCACTATTAATAGTTTTTTGCCGGTTACATTTACCGATATGGGCAAGAATTCTTGTTGTTGATGCTTGAAGTTGTTCATGGCTCTTGGTTTTATGTTTTTGATGATTGAGTATGGCTTTTGGAGGGTGGAGAAAAATTCAAATACATTTTTATTATACTATTGAATCAAAAAAATGATGATGTGTAATAAAACCAGCAAGGGGTATCTGCATTTCTTTGAAATGATTTTCCCCTTTGCATTCATCTGTCTGAAAGAGATTGGATTGTTGGTTTTAATCTGATTCTAAATGTGAATCACCTTTTAATAAACATAGACTATTCACTTCCTTTCTTTCGGTTTGATCAATGTCTGAAATCTTTTCCCTGAACCGTTTCGGAAACATATTTTTTTCTAATTACGAAATCGCCAAAGCTTTCATGGGAATTTCTATTTTGGGCATAATCGGCAATTAGGGGTCGAAGTGTTTCAATAATTTCTTTTTCCGTAAGCGTTTCCCGATACAAAGTATTTAATCTCGTTCCCTGTTTGTTGCCCCCCAAATAGAGGTTGTAATGGCCTATTGATTTGCCGATCAGTCCTATCTCGGCCAGGTAAGGCCGCCCGCAACCGTTGGGGCATCCGGTCATACGAATGACGATCTCTTCTTTCAAAAGATCATATTCTTGCAGAATGGTTTCTATCTTCCCGATCAGTGTCGGTAGATACCTTTCGGCTTCGGCGAATGCCAATCCGCAGGTGTTTAAGGCCACACAGGCGATGGAATTCTGTCTCAATCCGGAAAGCGTGGCCGGCCATACGCCATATTTTTTGAGGATGCGCGCCACCTTTTCTTTTTGAGAGGTATTCGCAATAATCAGGTTTTGATTTCCGGTTAGAATAAATTGGGCATCGTCAATGTTTTCAGCAACTTTTCGCAGAGCTGTTTTCAAGAGGAGAGAGGGGGTGTCCTTCACTCTTCCTCCTTCCACAAAAAGGTTGAGGCTCCATTTGCCGTCGATACCCTGTTTCCATCCGTAGCGGTCGCCATTGCGGGTGAAACGATAGGGGCGGGGCGCTTCAAGAGCAAAACCCAGACGGGTATTCAACTCATCTTTGAACCACTCTATTCCGCGATCGTCAATGGTGTATTTAAGTCGTGCTCTTTTACGGTCTTGTCGATTGCCGTTTTCTTTCTGTATCAAGACAATCGTTTCGGCCACTTTGAGCACCTGATCCGGTTGGCAAAAACCGATCACATCGCCCAGACGAGGATAGGTTTGTGGATTCCCAAAGGTGGAACCCATGCCGCCGCCCGCCGTGACATTAAACCCGGCCAATTTGCCCTTTTCTTCTATGGCAATGAATCCCAGGTCCTGAGAGAAGACGTCAATGTCATTGTAAGGCGGAATGGCAATGCCTATTTTAAACTTTCGTGGCAGATAGGTCCGTCCGTAAATGGGTTCAATTTCTTTCTTTGAGGATGCCAGCAATTGTTTATCCAGCCATATTTCATGATAGGCGGTAGACTGTGGTGTCAGATGACGGGATAATTCGCCCGCCAACTGATAAACACTTGCATGGAGCGGTGATTCGGCCGGGTTGGCGTGCGACATCACATTGCGATTCACATCCCCGCACGCGGCAATGGTATCCAGCAGGACTTCATTAATGCCTTGCAGGGTGGGTTTCAGATTTCGCTTTATGACGCCATGAAGCTGAAAAGCCTGACGCGTGGTGAGTTTAAGGGTGCCGTTGGCATAACGGTCGGACAGCCCATCCATTTGCAGCCATTGCTGGGGGGTGGCGATCCCCCCGGGAAGCCGCACTCTTATGAGGAACGAAAAAGCCGGTTCCAGCTTTCGACGTTTCCGATCTTTTTCGGTGTCCCGGTCAAACTGTTGATAGATGCCGTGAAATTTGGATAACTGAGTATCTGATTCCGCTATGGCACCCGTCACAGGATCGGCCAAACTCTCGGTGAGCGTTCCACGCAGATAGTTGCTGTCGTATTTGATCTTTTCCAGTTGAGACAATTTGCTCCAGTCAATTTGGTGGTTCATTGTTTTCGTTTTTCGTTTAGAGTTTAGATTTCATCGTTCACAGTGGGGCGTTTTGAGGACTATAATTGTAAGCGAATGACGGTAAACCGATGGCTGTTGTCTTTTTATTCTCCCCTTCTGATGTTTATGCTTACATTCAATAAACATCTATTCTGAATCGTTTTTGACGTTTCAGTTGCTGAAGATAATCTTTGGCTTTTTCGGGCGTCATGCCGCCCTGCTTGCGGATGATTTCGGTTAGGGTGTTTTCCACATCTTTCGCCATTTTTCGTCGATCGCCGCACAAATAGATGTAGGCCCCGTTTTTTAGCCATTGAAAGAGGTTTTTTTGTTGTTGTAGGAGTCGGTGCTGAACATATTGCTTTTCTTTGCTGTCGCGCGAAAAGGCCAAATCGATTTTTTCCAGGACACCTTCTTTCAAGTATTTTTGCCATTCAGTTTGGTACAGAAAGTCGGATGAAAAGCGACGATCACCGTAGAAAAGCCAGGTGTTACCATTGTGCCCAAGTGTTTTTCGATGTTGCAGGAACGCACGATAGGGGGCTATTCCCGTTCCGGCACCGATCATAATTACGGGGTCACCGTTTTCCGGCAGCCGGAAGCTGTAATTTTTTTCGATGTAAATCAAAAGTTGATCTCCCGGCTCCACCTCTTCTGCCAGGAAGCCCGAACAAGCGCCGACTCGTTTTCGGCCTTTGTGATGAAATTGAACTTTGGAAACCGTGATGTGTACCTCTTCGCCCACTGCTTCCTGACTGGATGAGATGCTGTAAAGCCTGGGGGGGAGAGGTCTCAACAACTGAATCAGTTCCTCTCCTTTTATGGGTGCGGGAAAGTCATGAATCAGATCCAGCAGGTCGTGCCCATACAGCCAGCTATCAAGCTTTTCTTCATTCTCGATAAGGGATTTCAGTGATTCATGATTGGTGTGTTCGGCATATTTTTGCAACACCTCTCTGGTTAAGACGGTTATTTCATAATGATGTCGGAGGGCTTCTTCCAGTGTGATTTCTCCCACATGGGTATTAAGGGTTGTGTCGCCTTCCAGACCAAGCTCCGACAGTATATCCCGAACCAGTCCCATCGGATTTCTGGCCAGCACGCCCAGGGCATCGCCCGGTTCATAGGTGAGACCTGATCCTTCGAGCGATATTTCCAGATGGTATACCTCTTTGTCCGATTCGCTGCCGGTAAGGCGTACTTTTTCCAAAATCTCTGCCTCGAAGGGATGCCGTCGGCTATATTCGGCAGAAGAAAGCGATGGGAATGCCGCTGCGTTTTCCTCGCTGGCACCTTGCATTTGTTGGTTGCCAAGGGCGGTCAGCACCCGGTCCATCCATAAGCTGGCATCGCTTTCGAAGTCCACATCACAGGTGACCACCGGTGAAAGAGAAGCAGCACCCGCTTTGGCCAATGCCCGATCAATCTCGATGCCCGTTTTGCAAAAGTGCTTATAGCTTTTGTCGCCCAGGGCAAGTACCGAATATTTGAGACCATCCAGCTTGGGAGCTCGCCTGCCGGTTATGTGATGATAGAAATCTTCGGCCATCAAAGGGGGATCTCCTTCTCCATGAGTGCTGACAATGACGAGAAGGTTGGTTTCCTTTTTAAGGTTGCGTACATTGTATTCGTCCATGGCGAAAACTGTACTACTAATACCACGCTGAGAGGCCTTCTCGTGCAAACTGCGGGCAATGGATTCACTCCGTCCGGTATGGGTTCCATACAATATGGTTAAGGGCATATCATTGGCTGCGGAATCGCACTGCGACGATGGCTTTCCCGGGGTCACCTCCGTCTTCTGGTGGTGAAACCCCATAAAATAACCACTCAGCCACAAAGCCTGATCGGCAGAAAGGCCGCGGGTGAGCTCTTCCAAGGCTCTTTGTTGGGTCTCTTTTAATGGTAATGAATTTAGGGTCATCGTAATTAAGTTTTATTGAATCAGTTGGATCTTATTGGTTGCTTTTCAAAGTATTCTCTGATGATGTTGCGCGTTCGGATCGCGGCATAGACATCCTCACCATTGGATGATACGGCTATCCGCAGATGCCCTGATTGATAGATGGCGGGAGAGACAAACTGGCAAAGCGCCGGATGGTCATGTATGTTCACCAGTACTCCTTTCTGGCGGGCATCCTTCACTATTTGTCTGTTGAGAATCGGGTCATTGGTGCAGGAATAGAGCATCAAATAGCCGTTTAAGTCTCTCTTTTCATATGCTTTTATGCGGAAGGGCACACCGCTGTCTTTTATTTCATCACATACCTTTAGCGCAATTACTTCCAGGTTGGCAGAAAACCGCTTCAGGATGTTGATCTTGTTCCAGGCCGTGTGACCGCCACCGATGATTAAAATCTTTTCGTTGGAAATATCAATGGCTATGGGAAGAAAGTTTTTGGATGTCATGGCATTCTATCAATTATTGGTTTGGTTTATTTTATCAATGGTTGTTTGGGGTTGTGAAACGGTCTTAACACGGACTGAAAAGTGTTTGTTTAAAGCTGTGATTCCTGTTTTTAGTCGATTGCCTCTGATCGAATAATATGGGGCTTCGTATTTTTTGGTTTCCAGACATTGTTTCATTCGTATAGAAATTGGTTAATCCATTGGTCGGATGGACCTCGCTTATTCATGAGTTTATAAATGTTCTTGTTGTGACAGGCCTGGTTGGGCATGCTTGTTTCAATTGTGAAAAATCCTTTTTGTCCTAGTTCTGATAATGGGAACCATCGTCGTGTCCGCATTTTCTGTTCAAATACAACAAAGGCCCTTCTGTATTCGGCAGAAGGGCCTTTCTCGGCTTGTCCTTATTGTTGATTCTTAAAGTATCAATCGGATTTACCCTTCTGCAATAGATGATCGCAACACATACACATTATGGTATCTGTCATATTCATCATTTGGTTGGCAGAAGGTCGTTTTGGACTCATGATATTTAAAATTTCAGTTTAATTCCTACTAATTTAAAAGGTTTAATGTTGTATAAATAAATATGTATGATGCTTATTTTTAGCATTCTTTGGTTTTAGTGCAATTTATTTTAATTTTATCCTATTAAACCAATCGGAATGACAAGACAAATATAGAGGGATTTTGTAAAAGGCAAAAAAAAATCGGACTTTTTTTTCTTAAATAGAAAATTCCGCCCTGGCAGGAGAGGGGTAGAAGACCCGATTTCTCTGTCTTTCTTAACGAAAATAGGATTTGAAAAAAAAATGAATGTTGAGAGAGAAAATTAAAATTGATTTTAAATCGCAAAACCATTAAATTTATACCCGAATCATTGTAGTATCCACTGTTTTGCTATGATGCTTCGGAGTCACATATCAGAAACAGTAGCCTTCAGAGCTCTTCCGAAGGTGATGCTTGCCAAACCACCACCTGCACGTGGTGGATTTCCATTTTGTTTATCTATTCCAAATTTTTGTTGAGTTTCTTGTCTCTTTTCACTTCTGCCACGGGGTGTCTCCCCTTGAATTCTAATTGTTTAACTATAAATTAAAGAGTTATGAATGCAAGACAAAATCAACTGTTTCGGATGTTTTTGAATACTCAGTCGGTGCTCGATAAATCTACCGACAAATGGAACAGTGTGCCGGTAATGGTTCAGGTGAAAAACCAGTTGGATGAGCTGATTCAGCGAATTCGCGAACGGGATAAAGAAACCGTACTGGACAGCCAGGCCGTAACAGAACAAAAAGAGCAAATCTTGGAACAATTGGCCATAAAAACCGCCATCCTCTCCGGTATAGTCCGGGCCTATTATGCGCTGAATGAAGATGAGCCCTTTCCTGAAAATCTTAATTTCAGTAAAAGCAAGATTCAATATGCCCGGGAAGCTGAGGTGGAAAGTATGGTTGTCCCTCTAATCGAAAAGGTAAGGGCTGAATTGGAAAATTTAGCCGATTTCGGCGTGACCGAAGATATGATTAATGAGGTGGAAACAACCCTTGATGATTTTAAAGCCTTAATTGGTAAACCCCGGGAAATTCGCAACAGTGTTTTTGCTGCTATCAATTCCTTGGATGAACTGTTTGACAAAACCAGTGAATTGCTCAAAAAAACGCTGGACGGATTGATGCTCAGATATCAACTTTCGGATCCTGCCTTTTATGATGAGTATACCCGGGCACGCGTGATCGTGGATTAGTATCATCTTTCAAAAGAAGCGATCACCTTTTTTGCTTGCCGCTCTTTGATCGTCAACGGCTTTTGGGATACGAAGAGCGGCACTTTATTTATAGAGGTAGCTTTTGGGAAGATGCGAAAAGGCTTTTTCTCTTCGGCCATTGATAGTTGTTAGTCAGCCACACCTTTTTTTAACCCGTCGTGTCGCTTTTCAAAGGCGGCCATTGATTTTTTTTACTCGTGAGGTGACAAATTTTTAGTTGGAAGTCGTCTTTTGAAGTCGGCAACTGACAGGATTTCAGATTGAACTGAACTTTTTTACTCCGTAACTGACAAGGTTTCAGTTTGAATTGAACTTTTTTACCCAGCGACTGACAGGATTTCAGTCGAAGATGAACTTTTCCACTCTCCAACTGACAGGGTTTCAGTTTATATCGTCTTTTCTAACCCTGCAAAGGGCCGTGACGTCGTTGGAGAAGGCCGGACAAAGTCCCGGGCAACGAAGCTTCGGTTTTTATACGGTTTGATGCGTGCCTCATGGTGGAAACCGGAGACGGCCATCGAACCGCCCGGGTGAAAAAGAGCCTCAATGAGTCTCTCAATAAAGCTTCAGATGGTGCGAATGAGCCTGAACCACACCAATAACACCGATAGAATGGATCCGGAATTCAGATTGGTTAGTTTGGTTAAGGCTTTTAGTTTTACTATCGATTTTTAGATGTGTATTCCTGTAGTTGATTGATAACCAGTTATTCATTTCGTTCTATGGGCAAATCTAAAAAGAAAAAGACAGGGCAACAGAACCCTCAGGGCGGATTTAAAAAGTTTGTTTCCGACCTATTGGAAACATTGGCTTTACTAAAGCTGAACTACAATTTGTTTGATCTCTCGCCCCGTCAATTGCGTTTTTGTTATAAATCTTCCTTCCGACTGAAAAATCCCATGCGTGGCAACGATTTTATTTCTTCGGCAGATGTTCGGTGGGTGGGAAGCATATTCAAATATTATTTTCGCAACACTTATACAGAAGTGGGTGGGTGCAAACTAACCTTTTATCAGGCCAGTGTCTTTCTGAGCCTGTGTTTGGGTACGCATATTTATAAGTCCAAAAAATATGGGAAAAATGATCCCTATGTGAAATTATTGGACGAAATCTCCTTTTTGTTGCTTAAGCAGATAGTGGATGACTTTTCTCGAGCTTGCTATATGGGGCTGTTGATGTCCAATGACCCCGTTCGCAAATATTATTCGATGAAACAGGGAATCAATGTGATCAGAGGAAAAGTGCCACGTATGGAATTGGAGATCAAACTTTGTGCTTATCCCGTTTTGGAAATGTCTTACCGGATTAATGGGCACCGTCGATTGGCCTATCGACTTGGACATACCAAGATGGAAGGGATGGACTGGGTGAATGTGAGTGCCAAAAAGCTTAAAAAGCATTATTCCGGTAAAAAGAAAGAATTGCCTGTTTTCATCCAATCGCATGCCATCATTCGGATGGTGCATCGTCTGGACTTGTTTAATAATATTTATCTGACGCTTCAGTTTTATTTAAATCTCAACCCAATATCCAAATTTGTGTTTTATCGTGGATACATCTTAATTCCTTTTGTGATTAAGAGAATAAAAGTGGGATACTTTATGGCTTCTGTCGTAAAGGATGTGCTGCTCATCCGCACTTTTCTTTTTATAACCCATAGTAGCACCCCCGAGGGCGATAAGCTGAAAGCACTGACTGGCATGGGGAAACAGGATTTGTCTTATTGGCGCATCGATCGGATCAGTACTTTTTACAGTATGAAAGGGTCAGATATCGAAGGCTTGCGGGAAATTTTTAAAGAAGCAGGCGTGGAGAAGTTGTTGAGAATAAAGGACATCAATTTGGATGGTTTAAATTCCAGTCCCAACCCCAATCTGGACGGATTGGTTCATTTTCTGGAGATGGCCAAAGAAAACCATGAGGATGAGCGTCAGCAGTGGGAAGCTTTTCTGGGAGAGAGCCTCGGAAGTGTTGATGTGTTGGAAATCAAAGAACCGGAGAGGAGTGAAAAGTAAACGTTTGTGTGGTCGGGTATGGGTGGTTAAGGATGGCTGGCCGCCCGGGTGCAGCTAATTGAGGCTAGGGCTGTTATCATGGGCTGATTCCATCGCTTGAAGGAAGAAGCAGGAAAGAATCCTGTCAAAGGGCAGAAGGATCAGCTATTTTTGTGTTATTTTGCAGACCGAAAAATGATCGATCAACCATCCCGAACACGGTTCGTCCAAAAATATAATCATGAGCAATAGAGTTCCTCTGCCGGAAGATTTTACCCGTCGTATCAGAACCACTTTTCCGGGCCATGAGCCGGAAGAATTCCTGCGCAGTATGGAAGCGCCGCCGGTCAATTCGGTTCGCATCAATCCCCGAAAGGTTGCTGAAGCTTATTCGAATGCAGAGGTCATTCCCTGGTGCCCGTATGGATACTATTTGCAAGAGCGTCCTTTATTTACACTTGATCCTTTATTTCACGGCGGTGGTTGCTATCCACAGGAAGCCAGCAGCATGTTTCTTTGGCATGTCATGGAAAGCCTTGTGCCGAAGGAGGATCGGGAAGATCTTAAGGTGCTTGACCTTTGTGGGGCACCTGGTGGTAAATCTTCGTTGCTGGCCTCATTTCTGGATGGTAGAGGTTTATTGGTTACCAACGAAGTAATCCAGTCCCGCGCCTGGATTCTCAGGGAGAATATGCTTAAATGGGGTGCTCCCAATGTAGTGGTTTCACGTTCCGACCCCTCGGAATTTTCCCGGGTGAAAGGCCTTTTTGATATAATGGTTGTGGATGCTCCCTGTTCGGGAGAAGGCATGTTTCGAAAAGGAGACGTGGCCCGCCGGGAATGGTCGGAAGAAAATGCCGCGTTATGTTCGGTACGACAACGACGCATTCTTCAAGATGCCTGGCCTGCCCTGAAAGAAGGGGGATGGCTGATCTATTCCACTTGTACCTTTAATGGGGCCGAAAATGAAGAGAATATAAAGTGGCTCATCGAAAATCAAATGGCTGAAATCGTTCCGCTGAAAGTACCGACCCTTTGGGGTATTGAGGAGATCTCCGTTGACAATGGTAACGGACTGGCTTTTTATCCCCACAAAGTCAGAGGGGAAGGCTTTTTTGTTGCCGCCCTTCGGAAAAACGGTCATCATACCCCTCAGCCCATAAAAAACACTAAAAGAAAGCAATATAAGGTTCCTGATTCGGTTTCTGCAGTATTAAAAAATCCCGGCGATTATTCTTTTTTTGAGAGTGACGGTCTGTGGAAGGCCTTCCCCGCTGAATATGAAAATTTTTTGTACCGCTTACAAAAGCATTTGAAAATCTTGGATTACGGCATTTCGCTGGGCAGTATGGGACGAAAGGAGTTTATTCCCGATCCGGTATTACCTCTTAGTTGGGCCTTTAAAAACCGTTGGGCTACTCACGCGCTCGACAGAGAAGAAGCCCTTAGATACCTTAAGGGCCAGTCGCTTCAATCAGGTTCGAATCTGCCAAAAGGATTTATCGTGGTCTGTTACAATCAACTACCTTTGGGATTTGTAAAAAATGTGGGCAGTCGTTTCAATAATCTGTTTCCCAAAAAATGGCGAATAAGAATGGATATCGACCGGCACGACTGACAAGGGGAGGACGCTGATTGTTCTTCATTATCGATAAAAAATGAAGCCTTCGTATTTTTCCGAAAACCGGTTGGATGACCCCGGTTGTTCTGTTGCAGGAAAAGGAATCCACCGGGTATCAGGAGAATGTCGAGATCTGTTTTTAAGCCGTTGAATTATGGAGATGAGCGTCCCAAAGATCCGCTTTTCTTGACCAACAAACAGGTCGTGATCCGAAGATCCTTCGGGAAAATTCATCGTTAATCTTTCCAGAAATGGCCAGTGAAAATGACAAATACAGTGGTCAATTCCAGTCGTCCCAGAATCATCAGGAATGTCAGGAAGTATTTTCCGCCTTCCGGAATCAGGTAAAAATTGCCGGTTGGTCCAATACTTCCAAATCCGGGGCCAATGGCACCCATGGATGATAAAACAGCGGTGACCGAGGTCCAGGCATCCACATTCATGAAAATCATGACCATGGTTCCGATAAAAGCGGTAACGAAATAGAGGACAATAAATCCCAGGATATTGCTGACCTTTTCATCATCTACCACCTCGCCATTGATTCTCAACACAAACACAGAATTGGGATGTACCAGTCGAAGAAAATTGACATAAAAGCTTTTGAATGCCACTACCAAACGAATCACTTTGATGCCGCCGCCGGTGCTGCCTACGCTGGCCCCCACAAAAAAGAGCAGGAAGATGAAAATCCAACCACGGGTGGGCCACAACAGATAATCGTCGGTGATATAGCCCGTGGATGTGATAATCGAAATGACCTGAAAAAAAGCTTTTCGAAAGGCTTCTTCAATGCCCAGATTGAAATGACGGGCCAGAACGACGGTTATGATGATGCCTGTTACTAAAATAATTCCCAGATAGGTTTTTAATTCATCGTTATGGGTCAGCTTCCTGAATTTTCCCTGCATGGTAAAATAGTGGAGCGTAAAGTTGATGCCGGAGAGCAGCATGAAAATCATAATGACATACTGGATGTATGGCGAATAACCGGCAATGCTGTCATTCTTGGGAGAGAAACCGCCGGTGGCGATGGTCCCGAAGCTGTGACAGAGCGATTCGAATAAATTCATGTTGCCAAGCAACAGAAAAAAGACCTGTATGAATGTTAATCCCACATAAATCCCCCATAATCTTTTGGCGGTATTGGCGGTTCGGGGGGTCAGTTTTTCGTAGGAGATGCCTGTGGCTTCCGATTTAAAGAGGTTATAGCCCCCTACGCGCAACATGGGTAATATGGCCACGACCAGTACGATGATTCCCATTCCTCCAATCCAGTGGGTAAGACTGCGCCAGTAAAGAATACTTTTGGGCAAAGACTCAATATCGTTGAGGATGGATGCTCCGGTGGTGGTAAGGCCCGACGCCGACTCAAAAAAAGCATTTTCAAAGCCGACAATGGAATGGGTGAAAAGATAGGGTAAAGCACTAAATGCTGAGATGACAAACCAGGCAAAGGTGACCGTCAGGTAGCTCTCTTTGAGCCCCAACGATGGCTTTAAGTGGATGGATGAACACAGATAGAGCCCAATTCCCCCCAGAAGAGTGATCAGACAGGAATAAAAGTGGCCCCAAAAGGTGGGTTCATGATAAACGATCACCCATATAAAATTGGTGCACATAAATAATCCGAGGATTATCAGCACCCTGCCCAGGATGTTTAGTACTAACCGTATATTCATGCATGCCAAATTTTGCGCGGCAAAGATAATTTATTATTGGATATTTCAATAATTTTAAAAAAATCCTTTATTGTTCAAATGCCTTCCTGCATTGAACCCAAATATTAATCATTTTTTGTGAGAAAAAAGAAAAAAAGTCATGGTGTTTTCAACCCGAAAAATGCTTCAGAAAATCTGTTGCGAATTAAAATTGCTCCTAATCAAGTCGCAAGCTAACTTGTTTCAATTCATCATCGCGATGCTATGCTTCATTTCAACAAATTCTTGATTGATTGCACTTTTATTTCTCATGACGAAGTTCTGATGCATTATTGGTGTTAAATACGGACCCGGTGGAGATAATGATGATGTTTTTCTATAGAATACATTATTTTTAAAATGGTTAACTTTAAAACTGTTGCCGGAAGGAAGTGAAGTTGGTCTTTTATCAAATGCACATATATGATTGTTCGAACAACAAGAAAAGATGGAATAGGAAATCAATTGTTAAGCATTAGAGATTTTCTTGTTGAAATTGATTCTCATATTGGTAGAGAGAAATTTGTGGCAGTGGATTTTAGACATTATTTAAAAGTCAAAATAAGGGCTGTCTACAAAAAACGGGCAGCCCTTATTTATTGTATTTATTGGTTTGTCTTTTAGCAATCAAGAAAAGAAAGGTTATCAATCGATAATGGTTGTTTAAGATCAACTAATTAAAATCAATTTTGAAAAACCTGTATTTCTTATATCCCTCACCAAAATTTTCATAACCGAACAAAGAGTTTTCAGAGAAATATCCCATTCCACTATCTTTAAGCATGGTTTTATCTTGTTTTATAGCGCTGAATATGGCTTCGTGAATCTCACCATTTTCGGAGAGGGTAGTGACGTAAGATTTTCTTCCACTGACACTTTCGATACCTACATTTATATGCTTGAGTGCTTTTTCAATAGTATGTTTTTTATTCGTCTTTTCTGATGTATAGATAAGGTTTAGTTTGCCATTTATAGGATGCGCATTATAAGAGCCCACATTGAACTCTCCCGGATAGACCGTAAAACTCTTGTCTATTCTGGATGTCCAATTCACGTTTCCGGTGCTGTCGAATTTGGTTACATACAAATCCTTAAAGGCGGGAATGATAGAATTGTTGAAGTGGGGAACCTCTTTTACCTTTTCGGTAATCATCCAGAAACTACCATCCTTATCCATAATGGGCTTTCTGATGAAAAAGTAAAAATGGTAATAGCTTACTAAACCTATAGTAGAAAAAATTTTTTCGCCGGTGGGTTTTTTCCTTTCGATTATATGTTTAGCTAATGGCAAATCACTGTTGAAGGGGGTAAGGTTCTGCTTGGAAATGGCTTTCCGGTTCTTATCTATATTAAAACTACAGACGCCTGCTATTTTTGAGGTTTCGCTTGAAACGTAAATACCAACGCAATGAAGGATGTTATCATCTTTACTTAAAATGCAGGAGAGACGATATACCCAATTATCGGGAATGGTTAATGGAAAATGTGCTGCTTTTTGGCCATTGTCATATAGAAGGAGAGCTCTATAAGTGTAATTTAAATATCCTATTTGTTGTTTCATCTCACGTTTATTATCGTTGAGTTTTCCGAGAAGAAACAAATCCCCGTTTTTGCATACTTCAATTTGATCAATGGTAAAAAATCCTTCTTCGGGAATAGGAATTTTGTCGGTATGCCATTGTTTATTCAATCCGTCATCAAACAGTGTCATTCCCATCTTCAGAATAATTTTGTCCTTGTTGGTCAGATTATGGGATATTAAAACTTTTGATGAGTCGGCAGAATAGACGTAATTAAAAGAAGTGTTTTTATAATCGCTAAAGTCGCTGTAGTCAACCTCAGCGACCATTTTGGCCTCGGGCAATACTGTCAGTGTTTGCTTGTTAATTTTTTGGGCAAAGAGATAATTTTTTTTGTGCTTCCGGTTGTTAAATGAAGAGAATACATAGAAATCATCTTTAAGTTTCAGCATAAATTCGATGGTCGCTTTTTTCCCTTCTATTTTGGTGGGCAACTCCACAGCGGTATAATTGAGGGAACTATCCACTTTGATAACGCGGTATAATCTTTGTGTTTTTGCCAATACATTTTTTATGAATTGAGATTCGGGAATGGAAAGTCCGTAATAGCATCCCGAATCAGTTCCCACATAAGATAATTCAAAGAAGTAGGGGTTTTTCTTTCTTATTTCCGTGCGCGTGATGTTAAAGTTTTCGTATTCGGTTTTGGTTTGTGCAGAGCCAAAATCTTTGATCAGGAAACCAAACAATAAGAAAAACAAAACTTTTTTCATGATGTTAAAATTTAGTAGGATTAAAAGAGGTAATCAAATTTTATAATCACATCAAGCAGGACCCGGTGTTTGTCCACATCGGAATACCAGTTTTCATCAGGATGTTTGGGATCATAAATTTCTATTGCCATTCCTATGAGCATATCTAAAACTATCCAATCGGTTAAATTTATTTGATGACCTCGATACATGAGAAATTGGGTGGATTTAATTTCATCAAACCAGTTATACGAGGCTTTTAGCCCATAATATTTTTTATAGAATGACCGATAAGGATGATAGTTGAAGGCCCACGAAATAGCATACCCGGGTTCCTTTAGTTCAAATCTTTTAAAGTTATTCTCCGCAATATTGATATGGGCTGATTTAAATTGGGAATTCAAATATCCTATGCCGATTTCACCGGATATATGGTCCAATTTAGAGAGGAAACGCTCATAGTACACCATATATTGACCCCTTAAAGGGCTGGTGACATCTATTTTTAAAAGATTCTTTTTGGAACTTAATTCATTGTCGTCGAGATAGTAGGAGTTGGGCATCTCCTGAGCCTGTGCCTCCAGAGAAATCACTACAAAACAGATGAGCAATGGCTGAAAAAATGAGGTTCGCATTTTTTAGAGGATATTGAGTTGGATTCATCGTTTCATTTTATTTGCTTCATTGAGGGATGAAAATGGCCCTTCGGATTGAAATCAAAAATGTGTCATTAATGAAAATACCCTAATGACCAAATACCTCCTACGTACATTTAATGATGATTATAATGTATTCCAGAAATTAATTATGAACAAAGCAAAAATATTTAAAAAATAATATTGTTCAAAAAAAATCCATGGGAATGATATTGGGTCCGCGTGTAAGACGTTTTAAATGGGGGAAAAACGATTTACTGAAAGTATGCCGTTTATGTCGCTGAATGTTTTCAACTGGCAGATAAGAAACGTTAATAAGAAAATACCTTATTGGATTCTGAATAAGGGAAAAATATAATTATAGAAGTCGTCAAAAGAAAGAAAATGTATGGAAAGGTAAGCAGTAAAAGGAAATGGGAGGTAGACAATTAAACCAATTGATCATTCCACGGGATATAAAATTAAAAAATATATCCCATTCACTAAAATTAGGCACTAATATTTATTATAGTTCCATCAGGTCCACAAGTTAAGTCAATTAGATAATAATAAAATCAAAGGGTGAATAACCCACGCCTCAAATCGCTGATGGAATAATTCACCCTTAATTTTAATAACCCTATTTGATTTTTATTTAATTGATTATTGGGTGTTAATGCTTTCCAAAACACCCAGTAACATTTTGCCACTCAACCGGGTTTTGTAATCGGGATTGATGTAAAGGAAATGTATTTTTCCTGTAGTATCCACCACAAAAACCGATGGAACGGGAAGAAAACCGGGATTCAATCCTGCTGAATGTTTCAGCAGCATGCCGGAATATTTCTCCGGCGCTTTAAAAGCAATCCCCATGGCTTTGATAAGTTCCCCGTCGGCATCGGAAAAAAGGCTATAATTGAGGGTGTGCTTATCGTCGGTAACCTTTAAGTTGGCAGGTGAGTCGGGACTGATGGCCACAATCTGGTATCCCAGGTTCACCACCTCCTCCTGGACGCCCTGAATCTCCGACAAGTGGGCGTTGCAATAGGGGCACCATCCACCGCGGTAAAACAACAATACGGTCGGCTTTTGGCTGACAATGTCCAGCAGGCGATGTTCTTTGCCATCCGGTGATGTTACATTCACATCGGGAATGGACTCACCATTCAACAGAGGCGAGATATCTTCCGCTTTCTCCGGCAATTGGGCATTCATTAGCATCGGGAAAAATAAGCCCAATAACAAAATGATTCCTTTCGTCTTCATAATGATCTGTTTTAAGTTAAAAATTAATTATTGCATTAAGGGAAAGTGGACAAAGAATCATTGATTTTGAATTGCATCCTATCCTCGACAGTATAAAATCAGAGAATCTACAACCTAACAGTTTAATCTCTAAATTGTTTGTATGCCTCAATCATCTCGGGTACCGATTTATGAGGGCGTTGGGCTGCTTTTTCAAAATCAGATTTAAGATTAAAGGCCCCTTCTCGGATTCCCTCATAGATTCCACCGATAATGGTTCCCACCAGTTGGCCCAAATCTTTTATTCTATTGTTACGGAAATCTTCGACGGAAATAGCCTTATAGGTCAGTTGGGTATTAAAGGCGTCGTTAATGTATTTTGCCAGCTGAGCTTGTGAGATCGGATTCCCCACCAGATGATAGGTTTTTCCGTTGTGGACCTCTTGAGTCAGCAGGTGGGCATAGGCTTCTGCCAGTTCGCCACGGCTGGTGTAAGTACAAAGACCGTCACCTGCCGAGTTGATAATGGCACCATCGGCAATGTATTGGTCAATATATTCCAGATCCGGATCGATGTATAGTCCGTTTCTTCCAATTACCCAGTCGATTCCTGATTTTTTGATATCCTCCTCGGTTTGGCGATTACTTTTTACCACGGGGCTGAAACCGTTTTTTTCGGGGTCCCCCACGATGCTGGTATAGACGATTTTCTTCACCCCACGGGCTTTGGCCGCTTCTATAATGTTTCGGTGTTGCGGAATGCGGTTTTGGGGGTGATCCATGCTGGAAATCAACAGGAGACATTCAATGCCTTTTAATGCCTCATCAAAATCCTTACGGTTATTATAGTCCGCTTTTCTGATCTCGATGCCAATGTCATTAGCTTTTGGGGGAGTCCGAGCAATTCCGATCAGGTTATCCTTTCCTGTTTCGGTGATAAGTCGGTTGGCGATGGCTCTTCCCAGTTGTCCACTTACGGCAGTGATGGCTGTTTTCATAAAAGTATCTTTATTGATTATATTTTTGTCCACAGGGAATCCACGAAATAGTTTCTGTGATCGGTGAAATTGCGAATTACCTTAAATCGATGATTAGCAGCCAGCGCCTTGATGGTTTGGAAATCGTATTTTCGTGATCGTTCCATAAAAATGGATTCCCATCGATAAAAATGGAAAGACTTTTCAAGGGCTCCCACATTTACCGTTTGATCGATTGTGGATACAAGGAAGCTTTTTACTTCTCCCGAAATAGGATTGTAAGCGGTATGCTGTTCAAAGTGTTTGAGGTCAAAATCGGCATGCAGTTCACGATTCAGTCTTTCCAAATAATTCAGATTAAAGCGTCTGGTGAGTCCGTGCGGGTCGTTGTAAGCCCTCATGATTACATGAGGTGATTTTTTAAGGTCAAAGCCGATTAATACTTTATCACCTTTTTTAGAGAAAGCCGATATCTGATTCAGGAACAGTTCTGTTTCCTGATCTGAGAAGTTTCCTATGTTGGATCCCAGAAAAAGCGTGGTTTTGGGTAGGATATCGGCACCATTGAGGTAGTTCATTGCGTGAAAAAAATCACCCGTTTTAGCCGCGACATTTAAGCCGGGTAATTCGGTTTGAATTTTTTTTACCAGTTCTCGATTCGCTTTTGCACTGATGTCGATGGTGGTATATTGAAAATGGATCGATTTATCCATCAAATGTTGGAGTAAAATTTTTGTTTTCAGGCCGTCGCCGGAGCCTAATTCTACCAGATTGAACATCTTATTGGGTGGACGTATGGCCTGAATGATCGTCTCTTTTTGAGAAGAAAAAATTTCCAATTCGCAATCGGTAAGATAATATTCCGGCATGTTCATAATATCCTGAAAAATACGGCTGCCCCGGTCGTCGTAAAAATATTTGGAGAGCAGATATTTAGGAGTGGCCGACAGGCCGGTTAATGTGTCAGCAGCCAACTGAGAAAGCAGAAGTTTTGGTTCCATGCTGATATTATTTTTTTGATGCTAAGGATTCTGAGGATTGGAAACTTTCTTTCGGCACACCGGTTTCGACAGGGTTATGAGGATCCTTGCTCCATTCAAACCAACCGCCATCGTATACAGATACATGGGGCCATCCCATCAGCCAGGCATTGAACCAGGCTTCAGAACCCCTCCATCCGGTACCGCAGTAAAAAGCCAGATGTTTGTCGGGGGTGATGCCGTTGAGCATCCATATATCCGCTATTTCATGAAATTCGCGGGTGGTATGATCTACATTGCGATAATTTTCCATGTGATAGGCATCGCTTCCACAGTCGGCAAATATTGCCCCCGGAATGCGGCCCTTGGCTTCGATGTAATTGTAACCGCTTACTTGGCCGATGTATTCCGGCCAACTGCGCACACAAACCAATTCGGCAGAGGGAGAAGCCAACATTTGTTTGGCCTGGGGTGTGTCCACTGCCAGTTCCGGATGTTGGGGAATAATAACGCCAAAATCATGAACCGGTGTTTTGGGGACATCCGAAAAGTCGATTTCATACCCGGCATCCAGCCACGATTGAAAGCCTCCGTTTAAGATGCGGACATCAAGAACTCCGGCATACATCATGATGAAAGCGTTGCGAATGGCTCCAATATCACCCGCAGCACTGCCCGGAAATTCATCGTTGTTGTCAGGTGCCATATATTTACCATAAAGAATTACCGTGGTATCGGCAGTGATACCATGGGCTTCGAGTGCTTTTTTTAGTTCCTCGGGTGATCGCCGGTTCCAGGTTTCGGGTGCTTCCAAGGCCAGCGTATCCATGTCGATGGCGCCGGGAATATGGCCACTCAGGTAAGCATCACGATTTCGGTAATGGGAATGGACAATGATAAAGTTGTCATTATCATATTCCTGAGGCTTTCCACCCGATATGAGATCATTAACCCATTGGGCTGAAACCAGATTTTTATATCGGGGAAGCTTTTGCATGGGTAAACCGAGATGACATGACCACTCATCCACAAAATGGTGATAAACCGATACTTGGGCGTAGCCCGACTTTTGAAACCGATCGGCAACTTCCAGTGTTTCTTGAGGTGAATAGCCATAAACAATAATGTCATGCCCGGGAAAAATGTTTTTATGTCGAACTATTTCAATCCAGTCAATGTATTTAAGCCATTTGGCAGGCAGACTTTTGGCATTGGCGATATGTCCTCTTCGCTTTTCGCCGCCTAATTTCCATCCGTTGTAGGCTTCCACCGGGCGCGTGTCGATGATCCTGACATTTTTTGATTTAAAGAGCCTGGAAAGATTTTTTGTGGTGATTTCTTGAATCATACAATTCCGGATTTTTTAGTGTTGTTATTTGTCAATTATTTTAATCCTTAACCATTTGAACGCCCTTCCAGAATGCGACTCTTCCTTTGATGCTTGCTGCCAGTCCGGAAGGCGAAGGATAATACCAGGCAGCATCGGGATTTTCTTTTCCGTCAACGACTAAGGTATAATAAGAGGCTGTTCCTTTCCAGTGACATTGGGTATGGGTGGAAGTCTCTTTTAAATACTCTTTGTTAACCGCTTCCAGAGGGAAATAGGCATTTCCTTCCACATTAACAATGTCGTCGCTTTCGGCAATTACTTTTCCGTTCCATATTGCTTTCATAATAACTGATTGATTGGTTAGTAAATTACTGATTATTTTATTGATGTGTCAAGAAAAGCCTTTAAAACAGCATTTAATTTTTCTAATTACCTATTGTCATAATAGAGAGATCGGCCAGCGTCGGTATTTGGTATTCCATGCCGTTGGTCTATCGCGTGCCAAATGCTTTGGTTGGGATGGAAGATGAGATGAGCTGAAAAAACAAATTTGATAAATGCATAAATACGCTTCAAACTGTTAGCGACTCAAGGTTTGTCTCCATAATTGGGGACTTGAAAAAATGAATTAAACCAGCTTTATATGAAAAGATAACGTTTCGTTATGGGAAATTGTTTGTTTTCGCTCTGATGGAAAGACTTGTAAAAGAAGAAGATTACAAAACGGGGCCATTTATCAGGGGATAGAAACGCCATGGATAATATGACTTTGTACCTGTTTTATTCTTCCAAAGCAATAAAAAAACCGCAACTCTTGAAGAATAAAGAATTGCGGTTTAAACTGTGATTCCGGAGGGACTCGAACCCCCAACCTCCTGGGCCGTAACCAGGTGCTCTATCCAATTAAGCTACGGAACCTTTACTTTTGAGTTGTTGTTTTTCTCAAATGCGCTGCAAAGATAGGGAAATTATTGTTTCTTTTCCAAGGCCGGGCAATAAAAAATGTTGATTTTTTTATGCCTGAACAGGGAGTTTTAAAGTAAGATTAAGGTTTTCAAAAACTTGTAATGTGCCATCAAAATTAGTCTGTCAGTCAACAGACAGATGACAAAAGATAAGGAGTAATATTTGAACAAGATTTAAAATTGTTTAGTGACAATGCAGAGTAGGTAGGGCGTAAAAAAATCTTTATAATAATAACTGATTGATATAGAGAAGGGCATCAACAATCTCCTCAGCTCACAAAGGGATAAACCGCTCTGATTTTGCCTCAGGCACTCAAATTTTTCTAATTTTAGCCGAATAAATAAAAGAGGATTTGAATGGAATTACCGGTTTATGGCCAAAACCGGGATTGAAATACAATCCCTTCGAACCAATTTTCAAAACCGAAATAGTCATTTCATGCGCAGGAAATATATTTTTCAGTCAATTGTCTTTCTTTTCCTTTCCATCTTTAATGTTTTTTCGCAAACAGATACGCTGCAATGGGAGTATTTATTTCCACTGAATAAAGCGGCTATTGTGAGTGGCAGTTTTGGGGAAATTCGAACCAATCATTTTCATTCAGGAGTAGACCTTTCCACACGCGGTAAGATTGGTTGGCCTGTCCATGCTGTTGATTCGGGTTACGTGGCTCGGATATCAATATCTCCTTCAGGATTCGGAAAGGCTTTGTACATTGCGCACCCATCAGGCTATACATCGGTCTATGCTCATCTCAGCTCCTTTGAAAAGGATATAGATTCCCTGGTGACGGCCCTTCAATATCAACAAGAATCATTTTCCATAAACCACTATTTGGAACCCGGCGAGATAACAATCAATAGGGGTGAGGTCATTGCCTATACAGGGAACAGTGGGAGCTCAGGTGGTCCTCATTTGCATTTTGAAATCAGGGAAACTCGCCAACAGCGTCCCATCGATCCACTCATGTTTCCGAACCCGGTCAGGGATGATGTAAGACCTCACATATCTGGAATAAAATTATATCCTTTATCGGAAGATGCCCGAATAAACGGAAAGGCAAAAGCTCACTATTATCCAGTTGTTTTTTATGACGGCGCATTTCATTTGAAGCATCAACCTCGAATTACTGCGTCGGGAAAGATCGGAATTGGAATTGAGGTTATAGATTATTATAACGGTTCGTGGAGAAAATGTGGCGTACACAATATCGAATTGAACGTCAATGACCGAAAGGTGTATTCTTACCAAATAGACGGTTTCTTGTATGATAATACGCGTTATTTGAACAGCCATATTGACTATGCGGAAAAGGTTAAAACAGGTCGGGTCATTCAAAAAAGTTTTGTTGATCCGTTAAATTTTAATGATGTGTATCAAACCGATGAATCTCGGGGTGAGATAGAGATGAAGGCCGGATCGACCTATAATTTTAGCTACATTGTTAAAGATGTTTCAGGGAATATGTCCCCATTAAGATTTGAGGTCGTAGGTGTTGACGTTTTGTCCGCCCCCAAAACCTTGGGAGAAGACAGTTTAATCTTTGTGGATGCCTCAAAGCCTTTTGATTATGAAGAAAAGAATCATCGGGTCAGGTTTGATCAGGAGAGTTTTTATCGGAATTTCCGCGGTGATATTTACGTCAGGGAATCCATGATTTCTCTTTCCGGAACGGTCTTTTCCGTTTTTGATAAAACCATTCCTGTTCATAAAACGTTTGAAATAAGGATTCCGATCGATCCTCATGTGGATAAAAAGGGGCTTTGTGGAGCAAAAATAGGTTCGAATCTAAAGGTCCAATACGCAGGCGGAAGCATTGAAGGTACACATTTTGTAATAAAAACCCGGGAATGTGGGGAATACTTGATTTTTCGGGATACCATACCACCCAAGATGACATTGAAAAATCCCCCTTCGCAGATGAATTACGCTGGTCGCAAAAAAATAGTTTTGAACGTTAAAGATGACTTTTCAGGAATAAGTACTTATAAAGCAACCATTGATGGCAACTGGAGTCTTTTTGAATATGATCCCAAAAAAAGTCAATTAATTGGTTATTTTAAAAAAGTTCCGTTTCTTGAAAACGGCATGCACACCTTGGTGGTCGAGGCCGTTGATGGAGAGGGTAACAAGGGAAAATTAGAAATTAATTTCAGGTACTGATCAGATCCGATATATGCAAAAAACAATTTTCATTATTACATTATTGTTGATGGTAGTGACAGGCAGTGTCCGTTCACAGATCGATACCGATCGGATGACCATCATCGGTCGGAATGCCTTATATTTTGAGGATTATATTCTTGCCATTCAATATTTTAATCAGGTCATTAAAGCCAAACCCTATTTGGCTGAGCCCTATTTTTATCGAGCCTTGGGGAAATATTATCTGGAAGATTACAATGGTGCGTTGATGGATTGTGATAATGCTTTAAAAAGAAATCCTTACCTCATTGATGCCTACAGTTTACGAGGAATATTATATCAGAAAATGAAACAACCCGAGGCTTCCATCAAGGATTTTAAAAGAGGACTGGAAGTAGATCCTTTGAATATTAATTTGATGATCAATCTGGGGATCGCCTACATTCAAACCGAGCAGTTTGATAAAGCCATAGAAACTTATTCTGATGTATTAAAACAGTCTCCAAATTTGTTAAGGGCTTATTTGAATCGTGGACTCGCCAAATTTTCTGCACAAGACACAGCAGGTGCTTTGGCAGATTTTTCCAAAGCCATCGAAACCAACCCATATATACCCGATGGGTATGTTAACCGATCAATGATAGAATATTATCGTGGTGATTTCGACGCGGCACTGGCAGATATTGGGGAAGCCATAAAGCTAAGGCCCGATGAAGCCTCTTTTTATATGAACCGTGCAATAATTCGTTACCAAATAGATGATTTGAGAGGTACGATGGAAGATTTCGATAAGTTTGTTGAAATGGAACCACGCAACGCTATTGGATACAACAATCGAGGGATTCTTCGAGCCGAAATAGGGGATTTGGACGGAGCAATAGAAGATTTTTCCAGAGTTTTGGCGCTTCGTGAGGATGATCTTCCGACGCTATATTATCGAGGAATGCTATACAAAGAGAAAGGGGAATTTAGAAATGCATTATCTGATTTTAATGTGGTTGCAGATGCCTATCCCGATTTTGCGCCGGTTTATTATAACCGAGCAGAGGTGAAACAAGCTTTGGGGCAGGCGGAGGCTGCTCAACTGGACTATAACACGGCCATGAAAATAGAGATGGACCGCAGGGGAAAAATAGGACAATCCACTTCCGGTCCGTTAACTGCAGCCAACCAAAAGGAGGCTGACCAAAAAGGAAAAAGTTCCAAACGCAAGGAGACTAAAAAGGAGGGCGACAAAAATATTCGCAATTACAATAAAATTGCAGTACTTGAAGATTTTGGAACCGATCAGCCGGAACAACTTACCCCCAGTACTTTGCGCGGAAGAATACAAAACCGGAATATAATTGTTGATTTGCAAGCACCTTATGGCATTACGTTTTTCCCAGGCGACACATTGGTACATCGGGTGCGCTATTTCGAAAAGGATGTGGAAAAGCTTGAAAATTCGCTCCTCTTTTCGCGCCCCCTTGAAATTTCTAATGCCACAAGGGAACCTGACCGGAATACTTCTGCCGAAATATTTAAAACCATAGCATTATTGGACAAAAAGATTGATTCCGCGACGGCTGAAAATAGAGTAGTGAATTTATTGATGGAACGCGGTCTGCTTTATATGGATGTTTTGAATCTTAATAATGCGATAGACAATTTTAATCAGGTTATAGAACTTCAACCCGATTACTATTTGGCCTATTTTGCAAGGGCTTATACACGCTATAAGATGGAGCAGACCCTTAAGGAAATTAACAGTCAAAAAGTTTCGGCCGATCCGTCACTCTTGATAGCAGAAAAGGACAATGAAGAAGAATTAAGTCGGCAAACCTTGATGAGCTATAATAGGATTATCGAAGATTTGCAGAAAGTGATAGATCGAGAACCCAAATTTGAGTTTGCTTGGTTTAATTTGGGATATATGAACAGTATTCTTCGAAACTTTGAAGAGGCTGATCGATACTTTAGTAGAGCCATTGATGAAAATGAAGAATTTGCGGAAGCGTATTTTAATAGGGGATTAATCAGGATTTTTCTTGGCAACAAATCAGAAGGCACACTGGATTTAAGCAAAGCCGGAGAACTGGGTGTTTATGAAGCATACAGTGTAATAAAACGATATGGATCCTTTGAGATTGATACGGAAACAGAAGAAGTACAATGATGGAGTTACCAGGAAATATAGATCTGGATAATAGGGAATTTCAGAATGCCCTACAATTGATACAATATACCAATACGTCAGTATTTCTTACCGGTAGAGCAGGGACGGGGAAATCCACTTTCCTGCGTTATATCAGTGAAAATACCCATAAAAAGTTTATCGTAGTGGCACCTACAGGAATAGCAGCTATTAATGCCGGCGGGGTAACGATGCATTCTTTTTTTAAGATTCCTTTCCGGCCCATTCTGCATGACGATCCTGATTTGTCCACCAAAGATGGTCGTATATATGATTTCCTTAAATATAATAAAGAGAAGATCAAATTAATTAAGGAAACTGAGCTGCTCATTATTGATGAAGTATCAATGGTGAGAGCCGACATTTTGGATTTTATCGATCAGGTGCTTCGTGTTTATACCAAAAGTAAGTTGCCTTTCGGAGGAAAACAGATATTGATGGTGGGGGATGCCTTCCAGTTGGAACCAGTCGTTAAATCCGATGATTGGAAAATCCTGAGTCGTTTTTATCATTCGCCATTTTTCTTTTCCGCCAGAGTTTTTACCCGCATTTCACTGGTTCAGATTGAACTGAAAAAAGTGTATCGCCAAAAGGATACTGCTTTTTTGAGTATGCTGGATAAAATCAGGGTAAATGCGGCTACATCCAATGATTTGTCACTCATTAATAAGCAACTGGATAGAAAATTTGAACCACCGGCCGATGAAATGTTTATTACTCTTGCACCTCGAAGAGATACGGTCGATTATATCAATGACAAAAAGCTAAATGAGCTGCCCGGAGATTCGGTAACTCTGGAAGGGGAAATAAGTGGTGAGTTTCAGGAATCAGCGTTACCTACGTTGAAAGAACTTGTCTTGAAAGAGAATGCGCAGGTCATGTTTGTGAAAAATGATCCGCAACATCGGTGGTACAATGGCTCGTTGGGACTGGTTGATGAAATTACTGATGACGGAATATTCGTTCGTACAGAAGACGATCAGAGACATTTGGTAACCAGAGAGAAATGGCTGAATGTCCGTTATCGTTACGATGAAAAAAACAACCGGATCATTGAGGAGGAAATAGGGTCATTTACTCAATTTCCGCTGCGGCTGGCATGGGCAATAACGGTACATAAAAGTCAGGGGCTGACTTTTGAAAAGGTCGTTATCGATTTTAGCGGTGGAGCCTTCGCTGGTGGTCAGCTTTATGTGGCATTAAGTAGATGTCGTTCCTTGCAGGGGATTGTCTTGAAAACACCGGTCTCTTTGCGTGATATAATTGTTAATCCTCAGGTCAAAAAATTTGCCCGGACGGCCAATGATCAGCGACTTATTAGGGAAGAGCTGGAGAAAGCCAAGGCCGACATCTCTTACATCTCTGCATTGAAAAGCTTTCGACAAGGTAATTGGTTGGAAGCTGCACAGCATTTAGGAAAAGCCGTAGGTTATAGAAAAGATGATCTTCTCAGACCCGAAATTCAGCGTTTTATGGCATGGCAAATGACCTTTGTGGATCAAATGAAAGCAAAGATTGAGGACCTGGAAGAGGAACTGATACGGCAGCAAAAGAATGTGGAAGAATTTGCTAGGGAGTACTTTTTGATGGCGAACGAATGTGAAGTGAAGTTTAAAGATCAAAGAAGTGCTCTTGCCAATCTCAACAAGGCGCTAAGTCTCAATCCTAAATTTATTGATGCATTATTACGGCGAGGAAATCTTTTAGCAAAAACCGGAGATCTGGAAAGTGCAGAAAAAGATTTTTCCGCAGTACTAAAAATTAAACAACGCCATTTTGAAGCGCTTTATGGGCGTGGAAAGGTACGTATTCAGTTGCGTCAATTATCCGAAGCTTATCAAGACTTATTGGAGGCTTCCAATTTGCAACAGTCCCATCCGGGCATTTATAAAAAACTGGGCGATGTATGTGCCCGACTGGGGGAAATGGACAAAGCACAAACTTATTGGAATATTGCAGAAAGTCTTGAAGATGATGATTAATGTTCCGGGTGTTTAAACACCGGCAAGGATATATTAAATCGAATAGAAAGAAGGCGAATAGTGATAATAATTCCTACCGTCAGTACTTCGTTGATGGTTTGTGGCAGTTCTAACCACCGAAATCCCAAATAGCAAATGGCACCTGTAATGCAGGCTGTAGCATAAATTTCTTTGTGAAAGATTAATGGAACCTCATTGGTGAGAGTATCTCGCACAACACCACCAACCACTGCAGATGTCATCCCCATTATTACTGCAACAGCTGGATTAACGCCCAGATTCAAGGCTTTTTCGAGGCCTATTATTGTAAAAATACCGATTCCTATAGTATCAAAAAGAAATAGAGTGGTGCGTAAGCGGACAACCCATTTTTTAAATAAAAAGGTGATGATAAAACCAATGGCGATAGCCGTGATGTATTCATATCCTTGCAGCCAAGTAACTGGTGTTACCCCTAAAAGCAGATCTCTGGTGGTTCCACCACCGATGGCGGTTACAACACCGATGAACAATGCTCCAAATAAATCCAGCTTTTTACTGCCGGCAGTTAAGACTCCACTGATGGCAAATACCATCGTTCCGATATAATCAAGCCAAATAATTATATTCATTAGAATAGAAATATTTAAATTCTTGGTCGAATTGAATTTGCATGACTGAGGGTTTAGACCTACTCATTTGTGACAATCCCACATTGGTCATGCTCGTTTCATTTGCAAATAATTAATCTGGTTAACTTTTTTTATTTATTTCTCTTTCTGCATTAAATCAAAACGGCTCACTATTCTTAGTTCTGCCTGTTTTTTTGAAAGCCGCAAAAGTAAATTTTTCTTTTGAAAAACAATCTTGGTAGAGTCAAAAAATATGGCTAAAGAAGATTGCGTGTTTCTTGAATTTTGAAGCGATGGAATCTATTCATTCAAGGTGAAGACAGTTTAAGATTATTGCTGTGTTTTTGCCATGTAATGAATTTTATTCGTTTTTATTTCAAGCAGAGAACCCAAAATTAAATGATCGTTAAAATTCCAAATTGTAACCTGTTTTTTCAAAACAGTAGGTGTTTGCTGCTCAACACCTGATTAAAGAATAAAAAAACACTTCATCAAACATCTTCAAGCCTCTGAGTTGCCTGTATAATATCATTTTTGTTGTTAGAATGGGCATGCTGTTTTAGGCCTAGCAAGGCAAAAAGGAGCTAACTGTTATTAAAGACCAGAAAACAAAAGAGATGATTTTGAGAACAATCTTTTATAAATTTGATTAACTTTCGAAGTTTATGGGCAGTAAAATGACAAAATTATTTGTCAAGAGATACTCAGAGGGCTATGTTTAAATAAGTTCCTGTAATTCAGGAAGCTTCCTATTTTGTTATTAAAAAATTAAACGTATGAACCATAAAGAAAGAGTATTAGCCGCGCTAAGCCATGAAGAACCGGATCGGGTGCCGGTATTTTATTGGGCAGTTCCTGAATTCACTGAAAAAATGATATCCCAGATGGGGTTTTCGGACATGGATGAATTGCTTGATTATCTGGATATAGATTTTAGGTGGGTGGAACCGGATTATATTGGGCCTCAGTTAATTAATCGGGAGATAGGTGTGAAAAAAGATATCTGGGGTGTGGATTATAAGCTTGTGGGACATGGTGATTTACGTTACTGGGAAGTCGTAAAATTTCCTTTACAGGGCATAACCGATCCTGCATATTTGGAGGATTACCCTTGGCCCACAACAGATTTGTTTGATTTTTCAACGTTGTCCGACCAGTGCGAAAAATATAAAAATTACGCGGTTATGACAGCTCCGGGGTATTCCTCGCCGGGACTGTTTCGCATTATCCAAAGATTGGTAGGACGGGACTCTTTTTTGGAGGTAATGATGTATAACCCCAGGTTTTTTAGTGTGTTGGTTGAAAAAGTAACCCGATTTTACGAAGCCTTCATTCACGACTTTTTTGAAGTAGCTAAAGACAGAGTAGATCTAATAAGAGTCGCTGATGATTTTGGTGCTGAAGGAGGATTAATTATTAGTAATGATACCTGGAACCAATACTGCAAGCCGGCAATTGAAAAGTTTATTTCCATTCCCAACGATCTGGGCGTTAAATTTTATATGCACAGTTGCGGTGGTGTACGAAAATTGATTCCTGAGTTTATTGCTCTTGGTGCCGACGTATTAGATCCCATTCAAACCAGAGCAGCTGGAATGGCACCGGATGGTTTGAAAAAAGACTTTGGTCAGATGATCTCTTTTTCGGGTGGGCTGGATGAAGAATTGCTTTTGCGAAAAGGTACGCCTCATCGCATAAAAGAGGGGGTTAAAGAATTACTCAATATTATGGCACCGGGAGGTGGATTTATCTTGGGGCCATCACATAAGCTTAAAGTTGAAACACCCGTGGAAAATGTAATAGCCATGTACGAGGCTGTTAAGGAATATGGACGATGAGTTTGAATTCTTCTTTAAAAAGAATCGTTATCTCGTCGGTTAAAATTTCTTCTGTCAATATGGATAATTAAATTTACTTTCTTTCAAATAATACATTTCAAATCAACTCTATTTAATAAGGTCCATCTTTGAGGGTTCTTATGGGCTAAATTATATTGCTAATTGTAAAACAGAATCCCTATTGGGGAGATTCAAGTAGCTCTAATTTTAAGCCTTTTGGCAACATTGGTTTCAATAAACAGATCCTTCAATTTTGGCCAAGATGCATGTTTTAATATTAGCATTAAAGTTTCTTTTTATCTTACAAAAAAACAACTAAAAATGTAAGGGTCGCCGTCTGTTTCCCAGATAAAAAAGTACGGCTATCAACGTTATAAAGATCCTACCTTGTTTTTGGGGGATAAAGGGCAGCAAATGCTTTTTTTATGAATTTTTGTTTAACCTTGATTGATGATTTTTAATTAAAAAAATGTTAATCCTTTCAATTCAAAATGGAATAGAGAAAAAAAGCTTTAAATGTTTTGGTTTTTTAAGGAAATTCTATTGTTCAGAAAATTAATTTATTAGAAAGGATAACCAGTAAATTTAATGGAATGTTCTCATTGTAGTCTTTATAAATAAATATAAAATCTACTATTATTGCAACATTTTTGATAAAAATAAAACAATCAAGTTTTAATTTGAAAACGAAATTGTAATATGGAAGCATATTTCGAAGAGGCATGGATACTTTTGGGGGTAGGAATGTTAACGGTTTTTGCCGTTCTGTTTTTAGTTGTTTTGGTTGGTAATTCGATAATCCTTTTTGTAAATCGTTTTTTCCCGGGAGATGAGAAGGAAAACCGAAAAAACATAAATAAAAGCGGAATGAGTTCCTCTCAATTAGCGGCCATAGTAGCAACTGTTAGCCATGTAACAGGTGGCCGGGGAACAATTGTTGATATCAGAAAAAAACAATAAAATTAAGATAGAGATATGGGTAGAAAAATAGGCTTTTCCCTGTTATATCGGGATATGTGGCAATCATCAGGAAAGTATGTGCCACGCAAAGATCAATTGGAACGTGTTGCACCGGCAATCATTGACATGGGGTGCTTCGATCGGGTAGAAACCAATGGAGGAGGATTTGAACAAATAAACCTGTTATTTGGTGAAAACCCTAATCAAGCTGTGAGAGCCTGGACAAAGCCTTTTAATGAAGCCGGAATACAGACACACATGCTCGAACGGGCGCTTAATGGAATTCGCATGTCGCCAGTTCCGGCAGATGTGCGCAAGTTGATGTTTAAGGTTAAGAAACAGCAAGGTACCGATATTGCACGATCGTTTGACGGGTTAAATGATCCAAGAAATATAATCGACTCCATTAAGTATGCCAAAGAAGGTGGCATGATATCACAAGCTGCCATGAGTCTTACCTATTCGGAGGTGCATACCGTTGATTATTACATTGATTTGGCAGATCAATTGATTAAAGCCGGAGCGGATGAAATATGCCTGAAAGATATGGCTGGTATTGCTCGTCCGGCTTGGTTGGGGAAAATTGTAACAGGAATACGTAAAAAACATAAAGACATTCCGATAGAATATCATGGACATTCAGGTCCCGGGTTTTCTGTTGCGACCATTTTGGAAGTGGCTCGTGCAGGAGTTGATTACGTAGATGTTGCCATGGAACCGTTATCATGGGGAACTGGACATGCGGACGTCCTGACCGTTCAGGCCATGCTGAAAGATGCCGGCTTTGAAGTACCCGAAGTGAATATGAATGCATACATGGAAGTTCGGAAACTGACTCAAGAATTTATCGATGACTTTTTAGGGTATTACATCAATCCTAAAAATCGTTTGATGAACTCATTGCTCATTGGTTCTGGATTGCCCGGAGGTATGATGGGAAGTTTAATGGCAGACCTAGAGAAAAACCTGGCTAGTCTTAACAAATGGAAGAAAAAACGTGGAATGTCGGAACTCTCTCAAGATGAACTTCTCATCAAACTTTTCGAAGAAGTTGAATTCATTTGGCCAAAATTGGGATATCCTCCATTAGTAACACCATTTAGTCAATATGTTAAGAATCTAGCTTTAATGAATGTAATTCAATTGGAAAAAGGTGGTGAGCGTTGGAGTATGATTGCTGATAATATTTGGGATATGATTCTCGGAAAGAGTGGACAATTACCTGGAAAATTAGCACCGGAAATCATTAATTTGGCCCAAAAAGAAGGAAAAGAATTCTTCACCGGACATCCACAAGAACCATATCCTGATGCATTGGAAAAATTCCGCAAAGAGATGGATGAAAATGGTTGGGATTATGGGCAGGATGATGAAGAATTGTTAGAACTGGCAATGCATCCTGAACAATACAGGGATTATAAATCTGGTAAAGCCAAAGAGGCATTTGAAGAAGACCTGAAACAAAGAAAGGCCGAAAAAGAAACTGCTTCGGAAAAAGTTGGTGGACAAACTTCTGCAGCTCCTGTTTTGGGCATTTCACCTTCTAAAATGACCATTAATGTAAATGGTGAGAGTTTCGATGTAACGGTCTCTTATGACGGGAACGGACAGGATACTTCTGGCACTAACAAAAATTCAAAACCGGATAATAAACCTCAGGTTTCTGATACCAATGGAGAGTCTGTAATATCACCCCTGGAAGGAAAATTTTACTTGACCAAAGATTCAAGCGAAAAAGCTATTAAAGTTGGAGACACCGTGAAAGAAGGTGATCTGCTGGGATATGTTGAAGCCATGAAAACCTATAATGCCATTCGCTTTGACAAAGGAGGAGTGATCAAACAAATCCTTAAGGAAAACGGAAGTGATGTTGAGGAAGACGATGAACTGGTAATTCTTGGTTAGCAAGAAAAAGTGTTTCTAAAAGAATCAATTTCTTCCGTATTAGGAAATTTGTATTATGAAAATTTTGAATCAATTATATGAAATGACCGCACTGGGGCAAATCGCAGATAACCCCGGTGTGTTGTTAATGATCGCAATAGGTGGGGTGCTTCTTTATTTGGGAATTGCCAAAAAATATGAACCGTTGTTATTAGTGCCTATTGGCTTCGGTATAATTCTGGCTAACCTTCCAGGTGGAAATATGGGAGTGGTTCCTTCAGAAATGATTGAACTGCCGGAACATCGGTACATGAATTTGTTCGAAATAGCCCATGAATATGGAATAATGAATTATCTTTATTATTCCCTTATCAAAACAGGTTTTTTGCCTCCCATAATATTTATGGGTGTTGGAGCATTAACTGATTTTGGCCCGATGCTTCGCAATTTAAGGTTGGCTTTCTTCGGAGCAGCTGCACAACTGGGAATCTTTTGTGTGTTTTTTGGTGCCATAGCATTAGGATTTACCCCTAAAGAAGCCGGTTCATTAGGGATTATTGGTGGAGCTGATGGACCTACAGCAATTTATACAACGATACTGTTAGCACCTCATTTGCTTGGACCTATTGCTATTGCAGCATATTCCTACATGGCACTGGTACCTGTGATTATTCCGTTGGTTGCCAATTTTTTGATGACCAAAAAGGAGTTTCAAATCAATATGAAAAAGCAGGATAAATTATATCCGCCCAAGTATCAAATAAAGAATTTGAAGACTGTGAAAATAATTTTTCCAATTGTACTTGGCGTTATCATTGCTTTTTTGGTCCCATCATCCGTCCCATTGTTGGGGATGTTGCTGTTTGGCAATTTGGTTAAAGAGATAGGTACTGTTACGCAACGTCTTGCAGATGCAGCCACTGGTCCCATTATGAATACGGCAACTATATTTTTGGGTCTTTCGGTTGGGGCTACCATGACAGCAGAGGTATTTCTTGATTTTAAAACGATCGGTATTATTGTTGGAGGCTTTTTAGCCTTTGCCTTGTCTATTGCCGGAGGAATCCTGGCTGTGAAAGTTTATAATCTTGTTTCAAAGAAAAAAATCAATCCTCTTGTGGGTGCAACGGGGTTGAGTGCTGTTCCGATGGCTTCCAGAGTAGCCAATGAAATGGGGCTCAAGTATGATAGCAGCAATCATTTGTTACAATACTGCATGGCTTCAAATATTTCGGGTGTTATCGGATCTGCCGTTGCCGCCGGAGTGCTGATATCACTTCTTGGATAATATCTATAGAAAGTGATCGATTTATTGATCTTAATATAGAAAAAACCTGTCAATAACTCTATTTAGTGGTTGTTGACAGGTTCTTTTTTTATAAATATCAAGAGTATTGTTTATCTTTGACCATTCAAAATTTTAAAATTCAGGCAGTAATTTATGGTACTGTGTTCGCAATAAATTGGGTTAATTATGGGAATATTCGGCGGTTTGAATAAAAATAAAAAGGAGGATCTGGAAAAAGGACTGGCCAAAACGAAGGAAAGTGTTTTGAAAAAGATGACCAGAGCTGTTGTTGGCAAGAAAAAAGTGGATGATGATGTTCTGGACAGTCTTGAAGAGGTGCTTATTACTTCAGATGTGGGAGTAGATACTACTATCCGCATTATTGAAAGGATTGAAGAACGCGTTGCCCGTGACAGATACTTGGATACGAGCGAGCTTAATACCATTTTAAGGGAAGAAATCGCTGCTTTACTGGCAGAAAATGAAAGTCAAAAGGTGGAAGATTTTGACTTGCCCGCCGACAAAAAGCCATATGTCATTATGGTGGTAGGAGTGAATGGAGTGGGTAAGACAACCACTATCGGGAAATTGGCTCATAAATTCAAAACTGCCGGGAAAAGTGTTGTTCTTGGCGCAGCGGATACTTTCCGGGCAGCCGCCATAGAACAGCTTGAAATATGGGCCAACAGAGTGGATGTACCATTGGTTAAACAAAAAATGGGGTCAGATCCAGCTTCCGTTGCTTTTGACACTTTATCTTCTGCCAAATCAAAAGATGCAGACGTGGTTATCATAGATACAGCAGGGCGTTTACATAACAAAGTTAACTTGATGAACGAGTTAACCAAAGTGAAGAAGGTAATGCAGAAAATTATTCCCGGGGCTCCACATGAAATTTTACTTGTTTTAGACGGATCTACTGGCCAAAATGCATTTGAACAGGCCAAACAGTTTTCAAAAGCCACGGAAATAACGGCTTTGGCAATAACTAAACTGGATGGAACTGCTAAAGGAGGAGTGGTAATTGGTGTTTCAGACCAATTCAAAATACCTGTCAAGTACATAGGAATAGGAGAAGGAATTGATGATTTGCAAATTTTTGATCGCAAAGTCTTTGTTGATTCCTTGTTTGGAGAATAATTGATTTGGGAAAATATTTCGTATAATCATTTCGACAAAGAAGATATTGAAAATAGAAGGATGTAAGTTGGTAATACTATTAGTGAGGTGGGTGTGCCTTTTGCATTGAAAAGATGACTCCTTTCATCTTCGATTTCGTTTTTAAAAAGCAATTAGAATTCCTAATTGTTTTTTATTGCTTTAAGATCGGGATCGTATAAAATTATAATGATACAATGATTCTTTCTGGTTTTGAGCTGCTAATAACGTTTGTAAATCAATAAAAATTACTTATTAAAGAACCCCTCCGGAAATAAAAAACCCATTTCAGACCTTTTTTTAGTAATGATTCATTGCCCACGATAGACTTAAATACGATAAAAAAAGTAACTTATAGGATAACGGATGAAGCGAATTGATGTTATTACCCTGGGATGTTCCAAAAATTTGGTGGATTCAGAATTTCTGATCCGACAGTTCGAAGCTGAAGGTTATAAAATTGAACATGATCCGTCAGACCCGAAGGGAGAAATTGTAGTTATCAATACTTGTGGATTTATTGGAGATGCTAAAGAGGAAAGTATAGATACTATTCTGGATTTTGCCGAAGCCAAAAAAGAAGGTAAAATTCAGAAATTATTTGTTATGGGTTGTTTATCTGAACGATACTTTAGTCAGCTGGGAGAGGAGATTCCTGAAGTGGATAAATTTTATGGAAAATTTAATTGGAAAGAACTCATATCCGAGTTAGGCAACTCTTTTAGAAAGGATTTGATTCATGAGAGATCACTTACAACTCCTAGTCATTATGCATATCTGAAAATTTCGGAGGGGTGTAACCGTACTTGTTCGTATTGCGCAATACCAATTATCACCGGAAGGCATAAGTCCAAATCCATAGAGGAGTTAGTGGAAGAAACAAGAATATTAGCCTCTCAAGGTGTTAAAGAGTTACAGATTATTGCGCAAGATTTATCCTATTATGGTTTGGATCTCTATAAAAAACCAATGTTAGCTCCATTGATTGAGGAACTTTCGAAAGTGGATGGTATTGAGTGGTTACGACTTCATTATGCTTATCCTGCCGGATTTCCAATGGATGTTCTGGATGTAATGGCGAACAATCCAAAGGTTTGTGCTTATTTGGATATAGCTTTACAGCATATTTCTGACCATATGCTAAAAATAATGCGACGAAACGTTTCTAAAGATGAAACCATTGCATTGATCCAAGAGATAAGGAAAAGAGTGCCTGGGATCCATATCCGAACAACTTTAATTACCGGTCATCCTGGTGAAACGGAGCAGGATTTTGAAGAACTCATTGAATTTGTGGGTGCTACGAGATTTGAAAGATTGGGGGTATTTCCTTATTCGCATGAAGAGGATACCTATTCCTGGAAAAATTATGAAGACAATATTCCTGCCGAAATAAAACAGAAGAGAGCCGATCAAATTATGGCTTTACAACAGGGAATTAGTCAGGAGCAAAATCAACAGAAAATCGGTCAAACTTTAAAGGTAATTATCGACCGAAAAGAGAAAGATTATTTTATTGGTCGAAGCAGTTATGATTCTCCCGAAGTGGATCCTGAAGTTTTAATCTCAGCTACAAATGATCTTGAGATTGGTCAATTTTACCAGGTTCGAATTACAGCTGCCGAAGAGTATGATCTTTATGGACAGATTTGATACTTTTTTAACCTAATTGATCTCATTATTGGATATGTTGTTTTTCAACAATTGATCCTTAAATAAAAAATCTCATGTTAACGGTTAATTTGTAATACAACAATTTTACTCAAATTTTTAAAGCTATGAGTTGGTTCTATTGTTCATAGGTATTGGAAATGGATTTGTACTGCTAACTTTATTAAAAAACTTTAACGGAGAAATACCGATTTATCAGCTTCCTTTTCTTAAATTTGATTCAATTGGCATTCGTGGTTAGGCAATGGTCAGAAAGATTAAAGAAAAAACCATGAGCCATGCGAGTTCCATTAGACCAATGACTTAAATAAATTTTATACGAATGAATTAATTCAACACAAACCAATAACTTAATCTTAAGAATTTATATGAAACGATTTTTGCAGATAATAGGTGGTATCATAGGCCTAATTCTATTGCTCTTATTGATTATTCCCTCGTTGTTTAAAGGAAAAATAGAGCAAAAAGTAGTTGACGTAATCAATGACAATATCACGGCTACCGTTTCTTTTGATAAATTTAGTTTGTCCATGTTTAGGCACTTTCCTAATTTATCCATGGGATTGGACGGATTAACCATTGTCAACCAAGCACCATTTACAGGGGATACATTATTGCAAATTAAATCATTTTCCGCAAGCATCGATTTATGGAGTGCAGTTAGCGGTGATGGTATATTAATTAATTCAGTAATGTTGGATTCGCCTCAAACGTGGCTTGAAGTTAATAAAGATTCTATTGCCAATTGGGATATTGTTCCGGTTTCAGGAATGGAAGAGGAACAAGAGGATACTACTGAATCATCTGATTTTAAAATAAGTTTAAACCTTTTTGAGATTAAAAATGCCAAATTGATCTTTTCTGATCAAACGATGCAGTTTGTTACGGCCATAGAGGATTTTAATCTGACTATGAAAGGGGATCTTTCGCAAGAGTCGACAAACCTTGATTTAAGCAGTAAAATAAAAAAGTTTAGTCTTCAAATGGAGGAAACCAAATATGTAAAAAATGCCACTATATCTTTGGATGCCATAATTGGAGCTGACTTAAAAAATATGATTTTTACCTTTAAAGAGAATGAGTTACATTTTAATGATCTGGCACTGGGATTTGAGGGGACATTTGGTATGCTGGAAGAAGGTTATGATTTAGATGTAAAACTCTTGACGCGAGAGACAAGCTTTAAGACGCTACTTTCAATGGTTCCAGAAGTATACTTGCAGGATTTTGAAGAACTTCAGACTAAAGGAACCATGATTTTGGAAGCCAGTGCAAATGGAAGATTTAAAGATGCGGAGCACTTACCAGCTTTCGATCTTGTATTAAAGGTGATGGACGGAAGTATTCAATATCCGGACTTACCCAAATCTATTGAAAACATTCAGGTCGATGCCCAGATGAAAAATCCTGGCGGATCTTTGGATAAAACCATTACAAATATCAATAAATTCCACTTCAAATTAGGAGAGAATCCCTTTGATGCCTCATTGCAAATTGTGACGCCTGTTTCTAATGCCACATTCAAAGGGGCAATGAACGGAACCATCGATCTGGCATCCTTGGCTGATGCCATTCCCATGGACAGTATGGAAATGGGTGGGATTATTTCGGCTGATATCAGAATCGATGGAGATTATCGTATGGTTGAAAAAGAGCAATATGAAAATATAAAAGCCAATGGTGCCATTACTTTAAAAAATTTCATTTTTCAAATGGCCGGATGGCCACAAGCTTTCAAAATTTCAGAGGCTGATCTTTATATATCACCGCGAGCAATGGAATTAAAATCCTTTGAAAGTTCTCTGGGAAGTAGTGACTTTAATCTGAAAGGAAAGTTAGAGAACTACCTTTCTTATGTTTTGAAGGACGGTACCCTAAGAGGGCGTCTTGATCATTCTTCTAAACTGATTAATACGAACGAATTGATGCAACTGGCCGGAGAGGATACAACCACAGTAAAAGAAGATACTACATCGATGGAGCTTGTTCTAGTCCCCCAAAATCTGGATTTCACGCTTAATAGCGATATCGATAAATTGCTTTACGATAAACTGACCATGTCGAATGTGAAGGGAACCATACGTATAGTTGGCGGCAAAGTTATTCTTGAAGGCTTAAAATCCAATATGCTAAATGGAGCAATGGTTATCACAGGAGAATATAACACCTCGGATACTTTACGCCCCTTTGTTAATTTCGACATGGGACTTGAATCCATAGATATTCACCAAGCTGTAAATTCTTTCAGTATTGTAGATTCCATGATGCCAATTGCTAAAAAAGCTATAGGTACCGTTTCTACAAAATTGAGTTTTAATAGTTTGATGGGAAAAGATATGTCGCCCATATTAAGGTCGGTTAATGGGGGTGGGCTCTTAAAATCCAATGGAGTAGAAATATCAGGGGCAAAAGTACAGAATGCCTTAGCTGCAATGCTTAAAAACGATAAATACAAAAAGGCTAGAGCAGAAGATTTATCCGTTTATTTTGTTTTAGAAAATGGTAATGTTATTGTAAAACCATTTACTACTTATTTGTTTGGTAAGAAGCTGACAATTTCCGGTATTCAGGGATTGGATCAATCATTGGATTACACAATAAAAATGCCGGTTAGTCGAAAGGAATTAGGTGAAGTCGCAGGCCTTTTGGGGGCGTCAATCCCATCATCGATGGATAATGTTATGGTTGATATTTTGGTGAAAGGAACCGTTAAAGACCCAAAACTTAGGTTTAAACTGAGCGATGAATTTAAAAGTCAAGCCAAAGAAGAACTGAAGAAAGAAGCGGAAAAGGCAGTTAACAAATTGATGGAAGATGAAAATGTAAAGGAAAAAGTAGATGAGTTAAAAGATAAGCTCAAGAAACTGTTTTAGATTGGGTAGACTAAAACAGTTTCCCTTGGACTGACATATTGTCAACTTTGACTACTTCACCATGCGGGACATACCAAATGTAACCTTTTACATTTGGGTGTCCCATTTTTTTAATGCTATTCATATACCCTCTAACTTGGGCATGATGTTTCCATTCATCCACTTTCCCAAATTTATAGTCTACAACGATGGTTGCATCAGCACTAATCATAACACGATCTGGGCGTCGAATATCCTTGTCTATAATTGCTATTTCGGATAATACCTTGGAGGATCCGTCAAACCATTTTTGGACTTCCGGATGTTGTAACCATTGATTCATTTTTGAACGGATAAAGCCTATTTCCTTTTCTTCGATTTTGCCTTCATACCACAAATTTTTCAGCGCTTCATTCAGATCATCTCTGGTTTCAATCATTTCGAAGAGATGGTGCATGATTTTGCCATACGAAACGCCATGCTCCATAGATTCGTTATCGAAAAATTCATTACTTTCTTTGTGAATGTGAATTCTATCCCTAAAAGAATATGTTTCTAGGGCATTTAATTGAAAAGATTCAGAGGATCTGGGAGACTCTTTTTTTTCTTTTTCAAGATTTTCTTCCTCTTTTGGGGTTGGAGATCCAAAGGAGTAAATATAGTTTTCCTCGTCCCATTTTCCTGGTATATCTTTATGATTTAATAAAAAGTGGAACCATAAAAGGTCGGATACATTTACAAGGTCGGTTGGCCCCTTTTTGGAATATTGACAAAATGCTGTAAGAGACTGTTTCGCCCTTGTAAAGGCCACATAAAGCAGGTTTAGATTGTCGATATATTGATCCATCAGCTCCTGTAGATATTCTTTTTGGAAATGAGAATCAATAAGTGATTTTTCATAGTTGACAGGAATCAATTCCAATTCATTAAAAGGCGGTTTTGGGGGGTGACACCACAATAAGTTCTGCTGTCGTGAAGCATCCAGATCCCAGTTACAAAATGGCATGATTACAGCTTCAAATTCTAGCCCTTTCGATTTGTGGATTGTCATTACTTGGATAGCTTCCTGATTTTCTGGTAGCATAACCGATTCGTTCCGTATGATTTTTTCCCATTCATCAAGAAATAGGTTAAGATCAGCCGTTTCACGCGATGAGAATTGATTAATTCTATTAAGAAGAGTTTGTATATAGATTCCCTGGTCCTCTCTAATCTCTCTTGGAAGCAAACGAACTAATTCATCTGCCAAGTCATACAATGGAAAAGGTTGCTTATTGGATAAAAAGGTCAGATGCTCCTCCCAAGTTTGAAGCCTGGTGGGATTATGGAAAATACCAGATGCATCGATATGAGTAGGGTTATTTTCCCGATGATAGCGTTCCCAATGCAATCGGATAAATGCTTCAAGTACTTTGTCGTCAGGATTTTGAATAAATTTTAAATGATTGATAACAAATAGAACGGCAGATGAACTACTCAATTGCAACGTTTCGTTACTAATAACAGGCAGAGTTTTGTTTTCTGGATGATACTCTCCTGAAAGCAAAGCCTTTGTAATGGCGGTGCCTTCGCTTTTCTTACGTACCAAAATACAAATGTCTGAAAAAGAAAAACCATTCATTAGCAAATTATTGATGTGCTCAACAGTCGCTTGAATAGTTTTAATTTGAAATTCCTCTTTTTTATCGGCCTCCAAGAAAGAAAAAGAAACATGTCCCTCATTAGTGGAATCTTTGGCCGGCTTTTTTTGGACAACGTCTTTATAAGCTTCCATGATTCTTAAATTGAACTCATCGGGAAGCATTTCCTGGTTTTCACCGTTAGATGCACGTTGAATAATGTTGGCTTGTAATGCTTTGGCTGCATTCGTAAAAAAACTGTTGTTAAAGGCAATAATATTGTCACTACTTCTCCAGTTGGTATCCAGAGATTTGACCTCAGCGCCAAAAATTTTGAAATCTTCTTCAACTTGGTCAGCCAAAAGAGTCCAGTCCGAATTGCGCCATCTGTAAATAGATTGTTTTATGTCACCGACCAACATAGCAAATTTGTCTTGCGCCAGACTATTGATTATAAGTGGTCTGAAATTGGCATATTGTAAGGCGGATGTGTCCTGGAATTCATCAATCATGTAGTGTGAATAGCGATTTCCCGTGCGTTCATATATAAAAGGCGCTTCATCCTCCTTGATAATACGAGATAAAAGATGATTGGTCCCGGCCAGTAGAAATACATTTTGTTCTCTTGATATTTCTTGGATTTTTTGGTTGACGTCGTTAATAATTCCTAACGCATAAAAGTTTTTTAGAATAGCTTTAGCTGTAAGATAATTCTTTTTGTTGCTATGAATGAAGTTGACGATTTCTCCAAGCATATCGTTTAAACCACCTTGATAAAGGTTGTCTATGGCATGATCAATATGAGGAGGATTTTTTTTTCTTTTCCAAGAAGAAAGATTATTGTGCAAAGCAAGAATGTGATCTTCTTTAAAATCATATTTTTCTGCCATTTTTTTAAAAATCAGCATTTTGCTTCTGCTGCCGTTGTTGAAATCATTACTGATATCAAGGTTGAATTGTCTGATCAATTGCAGACCTTTCTCCCCAAATTGTTGGAGCAGATTCTCATAGTTCGTGATAATTTGACGGAGCTTAGATAGATAAGAATTCATGAAATTCTTATCTGCCAATTTTCGGGACAAACTTTCAGCGGCAGATTGATACGTTTCTTTGAAAATTTCTTCAGAAAAAGTGCTGATTTCTCGATTGATATTCCAACTTTTCCCTTCAGAAATCTTTTTATCCGCGAAGTTTATCATCCAACGTTTCATCGCTTCGTGTCCTTTCATATCTATTTCCAGAACGACCCGATCGATGGCTTGAGTTAGTACCGATTGATGATCCAATTCTGTTCTAAACCCCATTTGAAGGCCTGCGTCTCGCGCAAAAGCACGGATTACCTGTTGAAAAAAACTATCTATTGTATTTACTGAAAATTTGGAAAAGTCATGCAATAAAAACCTGAGTAACAACCGGGCCCTTTTTCTAACTTGATTCTCCTGCATTCCGGTTTCAGCCATAAGATCGTCCAAATAATCGGTTTGGCCGGTTGTTTTGTAACCCAATTCATAAATCTTCTTAAGAATCCTCTGACGCATTTCAGCCGTTGCTTTGTTTGTGAAAGTAACGGCCAATATATGACGGTATTCAAATGGATCAGCAAATAAAAGTCGAATAAACTCCCGGGTAAGTGTAAATGTTTTCCCAGATCCCGCCGATGCACGATATATTTTTAACTGAGACATAAAAAATCTAAGATGTTTTTGAAAATGATGAAAAGTAAAAATAGAAAATTACTTTGGTATATGCAGACAGTCGCGACTCATTTTAATGGATTCTTTTTCGCATATCCTGATTAGTTTTTATTTTTCAACCTTAATTCGTTGATTGAACTATCATGAATACTAAATTTGTATAGAATAATAAATGAAGATTCATTGAATCTATTTTCAAACAGAAAGATACTCCTAACTAAAAAAATACTCCATTGAAAATTAAATTTTTAGGAACCGGAACCTCAATGGGGGTACCGATGATTGCCTGTGATTGCAATGTATGTCATTCCAGAGATCCAAGAGACAAACGCACCCGTTCTTCTTTGAAAATCGAAACTGAAGAATCTACTATTGTAATTGATTCAGGACCAGATTTTCGTCAACAAATGTTGGCATCCGAAACGAAACGGTTGAATGCAATTCTCTTTACCCATGAACACAAAGATCATACAGGAGGACTGGACGATGTGCGTGCTTTCAACTGGATAAACAACGAACCAGTTAGGCTGTTTGCCGAAAAACGGACACTTAATGCTTTGAAACAAGAGTATTCTTATGCATTTGAGGAAAATAAATACCCTGGAGTCCCAGAACTGATATTAAATGAAATTAAAGACAATAACGAATTCTACGTTTGTGGATTAAAAGTTATCCCCGTTCGGGTATACCATCATTTAATGCCGATTACTGGCTTTCGAATTGGCGAATTCAGCTACATAACCGATGCCAGCAGTATTCCTGATTACAGTATGGAAAAACTTAAAGAATGTGATGTATTAGTTATTAATGCCTTAAGAATCAGGGAGCATATTTCTCATTTTAATCTTTCGCAAGCCCTGAAAATAATAGATGAACTAAAGCCACGTCAGGCATTTTTGACCCATATAAGCCATCATCTCGGTTTTTATTCCGATATATCCCAGAAACTTCCTGGAAATGTGAAATTAGCATACGATGGGCTCGAATTTGAAATATGATAAAAGTGTTCTTTTCTATCTTGTTCAGTATAAAAACTATAAAAATATGGTAGAGTCTAATGGCCGAATAAAAAGTTTCTCGGTTTTTTAAACTAAAACTACCTACTTGAATGGCCTTTTTTCAAAATATTGGAGTTGAAAAAATCATATTTTTGAAGTGAATTATTTCAAATAATAAAAAAAATCAATCATACAGTGATAATATGACAAAATTTGTGTTTAAAAATTTTTTAATTGTAATTTACCTGCGTAATTTTGTACAGTAACCAAACGTTTATATTTGTATAGATTGAATTATGATAGATAATTTATTTATTCCTAAAGGATATAGGCCATTACTGGATTTAAAGCAAACAGAACATGCCATAACTGTGATCAAAGATTCATTTCAATCGGGATTATCTTCCGAATTACGGTTAAGAAGAGTAACGGCTCCTTTATTTGTTTTAAAAGGAACAGGTATTAACGACGATTTAAACGGAACAGAAAGACCTGTAACTTTTCCTGTCAAAGATATAGGAGATAAAGAGGCGGAAATTGTGCATAGTCTGGCAAAATGGAAAAGAATGGTACTTACCGATTACGACATTGAACCCGGTTTTGGAATATATACCGACATGAATGCTATTCGACCAGATGAGGTTCTGGATAACACTCATTCCATCTACGTTGATCAGTGGGATTGGGAACGTTCAATAACCCCAGAAGAACGGAATCTTTGCTTTTTAAAGAAAATAGTGAAAAGCATTTATGAAGTATTAAAAAGGACGGAATTTATTCTATATGAAAAATATCCACAATTAACTCCGCTCTTGCCTTCTAAAATACATTTTGTTCACAGCGAAGAGCTACTTCAAAAATATCCTCATCTTACCCCAAAAGAACGAGAAGATGTAATTTGTAAAGAGTTCGGCGCTGTTTTTTTAATTGGAATTGGGGGAGCACTGTCGAATGGAGAGCCTCATGATGGGAGGGCCCCTGATTATGATGACTGGAGTACTTTAGCGGACGATGGGCTTCCTGGCCTCAATGGTGATATATTGTTATGGAATCCGGTACTGGAAAGAGCATTTGAAATATCCTCAATGGGAATACGGGTGGATGGAGAAGCTTTGATTCGGCAGTTGAAAATAAAAAATTGCTTAGACCGAAAAGAATTACTTTTTCATCGACGTCTACTCAGGGGAGAATTTCCACAAAGTATCGGAGGCGGAATAGGACAGTCGAGATTATGTATGTATTTTCTTAGAAAAGCGCATATTGGGGAAATTCAGGCCAGTATATGGTCTGATGAAATGAGAAAGGTGTGTAACGACAATAACATACCTTTGGTATAATATAAGGTTTACGATATTCAGAGAAAACTATGATTCAGACTTACAGATGGCAAAAATGTATTAATACTATTGACATTTGGATTAGTTGATATTTGCATTAAGTAAAAAATTACCCGAATACACGGATTGTTTTTTCAAAAACATGAAATATAAAATGGTTTAAATTATCATCAAAATACAACCTTTTACTATGAAATATATAGTTGTCCTGGCCGATGGGATGGCAGATATACCAATCCCTGAATGGAATAATAAAACACCCCTGATGGTTGCTTATAAACCGGTTATGGATCATCTATGTTCACTTGCCCAAACAGGATTATTGCAATCAGTACCAAGTGGGATGCATCCTGGAAGTGAAATAGCCAATATGAGTATACTAGGTTTTGACCCCCGAAAATATTTTCCTGGGAGAGGGGTTCTAGAAGCCGCTGCTCTAAAAATTCCTGTTTCGCATAACGATCTGGTTTTTAGATGTAATTTGGTAACCATAGAGAATGGAAAATTGATGAATCATTCGGCCGGACACATTAGTAGTGGGGAAGCGGGGGAATTAATTGAATCTTTAAATTCATCTTTTTCAAAAGAGGGAGTCCGTTTTTTTCAAGGAGTCAGTTACAGAAACCTGATGATTCTAAAAAATGGAAAGGCCAATGTTGATTGTCAACCGCCGCATGATCATCCCGGAGAAGAGATGGAACCTCTTTTGCCAAAACCGAAAACAAGAGATAATCAAACTGCTAAAATATTAAATAAATTAATCAATCAATCTGTCAAGCTATTGAGTTCCCATCCGATTAATCAAAAAAGGATAGAGAAAGGCCTACCTGTTGCTAATGGTATCTGGCCTTGGTCCCCTGGGAGGCCCTCCGGTTTTCCCACATTTAAAGAACGATGGGGTATTAGCTCCGGCGCAGTTATTTCAGCAGTCGATTTAATTCATGGAATAGGAAGTTTAGCTGGTTTGGAAAGTATTCATGTAGAAGGTGCAACCGGATTGTTTAATACGAATTATGAAGGGAAAGCTGCAGCCGCTATTAGTGCCCTCCGAAAGTCAGATTTTGTTTTTTTACATGTGGAAGCGGCAGATGAAGCTGGGCATGAGGGGGATAAGGACTTAAAGAAGAAGGTTGTGGAAGATTTTGATAAAAGGTTGTTAAAACCTTTATGGGAAGGCATTCAGAATATGGGTGAGGAGGTAGTATTCGCCTTGTTGCCAGATCATCCTACGCCATGCTCTTTGCGTACGCATACTTCGGACCCCGTTCCTTTTTTATTAATAAAACCTGGAATATTACCTGATAATGTTAAGTCTTTTGATGAAGCATCTGTAAAAAAGGGAGCTTTAGGTTTGCTCAAAGACGGCGAATTACTCCAAAGAATGTTTGATTCTAAATAGGGTAGGGAATCTGAATGTTATAAAATCATATAGGTCTAGTTTTTTCCATAATTCTTCCTCGATTTTGATGGTAAATTAAAATCGAAAATTAACGAATAAAATGATTGGCCAACTGAAAAAAGGAAAAAATAGTCGGTTGGTTTATTGACAAAATCCATAACGTACATGAAATACATAAGTATAGGTCAAAAAAGACAACGTGTAACATTGTCAGAGGGCGTTTTTAAAGGCCTTTCGGATGAAGGAACCCTTTTTATGCCGGAAGCAATTCCTGTTTTGGACAAAACATTTTATTCCAGGTTTCATGACATGTCTTTGCCTGAAATTGCCCTTAATGTACTACTCCCTTATGTTGAAAACGAATTAGGAAGAGAGAACTTAAAAAAAATAGTTGAAGAAACTTTTTCATTTCCAATCCCTTTAGTCAAAATACATGATAATATCAACGTATTGGAATTGTTTCACGGTCCAACTCAGGCCTTTAAAGATGTAGGTGCCAGGTTCCTTTCGCGGTTAATGAGTAAACTGTACCCGAACCAAGGGAAAAAAATGATAATTTTAACTGCCACCTCCGGCGATACAGGGGGAGCTGTTGCGCATGGCTTTCATCGAGTTCCAGGAATAGAGGTTGTTGTGTTATATCCCCAGGGAAAAATAAGCCCTTATCAGGAAAATCAAATGACAAGTTTAGGGCATAATATTCATGCTATTGCGGTTGAAGGCGTTTTTGATGATTGCCAACGTTTGGTAAAGCAAGCATTTAATGATCCATCTTTGAGAAAGGATGTTTCCATTACCTCTGCCAATTCAATTAATTTAGGTCGTCTTCTTCCTCAAATGGTATATTATTTTTTCGGAGTTGCTGCAATTCAGAGAAAATTTCCAAACCTAAAACCGGTAATATGTGTTCCTAGTGGCAATTTTGGTAATATTACTGCTGCTGTAATGGCTTCTCGGATGGGGTTGCCGGTCAATCGATTTATTGCTGCCACTAATGTTAATGATGTTGTTCCAAGATTTTTAAGAACAGGGAGGTATGAGCCGCATAAAACAATCGAGACATACGCTAATGCAATGGATGTTGGGGATCCGAGTAATTTTCCCAGACTTTTCTATTTGTTTAAAAATGAATTGGAAGAATTACGAAAAATGTTTTCGGCCAAGGTAATTACCAATGAAGAAATAATAAAAACCATTCAAATGGTATTTCAACAACACCACTATCTGCTGGATCCACACTCATCAACGGGTTACCTGGGACTTAAACAGTCGTTGCAAAAGGATGAAAACGGATTTTTTATTTCAACAGCACATCCAATAAAGTTTGTAGAAATTATTGAAAAAGTATTACCTCAAGAAGCTGATCGATTAAAGAAAAGTTTTAGTTACGGAGTTGGATCAAGCACACAATTAGAGAAAATGCCTGTGTCCTATAAAGCTCTGAAGAATAAGTTGATTTCATTATAAGTGATGCTTTGTCTAAATAGATTTTAAGGTTTGGCTTATTTTTTGTTTCTTAATTTTTCTAAAAAGGCTATTTTTATGGCCAGAAAAAAGTAGTGATGAAAATAAATATAAAAAAACATTAAAAATGAGTTACGTTATGAAGTATTTTTTATCAGTAAGTGTTGTGTTGTTTTTATTTGCAGGAAGTCTTTTTTCACAGGAAAAAACAGCTGCTGAATTTAAGAACGAAGGAAATGATGCTCTTCGAAACAAAGATTATAAGACAGCATTGGAATTATATGAAAAATCACTGAAAAACTGGGGAAGTGAAGAACCTGTTGACGATGCAATGATTTATAACATGGCGACCTCTGCCCGGAGAATTGAAAATTATGACAAAGCGATAAAGTATTATAAAATGTGTGAGGAGAAGGGCTTTAGAGGTGATATTGCATCTTACTACATAGCTTTTAGTTTAAAAAAGCAGAATAAGGAAGAAGAAATGGAAAAAGAGCTTCTAACTGCCATCGAAAAATACAAAACCAGTAAATATTTGGGACATATGAAAAAAATGCTGGTCACTTATTATTTGAAAAAAGGTGCCGAACCTTTCAATGAAGCTTCTCAAATTCTTGCTTCAGCACAAAATGCAGATCCTTCTCAATACGATGAAATCAATAATAGAGCCAATGAAGCTTTTGCCAAGGCGAAACCTTGGTTTGAAAAGGCATTAAATTATGATCCAAATAATGCTAGTGCCAAAAAATCTTTGGATGAAATCAATAATCGTCTCAATAATTAACTCTGAGATTTTTTATGTAAAAAGAGAGTGAAAAAGTAAATTTATTTTTCTTTCAAAAAAATAAAAAACTGCGGTAAGAATTAATATTCTTAACGCAGTTTTTTATTGTAATTAATTAAAAGCCTTTAAAACTAATTATTGCCAAAATGTGTTAGAAGATCAAACTTGCAAACTATGACCATCCCTGCATAAAGCATAGGTTCAACCGCATTATTAAGTTGTATTTTCTTCATAGGGAAGCTCGGTTTCACCATAAAGAAAATATCTAAAATAATTTGCATGATTTACTTATTTATCTTTTTTCGATTCCAAATCTTTGGAATCTGATTGTTTAATAGAGTTGTCATTCTCAGGCTTTGCGGCACCATTGTCAGATTCATTTGCTTTTTTCAAAATACTAGTATTAAGTTTGTTGTCAGACTCATCAAAGCCAACTCTAATAGTATCTCCTTCACTAATTGAGGCCTGAATTATAACCTCAGCCATTTCATCTTCCAGATATTTTTGAATAGCTCGTTTTAAAGGTCTCGCTCCATATTGCGCATCATAGCCTTTAGAAACAATAAAATCTTTAGCTTTTTCGGACAGTTCCAGCTTGTAACCAAGAGATTCTACCCTTTGATAAAGACCTTTCATTTCAATATCAATAATTTTCCTAATATCTTCCTTCCCAAGATTGTTAAAAATGACTACGTCATCAATACGATTCAAAAATTCAGGGGCAAACGCCTTTTTAAGGGCCTTTTCTATTACACTTTTAGTATATTCCGAATGATTTTTCTTACTACTTGTCGTGAAACCGATGCTACTACCAAAATCTTTCAGTTCTCGAGTCCCAATATTTGAGGTCATAATAATAACCGTATTTTTAAAATCAACTCTTCTTCCAAGACTATCGGTCAATCTTCCTTCATCCAATACCTGCAAAAGAATATTAAATACATCAGGATGAGCTTTTTCTATTTCATCTAATAAAACTACAGAATATGGACGACGACGAACTTTTTCGGTAAGTTGTCCCCCTTCTTCATATCCGATATATCCAGGAGGTGCTCCAACCAAACGAGAAACACTGAATTTTTCCATGTATTCACTCATATCAATGCGAATAAGCGCATCGGTTGTGTCGAACAGGTATTGCGCCAGGATTTTTGCAAGATGAGTTTTCCCCACGCCTGTGGGTCCAAGAAATACAAATGAACCAATGGGCCGGTTAGGATCTTTCAATCCTGCTCTGTTTCGTTGAATAGCTTTTACAATTTTAAGAATTGCTTCATCCTGACCAACAACCTTACCTTTCAGTTGTTCTCCCATCTGCATCAGACGGGTTCCTTCCGCCTGAGCAACTCTTTGAACCGGAATACCAGTCATCATGGCAACCACTTCAGCCACTTTTTCCTCATCTACAGTTTCACGATGTTTTTGGAGTTCCTCTTCCCATTTTGCTTTTGAATTCTCTAGCTCATCAATCAGAGATTTTTCTTTATCACGGAAACTGGCAGCCAATTCAAAGTTTTGCAGCTTAACGGCTTTTATTTTATTTTCTTTAGTTTCTTCTATTTTTTTCTCCAACTCAAGGATAATATCCGGAACCACTATATTACTAATATGAACGCGCGAACCAGCTTCGTCGAGGGCATCAATGGCTTTATCAGGTAAATGTCTGTCTGAAATATACCTTTCCGTCAATTTCACACAAGCCTTAACGGCTTCCGGTGTAAAGAAAACATTATGGTGGTCTTCGTATTTTTCTTTAATATTATTAAGGATTTCAATCGTTTCCTCTACAGAAGTCGGTTCAATCATTATTTTCTGAAAGCGACGCTCCAAGGCACCATCTTTTTCAATATGTTGCCTGTATTCATCCAACGTTGTTGCCCCTATACATTGAATTTCCCCTCTGGCGAGAGCTGGCTTCAACATATTGGCAGCATCAAGAGATCCTGTGGCTCCACCGGCGCCCACAATTGTATGAATTTCATCAATAAAGAGAATTATATTTGGGTTTTTGGATAATTCGTTTAAGATGGCTTTAATTCGTTCCTCAAATTGACCTCTATATTTTGTTCCTGCAACAATTGAGGCAAGATCCAGGGTGACAACCCGTTTGTCGAACAAAACTCTGGAAACCTTTTTTTCAATAATTCTAAGCGCAAGACCTTCGGCAATAGCAGATTTTCCAACACCAGGTTCGCCAATAAGAACCGGATTATTCTTTTTCCGCCGACTTAAAATTTGTGCCAGTCTTTCAATTTCCCTTTCCCTTCCTACAATGGGGTCAAGTCGACCTTCTTCCGCTGCTCTAGTAATATCAATACCGAAATTATCCAGAACGGGTGTATCAGAACCCGGTTTTCCCGAGCTTGACTTTGAACTTTCATGACCTCCGCCACCTTGAGAGGAGAAAGGAGAATCAGAGTCCTCATCATCAGGCAATTGTGCTTTGCTTTGGATGGAAGCATTTTCCGCTAATGCTCTAAGTTGATCGTATTGGACATTATAATCTTTCATAATTTCTGAGATATTACTGCTGCTATCTTTTAGCAGGGCCAGTAAAAGATGCAGCGTGTTTATTTTTGTGCTTTTTAGTGCCCTAGCTTCCAAATGAACAAGCTTTAGAATTTGTTCTGTAGATTTTAAAAGAGGTAACTGGTCGTTTTGGTTCAATGGAACCTTCTCTTTTATTCTACGTTCTATGGTATCTTTTACATGCTCAATGTCCACACTGAGCTTATTAAGAATTTTTCCGGCTTTGGAATCAGGATCATTAAGCAGCCCCAACATTAAATGTTCTGGTGCCAGAAAAGGATTTCCCAATCTCGTTGCTTCTTGCCGGCTGTAAGTCAGAACTTCTCTTATTTTAGGAGAAAAATTTAAATCCATATTTAATAGTATAAGCTTTCTTTAACAATAATAATATACGCTACTTTCACAAAAACTGTGCAACAAATAAAACAATGTCAATATAGCAGTAATAAAACATTTATTCATATTTATATTAGTTGATGAGGCTATTTTTCATTTCAATATAAATTTATAAATGAACAAACATATTTAAACTAAAATCAAGGTGATATATCAGATGAAAAAAGGATCATTGTATCAAAACAACTTCATTACCATTAATTTCAATTAAAGCCAGGAATAAATGTAATAGTAAGTTTCAAAAATACGATAAAAAGGGCAAAACTTCCAAAGAGTAATCTTAAGAAAAAAGAACCTTATAATGCTTTCTGGTTCGGTAGGAAATGATTAATTTAGGGCGGCAAAAATGGCCGGATAGAAGCGGCCATATTAATTTTAATGCAGATACATCTAAATACTATATAAATGGCTGATGGAGAAAGAATAGTAAAAATTAACATTGAAGAAGAGATGCAATCGGCTTACATCGATTATTCGATGTCTGTGATTGTTTCGCGTGCATTACCTGATGTTCGAGATGGTCTAAAACCAGTCCACCGGCGTGTACTTTATGGTATGCATGATTTAGGAATGTCGCCCAATAAACCGTATAAAAAATCTGCCAGGATAGTAGGGGAAGTATTGGGGAAATATCACCCACATGGCGATGCATCTGTCTATAATGCAATGGTTCGTATGGCTCAACCATGGTCTATGCGTTACTTACTTGTAGATGGTCAGGGAAATATGGGTTCTGTTGATGGAGACAGTCCTGCTGCCATGCGTTATACTGAGGCACGAATGAATCGCTTGTCAGAAGAAATGCTGGCCGATATTGAAAAAAATACGGTTGAATTTCACCCTAACTTCGATGATTCATTACAAGAACCAACGGTTTTACCAACTAGAATTCCTGCATTGTTGGTTAATGGTTCTTCTGGGATTGCTGTGGGAATGGCCACAAATATTCCGCCTCACAATCTAGGTGATGCGGTCAATGCCATTGTGGCATACATAGACAATCCTGAAATTGAAATGGATGAACTGATAAAAACCATCCAAGCCCCTGATTTTCCTACAGGGGGTATTATATATGGATATCAGGGTGTCCGTGAAGCTTATGAAACAGGGCGCGGTCGAATTGTCATCAGGGCTAAAACGGAAATTGAATCCGACAAGGATGGGAGAGAACGAATTATTATTACTGAAATTCCCTATATGGTGAACAAGGCTGAACTAATTGTAAAAATAGCAGACCTTGTAAATGAAAAGAAAATAGAGGGAATTTCCAATGTAAATGATGAATCGGACCGGGAAGGAATGCGGATTGTGATCGATCTGAAGAGAGATGCGATCGCAAATGTAGTGCTGAATCACCTTTATAAGAATACGGCGCTTCAATCCTCATTTGGTGTCAATTGTATAGCACTGGTTCATGGTCGACCAAAATTACTAAATCTAAAAGGACTTATACAATATTATGTAGAACACCGGCATGATGTTGTAACACGACGTACCCAATATGAACTGGATCAGGCACAAAAAAGAGCTCATATTCTTGAAGGTCTGATTATTGCAAGTGATAATATAGACGAGGTTATTAAGATTATTCGTGGTGCACAAAGTCCTGATGAGGCACGTCAAAAACTGATTGACCGCTTTCAATTAACAGATATTCAGTCACGTGCTATTGTAGACATGCGCCTGCGACAGTTAACCGGATTGGAACAAGATAAGCTAAGAGAAGAATACGATTCTCTATTGAAAGAGATTGACCGTCTCAAAAATATTCTTGAGCATGAATCGTTGAAGATGGAAATAATAAAGAACGAATTGCTTGAGATCAAACAAAAATATAATGACGAGAGGCGGACAGAAATAGTTTATTCATCAGAGGAATTTAATCCGGAAGATTTTTATGCGGATGAAGAAATGATCATTACCATTTCTCATTTGGGGTACATTAAAAGGACTCCATTATCCGAATTTAGGACCCAAAACAGAGGAGGAGTAGGATCGAAAGGTAGTAACACGCGTGATGAAGATTTTATTGAGCATATATATCCTGCCTCAATGCATAACACCATGCTCTTTTTTACCAAAATGGGACGATGCTTTTGGTTAAAAGTTTATGAAATTCCGGAAGGAAGTAAGAATTCGAAAGGAAGAGCCATTCAAAATCTACTTCAGATTGATTCGGAAGATGCAGTTAAGGCTTTTATCAGGGTAAAACATTTAAATGACGAAGAATTCATCAATTCTCATTATATCATAATGGGGACAAAGAAAGGGGTCATCAAAAAATCGTTGTTAGCAAATTATTCGCGCCCCAGACAATCCGGAGTCATTGCTATAGGCATTAAGGATGATGATGAATTGATTCAGGCCAGACTCACTAACGGAAAAAATGATGTATTGATGGCAACCCGCTCGGGAAGGGCCATACGCTTTAATGAATCGAAAGTGAGATGCATTGGCCGTACTGGGCAGGGTGTGAGAGGGATAACCTTGGATTCAGCTAAAGATGAAGTCGTTGGCATGATTTGTGTGAAAGACCATACCGAAGACATTTTGGTTGTGTCGGAAAAAGGCTTTGGCAAACGGTCAAGTTTAGATGATTACAGAATTACTAACAGGGGCGGGAAAGGTGTTAAAACCATGAAAATATCTGAAAAAACCGGAGATCTCGTCAGCATCAAGAATGTCACAGATGATAATGATCTGATGATAATAAACCGTTCAGGCGTTACCATAAGGGTTGCCGTATCGGATCTTCGTGTAACCGGAAGAACCACCCAAGGAGTAAAGCTGATAAATCTGGATAAGAAACACGACATGATTGCCTCTGTTACCAAAGTAATTTCAGAATCTAAAATGTCAGAAGAAGATATTGTGGAATCCGGCATTCTGGACCAACATACAGATGATGATAACGAAAATGGTAGCAATTCAGAAAATAACTAAAGAATAATTCCATTCAAAAACAGAAAATAAATATGAAAAAGGTTTTATTTATTGCGCTTGCACTGCTTACAGGAAGTGGAGTTTACGCACAAAAGGGAAAAGTTAACGCTGCAGAAGCATATCTGAATAATGGAGATGTGGAGGCTGCCGAAAGCCGCCTGCAAGAGGCGTTGGTGCATCCCAAATCAAAAGACTGGCCAAAAACATATATCGTTTCGGCCAAATTAGCTACAGAGAAGTATAAAAAAGAGAAAGACATCCAACAATTGATGGAAGCAGTTGATTATTATCTGAAAGCTGTAGAGCTTGATAAAGCAGATAAGGGAAGATTTGAAAAAGAGATCAAAATAGCTTTGACTTTTTTTGTTACTGATTTAACAAATGCTGGAATTGAAGGTTTTAGCAATCAGAAATATGAAAATGCTATGATCGCCTTTGAAAACGTTCTAAAAATCAACAATCTAGACATGTTTCAAGCCGATAATCCTGTCGTAGATACTGCCATTATATACAACACTGCTTTAGCTGCCTACAATGCGAAAAACTGGAAAAAGGCATCGGAATATCTTTCTGAAGCCATTAGTTACCAGTATGGTGGAGGGGATGCAGTTTTGCTTTTACATCAGGTTTACGGCAACATGGGAGATTCTACTAATATGGCCACAAACTTGAAGAATGGATTTGAGATGTATCCTGACGATGATCGAATTCTAACTCAGTTGATTAACTATTATTTGGAAACCAAGCAAAATGAACAGGCTTTGGAATATCTCAACCAAGCTATTGAGAAAAATCCTGAAAATCCTACATATTTGTATGCCAAAGGAGTTTTACTTGATCAAAGTAAACTATATGAAGATGCTATTACTAATTATGAGAAAGCAATTGAATTGAAGGAAGATTACTTTGATGCCTTGTACAATTTAGGGGTGATATATTACAATCAGGGTGTTGAACAAATGAATGTCGCCAATGCTGAAACCGACCATGCTAAATTTAAAGCAAAGAAAGCCAAGGCAGATGATTTGTTTAAAGCTTCGTTACCGTATATGGAAAAAGCTGCGACCGTAAGGCCTGATGAGATTTCTGTACTCGAAAGTCTCAAAAGTTTATATTACCGCTTTGAAATGAGCGATAAATATGATGAAATAACAGAGAAACTCAATACTCTTCGCGGTAATTAGAAATTTTATCTAGATTAAGGTTAACATATATATATAAAGGAAACGGCAAGAAAGGAAAAACCTTCAGCCGTTTTCTTTATATGTGTCTAAATAAACATAATGTCAATTATAAGACAGAGGTATAATTGATTTTTCCACCTAAACCTTGACTTGGTCACTTTATTTAGACCAATGTCCAAATTATCCCTAACAAACTCAATTGGGACTTGTTTTTATACAGAATAAGACTTAAAAAAATATCAAAGACATCACATCTAAAATAATTCGCAGACATCCATTTGAGAATAAAATCCAACTGAAAAAAATGAAATTGCGAATGAATAACTTAGATTCTTTAAGAGAAGAAATAAAATTGAAAAAAGTCATTTAATAAAAGCTTCTAAAATCAAAACAAGGAAAGAAACTTCGATTCATTATAATTTTATTCTACAATGCTAAAATAATATATAGTACGGACTAAAGAAAATCAACGTTTATTCTTTCCATGCACTTGCCAAATCAAATAAATTATATTGGGGCCAATCAGAAGTCCTCCTAATAGCAAAATCCATCATATTTCTGATGTCAGTTGAAAGCATTGGCCCTTTCCAAGTGCTGCTATTAAATAACACCACATAAGAAAAGCCATCCTCCCGTCGCACCATCAAGGCTGAAGTCCCTGCCAAGGTTCCTGTACGGTACCAAGAATGAGTTTTAATTCCCCTCCACCCAATAGGATCTAAATACGGCTTTACAGGAGTCGTCATAATTTCTATAGATTCTCTGGAAAGAATATCGTCAGGAATATTCAAGCCATCGATGGCAAGCATAAATTTAAGCAGATCAGTAGCAGAAGCGATCCATCCACCAGCAGGACCTAATGTTTGGATATCATTTCCTCCATAGCTTCTGGGAACCATTTTATTTTCGCTTTGGTGATCCCTTACCAAATAAGAATCAGCCGGTTCGTAATATTTAACTTCCAACTCCTTCCTTTCCGTTAGATAACTGCCCCCAATTTGCATATCGAAGATACCTAACGGGTACAACAAATTAGTCTTTATAAAAGCTTCATACTCCTCACCACTAGCCTTTTCAATAACTTTACCAAGGATAGCATAACCAAAGTTAGAATAAGAAGAGCGCGTACCAGGTTTAAAATGCAATCGTTTTCCCAGCATAAACCTAATAATATCCGTTGCATCTACCGGGAGATCCTTATTTAATGCCTTAGCCACAGCCTGAGGAATAAACATTGGATCCCCCCAGCGATTGGTCCAGCCACCTGAATGATTGAGGAGATGAATAACTTTTATCTGTTCAACCTTTTTATCCAAATAAGAATCATAGGGATATTCATTCAAAATTCCATTCGGGCCAAAAACATAATCATTTAGACTAAGCTTTCCTGCCTCAACCAGCTTCATGATTCCGGCAGCTGTAATAAGCTTAGAAACACTAGCTACCCGAAACAGATGATAAGGCTCAGTTCGAATCCGGTTTTCCTTGTCAGCCCATCCATAACCTTTAGAAAAAATCAAGTTTCCCTCTTTGGCAATGGCTACTGAGGCTCCTACCATTTCATTTCTATCCAGAAATCTTTTTACCGAATGATCAATCTGGTAAAAAGCCGGATCATCAGAAAAAAAACCAGATATTCTCAAAGAAGAGACGCTTGGCTCCGGCGGGGTAAAGTCAGTACCAAAGGATTGTATGGAAGGTCCTGTAATATATTTAGAAGTCAATCCAGCTAGAATACCTGCAAATATTAGGAAAACGGCCTTATGTTTTCTCATAATTTCAATAATTATAACCGAAAATGTTGTTAAACATCATTCTTATTGTCCAATCACTAAACAACTTTTTCGGATATAATGAAATAAATTCATTATATAACCCTGTGATTTGTATCCACAAAAATAGTGATTTTATTAAAAACTAACGAATTATAAAACAGTTTAAGAAAAAAAATGAGTGTATTAGAATTTTACTCAATCATTTATCGACAATGATCAACTTGTTTATCATAATATACCCCATGAGAGTACGCTATTCCAAATGCAATTGGATTACAACAACTATCGTCCCCACTTCAATACCATCCATTTAAACACTGGAGAAGATCGAAAAAACAATAATAGAGAAATAGCCACAAAAGCATTCGGAATAAATTGGGGCGTAAAAAATAAAGACACAAAAAACAGCAACAGCAAAATCTGAAGCAAAAATTTAATTAGCTTAGAAAATCCCGAGGTGGTCCGTTTAATTAAAACCAGCCACAAAGGATTTGCCCATAGCAGATTCCAATTTGGGCTAGTTACTAAATGACTGGAAAAAAAAGCCAGGTAAAAGATAACCAATCCGGCCAAGCCAGTAACACAAAAAAGAAAAATATCGAAAATTTTAAGATTGATAGCACCAAAAAACTCAGCAATGGATAACAATAACAATACAAAAGTGGTAAGCCATATAATCAAGGCTGGAGAAACCGGAGTATGAGAAACGATTTTCTGATCAGAAAAGTCCAAAACCATCGATTGCTCATTTACCAGTTCAGTTTGGCTACCATCTGAACCTACAAATTGAATACCAGTAAATTGCTCCATAAGATGAGCAGGGAGAAACATTATAGAAAGAGAATCCGTCACCACATCCGCTCTGGCACCCAAAACCAAATCGATTCCCAATTTTACCCAAGGTTTTTTTTCTAGAAATGGATGAATTGCCTCCCTGAACGACAGATTTTCAGAAGGTGAAAAATTACCAAACGACAGATTTTGGGGCATCTGCGCAAGAACAATATCCGCCACACGTGTAGCACAATTATCGTAAAAGAAATCGTATCTATAAGCTCGGTTTTCAGGCCTAGCATTGATCATCAAAGCCTTAAATAACTCACTCTTTTGTTTCAGAGAAAGATTCAGTTCCTGTTTCCACACCGACCTACCTGAAATAAAATATTCCCGAAGAAAATTTTTGAAAGAGGTAACAGACAATAAATAATCGAGATTACCATGACTAAATTTGAGATAAAAGAAAGGCGTACCAAAATCAAAAGTACCGTAATTAAATGTAAGATCAATGTTCTGTTCTGGGTCAGAGACCAGTATCGCCGTATGGCCAAAAAGTGAGTACAATTCATCCCCTGGTGCACATGTTAAAACGGAAATCGAAGCTTTTTCTGACAATTTGGGAATGCTTTGAGCCACTACCTCAAGTGAAAAATAAAAAAAAAGCCCCACAAAGAGCACTATTTTTATAAAACAATTCACCAAAACACTGAAGTTTACAAGAGTAAATAGCCCTTTGTTTACTTTTGTAATTCCCGAAAAATATCTATAAGTCATATCAAAATACTATTTCAAACCAACCCAAATGAATTCAAGCAGCCAAATAAAACGAAGATCAATACCGCTAAATCAAAAATCCCCTTAAACTTCCAGTGCACCAATTAAGTCACTAATCCTATTAATGTTATGTCGAATTAAATAATCCTCCAATCCATCAATAATCAGTTGAGAAATACGAGGGTCCACAAAATTCGCTGTCCCTACTTGTATTGCAGAAGCCCCAGCCAAAAGAAATTCAATAGCATCTTGTGCAGAGGAGATTCCCCCTAAACCAACAACCGGGATATTCACTGCTTTAGACACCTGCCAAACCATTCGTAAAGCAATCGGCTTAATACAAGGCCCCGACAAACCGCCTGTAACAGTCGACAATAGAGGACGTCTGGTTTCCGCATCAATAGCCATTCCTAACACAGTATTAATGAGAGACACAGAGTCGGCCCCAGCCTCTTCCACCTCCTTGGCAATCTCCGCAATATCCGTTACATTTGGCGACAACTTAACCATTAAATGTCGTGGAAACACTTCACGAACTGCTCTGGTAACCTCCCTAGCCGAAGCACAACTGGTTCCAAAAGTCATCCCCCCTTCTTTTACATTAGGACAGGAAATATTCAATTCAATACCAGGAATTCCCTTTACTTCCGCCAATTTAGATGCCGTCTCCACATATTCTTCCACAGTAGAACCAGAGACATTTACCAAGACATGTGTTTTAAAAGAAGAAATTTTCGGCCAAATCTGATCAATAAACACATCCACCCCTTTGTTCTGCAAACCAACTGCATTAAGCATCCCATGCGGTGTTTCAGCCATACGGGGATAAGGATTCCCTTCCCGGTGTTGCCCGGTTGTACCTTTAACCACAATACCACCTAAACCATTCACATCGATAAAATCCTGATATTCCAATCCATATCCAAAGGTACCGGAAGCAGTCATCACAGGATTTTTCAGTTGCAAATCACCAATATTAATCGATAAATCTACCATTTCAAATAATTAGCATTAAAAACAGGTCCTTCTGTACATGTACACTTATTCCCATCAACAGTAGGTGCTACACAGCAAAGACAAGCACCAATACCGCAAGCCATCATATTTTCGAGCGAGACCTCACACACAATTTCTCTATCCTTAGCATATCTAGCCAGCACTTTCATCATCGGCTCCGGTCCACATGTATATATCCAATCAAAATCGGGTTCAAAAGTTTTCATCACCGGATGGTGAATAACATACCCTTTGGTCCCCTCAGAACCATCTTCCGTAGTAACATAAACCTCACCAAGTCTGCGGTAAGCATCCAATTCAACTAATTGATCAGAAGATCGGGCCCCAATTAAAAACCTCGGATTAATACCATTTTCCATTAAGTAACGCCCCAAAAAGAGAAGAGGCGCCACACCACATCCTCCTCCAATGAGTAACACATTTGGGGAAGAAGGCAACGAATAATGGTTCCCAAGCGGAAAGATCAAATTAACTTTTTCTCCAGTTTTCAATGAAGATAGGCGACGTGTTCCTTCACCAACCTCCTGAATTAATAGTTTTAGCGAATTATTGTCGTAATCCACATCGTGAATAGACAAAGGCCTTCGAAGATAGGTACCAGACGCTCCCTCCACCTTTACTTCCACAAACTGTCCAGGGAACATTCGAGGCAGTCTGCCTGGATGCCTCAGTGTAAGGATAACAAATTCGCTGGTTTGGCGTTGATTCTCTATTACCACAAAATCCTCTATAAATTTCTTTTGTTTACACATTTACACCACAATTGATAGTTTACAAAAGTAAACTTGATAAAATTTCAAAAAGTAACATGCACAATGATGCAAATATAGAAAACCTGAAGAATATATAAAGCCAAAAGAGCGAGGAAAGAACAAAGAAACGAATGAAGTCTCCCTTGATATTAAAATAACCTATAAATACATCTATCGATCCATCCTAACTCAAAATTAATCCGGGGAGAAAATCCTGAGTTTCTAAAGCGCCTCAGTTCTCCCAATATCAGGCAGGGCGAAAAACCTCAAAAGTATTGTCATCATAAAACAAAATGGTTTTAACAATCCTTTTTGAGTTTGTTTTCCCACCGGAATCAGTCGTAGTACTCCCATAAGATCCCTCTTGATGCTTATTTGGATCTCCCGGTGGAGGCGACACCACTTTTTTCCGAAAATAAGGTGCACGTTCTTCCTCTTTAGCTTCTTTCTTCTCAGGGAAAAGGATTTTACCGGAAAAATTCATATTATCCGCCCCAGCTACAGACTTTGCAGAGCCGGACGAACGTTTATAAGCTCCCTTCCCTGAGATTAACCAGTCCGGATTGATATGTTCAAAATTGGCCAAAATCTTCTGTAAAAAATCGAGACTAGGGTTATTTCTACCCGATAAGATATGGCTAACACTGGATCGCTGTACCCCAACCAATTCTGCAAATCTGGCTGGAGTAAGGTTTTCCTGTCTCAATATTTCCTGTAATCGATCTTTCATGGCAATTAAAGTAAATGACACCTGTGTAATCAAGCACAAATGTAACAAAAAACCAATACAAATGTAATTTATAGGCAATTTCCATTTGTATTAGTTAATGTAAATGTTTTAATACATATGTAAACCCCTGCCATCGATTATAGGATCTTAATATTTCACATCAAATTACTATAACCACAAATGGATGCAATAAAAGACTATATAATGTTGAAATATAATGAATAAAGACGAATATTATCCAGCAACTATAACATTTAAAAAGGTTACCACTATATTGATTTCTTTCAAAATGCAATCCGTAAAGCATTTGTACACAGTTTAATTAATCGTTCAAAATTACAATTAAAGTAACTATCCAGATAAAACAGGTAAATAATAGAATATTAGGCATATAATAATTGAGAATCACAATAAATTAATACTTTTGTATAAATATTCATCCTTTGTGCTTGTAATATTTTATTTTCACTTCATATAAATACTGTAAAGGATTGAAATTGTGAATTATAACACATATTGTATAGCCTTTTTACAAATGATGAACCCGTTAATTAATTAGGGTTACAAATGTAAATCAATAAAAACACCACTTGTACAGGGTCACTCCTATCCTATCCTCAACCATTCTATTTCAAAAAGACAACACTCACGTGCAAGAAAAAACCGACAAGCAAAACTCAACAAAAAAAAAGGCCAAGCCTGAAAATTAACTCAGACTTGACCTTTAAAAAACTACACATTCGCAAGAAAAGAAGAACTTAAACTACAAACACTCTTTAAAAAATAAATAAAACATAATTAAGAGCGTTTAAAGTCCGAATTTAAAAGGACTTTTACGTTTGTCCATCACAAATAAAAAAGAACAAACAATAAGACGAAACCAATCTATTTACTTAACCTGGAAAGCTTTTTTTAAATCTGCCACCCATTTTTCGATTCTCTCATCAGTTAACGCCGCCTGATTTTCAATATCAAGTGCCAGTCCAACAAACTGATCGCCACGTTGAGCTCTGGAAGATTCAAAATTATACCCTTCGGTAGAAGTGAAACCCACAACTTCACCACCACGCTTTTCAATAAATTCCGCCATAATTCCCAGACCATCCACAAAAAATTCAGGATATTTTTTCTGGTCACCCCCTCCAAATAGAGCAAACTTTTTGCCCTTTAAATCATCATCTTCAATAGTCGGCAAAAATTCATCCCAGTAATACGGAAGTTCCCCATCAAACCAGGTAGGCACCGCAAAGATGAAAAAGTCAAACTTTTCCACATCTTGATGCGTTGCATCATCCAGATTGACCTCCTCCACATACTTTTCGCCTAGCTGTTTAATAATCTTTTTAACCTGCTGTTTGGTTTTATGCGTTTGGAAATTATAAAAAATACCTATCTTTTTCATAGTGAAATGACGTATTAAAAATTAGTTAAACGAAGGATACCACATCAAAAAGCAAGCAAATCTCGAGCCGCATTAAGGATCTTACCCGAATTAGGTAAAATAGCCGCTTCGAGAATGCGATTAAATCCAATAGGTGTAAATTCGGCACCCACTCGTTTCACAGGCGCATCTAGTAAAGTAAAGGCCTCCTCAGCGATGACAGCCGCCAGCTCACCACCAAAGCCACCAAACACCTTATCTTCATGAACAATCAACGCTCTGGAAGTTTTTTCCAACGATTTGAAAATCGTCTCTTTATCAAGCGGTATCAAAGACCGAATATCAATAACCTCCGTCTCGATGCCATCTTCCTTACTCAGCTTTTCCGCCGCTTCAAGACACATATGAGTTGTATTACCATAAGTAATCATCGTCAGATGCTGGCCATTTCTTCTGACCCTTGCCTTTCCAAAAGGCACTTCAAAATCATCTGGCACGACGGTTGCCGCTTTCGGAGAATTATAGAGCGCTTTTGGTTCCAGAAAAAGCGTCAACCCTTCCGACCGGATCGAAGTACGCAACAACCCGGCAGCATCATCGGCAAAAGAAGGATAGACGACCCTCACACCAGGAAAAGTGGCCAAAGCCCCTTCAGTCGTTTGAGAATGATACAAACCACCACCGATATACCCACCGGAAGCCAGCCGTATCGTAATATTAGGCGAGAATTGCCCTTTAGTTCTCCAGTATTCATGAGTTGTTTCCACATACTGTTCCATAGCAGGCCAGAAATAATCAGCAAACTCAGCCCCCTCGACCACGATTCTGAGTTTTTTATCGAATCGGGACATTCCATTGGCAGTTCCCAGAATATAGTCCTCAGCAATAGGAGCGTTGAAAACCCTTTTCTTACCGAATTCCTGTTGCATCCCTTTAGAAACATTAAAGACCCCCCCCTTATCCTTATTGGCAATATCCTGTCCCCAGATATAGGTATCTGGATTATGTCGGAATTCCGCCTTAAGCGTTTCGTTGAGCGCCTGAATCAATTTAATAGGCTCCCCATCAGCATTATGCGTCCCATCGGGATATTTAGAACTTTTATATGGATCCGGGATAACAAAATCATGAATTGATTCCGGTTTAGGATCGGGCGCCTTCAGGGCTTTTTTATGAGCCGCTTTAACCTCTTGAGCCACTTTTTCTTCAATTTCCTTCAACTCCTGCTCTGTAGCGCGCTCATACCTCAGCAGCATTCTTCTGTATTTCGCCAGAGGATCATATTGGGATACATAATGAAGTTCATTCTGGTCCCTATAAAGTTCATGTCTATCGGAATTGGAGTGGGGCCCAATTCTGACACAATTGGCATGGACGATTACTGGACTTTGCTTTTTAAAGACCCAATCAACCGCCTCCTCCATTGCATTCATGGAATCAAAAACATCCTTTCCGTTACAATAGATCACTCTGAGGTTTTTAAAACCTTCAAAGTTTCTTGCATTTTTTCGGTTCGCCGTTTGATCTTCTTTGGGAACAGAGATACCATAGCCATTATCCTGAAAGACAAAAACCACCGGTAGCATTTCACGCGAAGCACCATTAATGGCCTCATAAACATACCCTTCAGAAACAGAGCTTTCACCTTGCGAACTAAATACCACAGCGTCTTTCACATCATATGTTTTCAAAGCACGTCCCAATCCTACCGCATGAAGGGTATGGTTCCCGGTAGCAGAACTTACATTATGGATATTCCAGGAAGGTTTTGCAAAATGGTTAGACATATGACGACCACCGCCAGCCACATCCGCGTCTTTAGAGATCCCATTATAAATGATTTCTTCGGCGGTCATACCAGCCGAGACACAAGTTTGGAGATCCCTGTAATAAGGGAATAAATGGTCTTTGTTTTTTCTGAATTTCTGACCAATTGCCAGCTGAATAGCGTCATGTCCGGCAGCCGGGGCATGATAGGACCACCCAATGGCTTGTTTTAAATAATTGGGAGCACGTTCATCCAGCGTACGCCCCAGGAATAAAAGATAATACCATTTAAGAAGCGTTTCTTTATCGGTCTTCTTAACCGAGTATTTTTCCTGAACATTACTTTTCATCCGTATAGAATTTATATAAGTTATTGGTCTGATGGAACTCGCATGAACCAGATTTATACATTGCCTTTGTGGCGATCCTAAATCGTCATGCTCGTTTCATTCCATAAAATTTACTTTTAATTTCACCGAAAACATCTGTCGTTCAGTTAAGTTTAATAACGACCATAGGTTGTACTCGATTTCAAACAGCAAAAGAAAGTATCGACCACCACCCAAGTACATTGTACACCCTCTTTAAAGAATTTATTTTAGCCTTACATAAATCTTGTTTAAAGACTTGGTTTTGACAATAGAAAATTTTAAAAACGCGAATTAAACTGCACGATTAAAAAATTTCCACCAAACAAAATATTTATGGTAAAGCGATACATTCGAATCATACCCCCCTATTAATATCTGCCTTTTCCAGATAATCGGCAATTCTGCGAAGGAACATACCTCCCAGTGCTCCATCCACAACCCGGTGGTCGTAAGAGAGCGACAAGAACATCTTGTGACGGATGGCAATAGCATCGCCTTCAGGGGTTTCAATGACAGCCGGTTTTTTCTCAATCGTGCCGGTTGCCAGAATTGCTACCTGCGGTTGATTGATAATCGGCGTTCCGATTGTATTTTTAAAAGATCCGAAGTTGGTGATGGTAAAAGTACCTCCCTGGATATCGTCACTGGTCAATTTATTATTTCGAGCAGCATCGGCCAGACGGTTAATATCTGAGGCTAGACCCACAATATTTTTTTGATCTGCCTGTTTCACCACCGGCACAATAAGGTTGCCCGACGGCAAAGCCACCGCAATACCAATGTTCACATTTCTTCTTTTAATAATATTATAACCATCTACCGAAACATTCACACCCGGGAAATCACGAAGAGCTTTGGCCACCGCTTCAGCGAACAGAGGCATAAAAGTCAGTTTCTCTCCATACTTTTCCTGGAATTGATTTTTAACTTTATTTCTCCAAATCACCAGATTAGTAACATCTGCCTCCACCACAGAAGTAACATGAGGCGAAACCTGTTTCGACATCACCATATGATCCGCGATCAACTTTCTCATTCGATCCATTTCCACAATCTCATCTTCAGCACTTGCAGATACTTTAGGAGCCTGTACATTCGGTGAAGGTTTAGCCAAGGCGGCAGAAGGCGCTTCTTTAGCAGTGGGTTCACCGGACTTTTTACTACTCAGATAATTCATAATATCATCTTTGGTTACCCGACCATCCTTACCGCTTCCCGGTATGGCATCAAGTTCTTCGAAAGAAATACCCTCTTCTTTAGCAATACTTTTAACCAAAGGAGAATAGAATCGATCGCTTTGGGGAGCATCTTTCGTTTCATCCTTCACCACCTTAGGAGTATCATTTTTCGGAGCCGGCGCCTCTTTGTCGGTAGGAATCTCTTTAGGCTTTTCTTCGGCAACGTCATCACTCTCCTCACCTTCCAAAGCAACGATAGCCACGACGGTACCAACCGGAACCACATCATCAACATTAAATTTAATTTCTTTCACTGTTCCGGCCACGGGAGAAGGAATTTCAGAGTCCACCTTATCTGTCGCGATTTCAAGTAAAGGATCGTCTTCTTCAACTTTATCGCCTACTTTGACGAACCATTTAGTAATAGTAGCTTCTTCCACGCTTTCACCCATTTTGGGCATAAGTATTTCAAATGTTGACATATCAATAGAGTTTAATTTTTGTAATATGCAAGTGACAAAAATAGAGATTTAATCTATTTAAAACAAATCCAAATAAGAATAAGTTGTTGTTGTTCATTTGTTTTTCATCAAAACCACTGTTTGGCCTATTTTGTTCAACCATTTGAATCATTTTATGGAACGGCCATAAATAAAAAAAAAGCCCATCTGAAAGCATTAATGCTGTAGTCCAATGAAATGCCACCTTTAACCCATAGCCGAAACCTTAAAAATGGATCGTCCGGGCAAGAAAAAAAGATCGGACAAAAAAACGGAAGACAAAAAACTTGGTAGAACTCCTCAAAAAGAAAATCGCAAATCAGGAAGAGATAAAAGAGTCTAACTCACAGCATCAATAAAAAATAAATACCCCGGAGGCAAAGCAGTATAGAAAAAATGCAGGTGACATGAGGACAAGAAAATGAAATTTTTCTTATTTTTGCAACCACACAAAAAAGAAGTTCAAAATATTATTAGCGGAAATAGCTCAGTGGTAGAGCATCAGCTTCCCAAGCTGAGGGTCGCGGGTTCGACTCCCGTTTTCCGCTCAAAAAAAAGGCTGTCGCAAATATTGCGGGCAGCCTTTTTTAATAGTATCTCTACCTGAAATAAACATCAAAATATTGATTTGCCACAAAAAACGGCCAAATCCGGCAGCCCTTTTGTTAGACATTTGCCACCTTAATAATATCGGCCAGCACTCCAGCAGCAGTAACATCAGCTCCGGCGCCATACCCCTTAATCTGCATCGGATGTTCGAAATAATGTTCCGACCATATCAAAACAATATTGTTGCTCCCTTCCAAATCGAAGAACGGATGCATCCTATCCACCTCTATCAATCCCACTTTAGCCTTTCCGTCGGCAGTCATCTGAGCGGCATAACGTAATTTTTTATTGTTGGCCACCGCCTTTTTCCTTCTATCCTCAAAGAGCGCATCCATTTCCTTAATTTTCTCCATGAAAAGCTCCAAAGAGGGCAGTTCGAGATAACTTTGGGGCACAAAAGGCTCCACCTCCACATCCGACTGTTCGAGGGGATAACCAGCTTCCCTGGCAAGGATAAGAGCCTTACGCACCACATCGGTACCACTGAGATCAATTCTCGGGTCGGGTTCACTAAATCCTTTTTCTTTAGCATCAATGATAACCTGCGACAGTGGTTGATCCTCCGAAAGGGTATTAACAATATAATTTAACGTACCGGAAAGTACCGCTTCCAGCCTTAAAATCTTTTCACCACTTCGAACCAGATCGTTGATGGGCGCAATGATAGGCAACCCGGCTCCCACATTGGTTTCATAAAAGAATTTCACCCCTTTCTTACGTGCAGTCTCTTTCAGCTTGCGATAAGTAGCGAAAGAAGAAGAACTGGCAATTTTATTGGCCGTAACCACCGAGACGTTTGCTTCAAGTAAAGATTGATATAATGCCGCCACATCCTCACTAGCACTGCAATCAACGAAAACACTATTGGCCAGGTTCATTTCGATTATCCTATCTCGGAACGAAGAGACATTTCCCGGGATCCCTTCCCGATTAAGCTGTTCGATCACATTCTCAGGGTTAAGTCCATCTTTATCGAAGACCATGGTATTTCTTCCTGCCAAACCAACCACTCTAATTTTAAGGCTATTGTTTTTTATCAATTTTTCCCTTTGGGTGGCAATTTTATGAATCAGCTTACTTCCCACCGTACCTTTACCCACGATAAAGAGATTAAGCCGAGAATAATCGGACAAGAAAAACGCTTCATGAATAACATTCAACGCCTTTTTAATATCCTTTTCCTTAATAACAAAAGAAATATTGAGTTCGGAAGCCCCTTGTGCAATGGCATACACATTGACCCCGTTTTTGCCTACGCTATTAAACAGCAAGCCGGCCATTCCGGTAGTATGCTTCATATTTTCACCCACAATGGCCACTACGGCCATCTCATCATCGATGTTAATATTGCTGATTTGTCGCTCATCCAGTTCTCTTTTAAATTCCTTCTCAATGGCATGGCGAGCAATATCGGTTTGACGGCTATCAATAACGATGCTGATACTGTTTTCGGAAGAAGCCTGAGAAATCAGAATCACGTTAACTTCCTTCTCCGCCAGCGAAGCAAACAGTCGCATGGCAATTCCTGAGACGCCCACCATTCCAATTCCCTGCACGGTAAGGAGTGCCACATTTTTAATAGAAGAAATCCCTTTAATCTGTCGCTCTTCAGGAATTTCTTTCACGCCGTCGATCAACGTTCCCGGGGCGTTGGGATTAAATGTATTTTTAATGGTAATTGGAATATTTTTCTGATAGACAGGCAGAATAGTAGGGGGATAAATCACTTTTGCTCCGAAATGAGACAACTCCATAGCTTCGGCATAGCTCAAGTGTTTAATGCAATAGGCTCTACTAATAATCTTAGGATCAGCAGTCATAAATCCATCCACATCGGTCCAGATTTCCAGCATCTGTGCCTCAAAAGCCGAAGCAAGAATCGAAGCCGTATAGTCGGATCCCCCTCTTCCTAAGGTGGAATTTTCATTTTGAGCATTGCTGCAAATAAATCCCGGGAAAAGGGAAAGGTTCCCCAACCGGTTCTTCAGTTCCGCGAGCAACTTATAGGTAGTGTGAAGGTCGGCCCTTGGTCTTCCATACTCCACATAGGATTTGATGTAAAGTCGGCTGTCAAACCATTGGGCTCCCAGAAACTCTGCAATAATCTTAGACGATAATCGTTCACCAAACCCGGAAATACCGGCCAAGCTTTTATCCGTCAACTCACGGGTGAGAAAAACCCCTTTAATGATGGATTTCAGCTCGTCAAACATGGGGAGCAATTCCATTTGGATCGCGTTCGATGATGGATCGGGAAACAAAGATTGTATAATTTGCTGATGAATCGAGATGATATAATCTATTTCCGAAGCATAGCCAGAATTTCCGTCCCCTGCCATTCGCGCTGCTCTGATCAGACGATCGGTAATGCCACCAATAGCGGACACCACCACGACCACCGGACCTTGAGTGGCCTCCACAATGCTCTTTACTTTTGCTATATTTTCGGCAGAGCCGACAGAAGTGCCTCCAAATTTTAATACTTTCATCCGTATAAATTATAGTTAAGTTATTGGTTGGATGGAACTCGCATGATTGAAGGTAAATACATACTCTTTTGTGACAATCTCACATTGTCATGCTCGTTTCATCAAAAAATAAATTGATTGATTATTAGAATTCAGCTTTATATAGTCCTTTATCATTTTTTTACCACAGCAATGGTTGACTTAATTTTAAAATATAATTAATTGTTTCAATGACATTTATTATCTAGCACTTATGCATTTTAAAATCCTATTTAGATCTGCAATCCAGACTAAAATTATCATTCAGTTACATCCTAATCAAAAGTATGATAACCCATTTTAACCCACTCTATCAAAGTTATAAAAAGACAAACTAACATCATGACCTATATCCAAAACTATTTATGAGGAGTCCAATCAATCACACCTAATTTTTACAGCATCCACTTCTGCTAAAAACAGGGAAAAACAAATTTAGAAAAAAACGGGTGAAAACATGATAAATGTTATTTTATAAAACAAAAAACTAAGAATTTGTTGAACCATTTCGACATTTTGCATCAATCAGGAAGCATTAATGTTTTAAATTGATTTGAACAAAAGGAACCATTTGGACGTCGTCCCATTCATGAAAGCTCATCTCAGTCTATATCCCTCATTAATTAAATCGTATAAAGTTCACAAATGGATAGCCGAATGGCATTCACATAGCTTGTCCAAAATTAAGACAACTTCTTTAATCGCAACCCGATTGCCATGCTCGTTTCATCTTTAAAAAGTTAAAATTCAACCATCAAGCGAATCAAAGACCAATTTATGGTTTCCCTATAAATAATTCATTGATTGACCCCCGAAAACTAAAGAAATAGCTTTGGGGTTTGATTACAATGACTAATTTTGCAGGCTGAAAAATATGCCAACATGACATTTAAAGAAGAAATAAAAAGGCGCCGTACTTTTGGAATTGTAAGTCATCCCGATGCCGGGAAAACCACCCTGACAGAGAAGTTATTACTATTTGGAGGAGCCATTCACGTTGCCGGAGCGGTAAAATCCAACAAAATAAAAAAGAGTGCCACCTCCGATTTCATGGAAATAGAGAAGCAAAGGGGGATATCGGTTGCCACGTCGGTCATGGGATTTGAATATAAAGGATATAAGGTCAACATATTAGACACACCGGGACACCAAGATTTTGCCGAAGACACCTATCGCACACTTACTGCGGTAGACAGTGTCATTATTGTGATTGATGCGGCCAAAGGAGTTGAAGCCCAAACGCGTAAGCTGATGGAAGTGTGTCGGATGCGCAATACGCCGGTCATTGTATTTGTCAACAAAATGGACCGTCCTTCTCGAGACCCCTTTGATCTATTGGATGAAATTGAAAAAGAACTCAATATTGAAGTGCGTCCGTTGAGTTGGCCCATTGGCAATGGCCCCGATTTCAGAGGAGTATATAACTTATATGAACAAAATCTTTATCTTTTCAGTCCCAACAAACAAGTGGTTGAAGAAGGGATCAGTCTGGAAGTTTCCGACCCCAATTTGGAAAAAGAAATAGGGGAATCGATGGCCATCAATTTACGTGAAGAACTGGAACTTATCAACGGCGTATATCCCTCATTCGAGGAAGCTGGTTATTTGGCGGGAAAACAAGCACCTGTATTTTTTGGAAGTGCATTAAACAATTTTGGTGTACGCGAATTGCTACATTGTTTTTTGGAGATAGCCCCTTCTCCGCTACCCTCAACGGCAGAAGAGCGTCAGGTGAACCCCGAGGAAGAGAAGTTCAGCGGTTTTGTGTTTAAGATCCATGCCAATATGGATCCCAACCACCGGAACCGGATCGCCTTTGTAAAAATATGTTCGGGACGTTTTGCACGTAACACCAATTATAAGCATGTACGTCTGGGCAAGCAGATGAAATTCAGCAGTCCAACCGCCTTTATGGCCGAAAAAAAATCGATCGTTGACGAAGCTTATCCGGGCGACATCATCGGTATTCCCGACTCCGGAAACTTCAAGATTGGCGACAGTCTTAGCGAAACAGAAGATTTACATTTTAAAGGCTTGCCCAGTTTTTCCCCAGAACTGTTTCGGTACATTGAAAATGCCGACCCCATGAAGTCGAAGCAGCTGGCCAAAGGCATCGATCAGCTGATGGATGAAGGGGTTGCCCAGCTTTTTGTGAGCCAGTTCAATGGTCGTAAAATCATTGGTACGGTTGGTGCGCTTCAATTTGAAGTAATTCAATATCGTCTTTTACACGAATACGGTGCTTCATGTCGATATGATCCCATCAATTTATACAAAGCCTGTTGGCTGGAAGCAGAGGATGAAGCACAATTGGCCGATTTTAAGCGGCGGAAACACCAGTATATGGCGCATGACAAGTCGGGCCGGGATGTATTTCTGGCGGACTCGGCCTATATGTTGCAGATGGCCAAAGAAAGTTTCAAGGGGATAAAGTTTCATTTTACTTCGGAGTTTTAAGAATGTCGGTATTTTATAAATTTTAGATTTGGGGTTTCCAGCTGAATGGTGTTCTTTTTTGCTTGCTTTGTTAATTGCGAAAAAAAAGGCGATCTTGAAAGAAAAAGAAAACGTAGCCTTGCAGTGGCAACCAACAGACCTGTAATAAAATAAAACCATCCATCCGGATAAAAAGATATAAAGATGATATCGGAAAGTTTCTTGCACACCTGGATATTGATTCCCCTATTAATCTTTTTTGCGCGAGTATCGGATGTAACCATCGGCACGATACGGATAGTTTTCATATCCAAAGGCTTAAAAGTAATCGCTCCATTTCTGGGGTTCTTTGAAATATTTATCTGGCTAATTGCCATGACCAAGATATTTCAAAATTTGGACAACTGGTTTTATTTTGTTGCCTATAGTGCGGGTTTTGCGACGGGCAATTACATTGGATTGTTAATTGAAGAAAAACTTGCATTAGGGTATGCTAATCTTCGAATAATCACACAACAACCCGGACTTGAATTAGCGCGTAAACTATCGGAATCGGGCTTTGGTGTTACCTGGCACAATGCGCAGGGTTCGCGCGGCGAAGTAACGGTAATCTATTGCGTAATTAAACGTTCAAGCTTTAAGGAGGCTGCTCAACTGATCAAAGAATTCAATCCAAAAGCGTTTTACACCATAGAAGATGTTCGTTTTGCCAACCAAGGCGTATTTCCCATGCGGGTAAACCGCAGCAATGTCTATTTTCCGCGCAGAAAAGGGAAATAAACATTATATGATATCCATTGCTTCCCTGTGTGAGCATCAGAATTAAAACAGATTTTTAGCAAACAGGTAAGATATCTAATCTGATCAAGACAAAAAATCCATGATATTGATAGAACAATTGGTTGCACCCCTTCATCCCATGCTTGGGCCTCTGAGAAGCTCGTATCAATCCATTTGACGTCGAATACAAGCTTCCAGTTATACTTAACAACCAATGATATAAATTTCTAATATTTAATCACCTGAACATCATTTTTATTCGCCGCCAACCATGCCCGGATGATGAGACGAGTATCGCGATTATCGTCTCCGCCGGCGAGGAAATTTTCAAGCATAGAAGGTTCGGTTACCACAACATCGTCCCCAAACCAACCATACCCTTTAAGGGTCCCCCTCTCGACCCAAACAAACGATTTTTCGTCGGGATGCCGGCCATTGTCGACGATAAAAAAGTTGGAATATGGGAAGTTTTGACGCTTCAGCAGTCCCAAAGCCCGCTTGTTATATTCCACCGGGTTTTCAATCCCCAGGCAAGCACCATTGCACCCCTTGAGGTGATAGCTGAAACATGCGCCACTATTCTCTTCCAAACCCGATAACTTTCTGCACAAATGATACTCCTGCACCCAAAGAGCCAAATGATTATTGGCTTTCACTTTGGAAGTAAAAGCATCCATGGGTTTTTCAGTCTTACCTTTGATTCTGTCCACGAAGAATCGGACATATCCCTTTCTGTCCACATAATGATAAATACCCCAAGCGGGGTTATTCGATTTAAGGGCTTTATTAAAAGCAGGTTTCAGTTTTTTTATTTCATCGGCCTCCATGATCAGAGCGATGAGCTCCGACCCGGTGACCATGCAGCTCACCTCGGCCAGTTGCTCTTTCAAACGAATCTTCGATTTACCATTGGCTGTCAAATGCGAAAATACCCGTTTTCGGATGTTGCGACTCTTTCCCACATAAATAACCTGTCCGTTGGCATCGTAGAAAAAATAGACTCCCGGTTTTTGAGGCAATTCGCGCAGTCGATTCAGGTCCAGATCCGGATGAAGGTGCTTGAAGACCGACGCTTTCTGAGGATAGATAAAGTCGCCAGTTTGCTCCATCAGAAATCTGAGCAGCAAAGCTGTGGCATGGGCATCGCCCCCCGCCCTGTGACGATCGGACAAAGGGATTCCCAGGCTTTGACACAACTTGCCGAGGCTGTAAGAGGGAAGTCCCGGCACAATCTTACGCGACAATTTTACGGTACACAGCACTTCGCGCTCATACTCATAGCCCAGACTTTCAAATTCCTTTTGGATGAATTGGTAATCGAACGTTGCATTGTGAGCCACAAAAATGGTATTTTCGGTGATCTCAACTATTCTGCGTGCCACTTCAAAAAAGCGAGGAGCCTGTTGCACCATATCATCCGTAATACCGGTAAGACGGCTAATATAGGGAGGAATAGACATTTCCGGATTAATGAGCGTCACCAACTGGTCCACCACCTCTTTCCCCTCCATAACGAAAATAGCAATTTCGGTGATGCGCCCCACCCCTGCTTTTCCTCCGGTAGTTTCCACATCAATAACTGAATATCTGGGAGTTTTATTCATGGTTGCAAAAGTATTCAAAAAATAAAGAATTTAAAGAGTCCAAAAGGTTGCAATCAATGCTATTTTGCGCTATTTTTGCAGTATAAAGATCATTGAAAAGAAGGCATGAAAAATATGCCGCACCGGATTAATTGATTGTTAAACTCAACACTACAAACATACCGAGTGAAACTATTCGTTAAAAGGGCAGGCCTCAACCTTCGGGTTGTCTTCGGACACGGAGGATCCCCGCTTAACGGGTGTACTCAAATCCTGTCGTCAGGAGTTTAAATAATCCAACTGGTGCGGCACCACATTGAAAAAAGGGTGATCCGGAATTTTAACGGATTACCCTTTTTTTTGTATGGTAAAGTGTGGTTAAGCCCGAAAAATGCATTAGAACATCTATTACGAATTAAAATTGCTGCCAATCAAGTCGCAAGCTAACTTGTTTCCATTCACCATAGCGGTGCTATGCCTCATTTCAACAAGTTCTTGATTGATTGCACTTTTAATTCTCACGACGAAATTCTAATGCATTATTCGGGTTAAGGGGATTCGGGATGCTAGTTTTGGGGTATGAATTCTATGCTAACAGAGGATGAATGGCTGAAATTGCTGTCAGGACTGAAATATTTTCCGAGGAGTGTAAAATTTTCAAAAGCAATGAAGGACATGCACATAAGCAGTAAACAAAGCAAAAAACCTAGAAATGATCAAAAAAAATCCACCTCATAAAAAAAATCCAACCAATCGATCATCAATGAAAATGAATAAATTACCGATTTAAGTCAATAAAAACGCCATTTTTTGGGCAAAAAAAGGTTTTGAGAAAACAAAAATTTTTTACCTTTGCACTCGCTGATGAAAAGGAGATCAGCAAAAAAAGAATGCGGAAATAGCTCAGTTGGTAGAGCACGACCTTGCCAAGGTCGGGGTCGCGGGTTCGAGTCCCGTTTTCCGCTCCAAGATTAAAGGTGTCTGCCCAGATGGTGGAATCGGTAGACACGCCAGCTTGAGGGGCTGGTGGCCGTTACAGGCCGTGCAGGTTCGAGTCCTGTTCTGGGCACAAAAAATCCCGATTGATATTATCAGTCGGGATTTTTTGTAGGTCTGGCCCTGCCAAACTCAAACATAGAGAAGCAGTCATATTAGCTTCTAACAAACTTACCCAAAGCTTCCATCAATTGAGGGCGATCATCGAGAGCAATTTTGGCTACGGCGTAGAAGTCACGCATCCAATCGTCCATTTCTGCGAGGGCTGCATCTTTGGCTTTTGTGGCATCTTGTGATTCACCTAACTCTCGCAGATAGTCAGCTCTGGCATTTTCTACATCAGCAATCAGTTGATTGGATTCAGTCAGATGCTCGGGAGTAATTTTCAGTCGAGCCAGTTTGCTTTGAATTTCATCGTCGTTCAGGGCCACTGAATAGAACTTTTTCACCGTTTCGAGCCATCTCACATAGGCTTTAGGTAGCGTACCCAAGATGGCCAATTTTTCTTTGGTAACTTCATCGTTTCTAAAAATAACTTTAGCTTTTTTCCGGTCCAGAGCATACCGGTCGGCGAGATTAGCTCTCAGGTTAGCCCATTTTTGGTAGGATTCGGCCGTTTCATCATCTTCAATTTTATTGGCATCGTAGGCGGCTCGCGTTTTATTGAAAAGCGCCTTTCCCTGAGCAATGGTTTCGGCATCATACCCCAGTTCGGCCAAAGCTGAGGCAATTTCAGTCTGTTTTTCAGCGTTATCCAGCGAAACCCTGTATTGCTCAATAATTTCTGATTCGGAAAATCTTGGTCTCGTAGGCATAAGCACTCAATTTAATGTTAAACTTACAGACCTATTCAGAGGTCAAAGATTCAATTAACCATATCATGTATAGAAATTAAAACTTTTTGACTACTGCTTCATGTTTCCCGAGCGTTGCTTCACGTTTCCCAAGTGTTGCTTCACGTTTCCCGAGCATTGCTTCACGTTTCCCAAGCGTTGCTTCATGTTTCCCAAGCATTGCTTTACGTTTCCCAAGCATTGCTTTACGTTTCCCAAGCATTGCTTTACGTTTCCCGAGCGTTGTTTCATGTTTCCCGAGTGTTGCTTCACGTTTCCCAAGCCCTTTTACAACATTTTGTCCGGCTTTGCTTCATCCCCATCGGTCGTTGCTGAGAGAATTTAAGCAAATTCGCAAACGTTTATACGCAATACGTTAATTTAGGTTATAATAACACCCCTAATTTAACTTTAATTAACATCAATAACATCCAAAATGAAAAATTCTTTCCTGAAAAGCCCTTCGAATTAAAAGATTATTAAAGATTATTAACGCCTGACCGCAATAAATAAAAACCCCTTCCCCCTTGCTTTACGGCAAGATGAGATGAATTTAAAACTTTGGCAGTCTGAAGAATGGTTGGCATAAGAAAAGAATCAACCCGCGCAGCAGGCATGAAGTGCAAGCCCTTAAAGCCCCTTCTATTGCCATTGGGGATTCTTTGCTAAAAAAAATTATGATTTGGAAAAATATAACCGGAAAGATAATTTTACGTGTGTAAAAACCGGATCTCCTATCCTATCTCATTATCGCCAAATGGTTTTCAAGGAAGTGTCGGGTATTAGAAATATTACGAGGAATAAACGGAGATGAAACAATTTGGAATGAAAAAACCAAAAGAATATAGAAGAATTACAGCCCCTCCAATGTTATAAGTATGAAAGGAATAGAAAAATTAACCCACCTCACAACCGAACAAAGAGAAAAATTAATCCATTCTGCGAACCAATATAAACGGTTGGCCCGGATTTATATAGAAGTCCTTGACGTGGAAAACAAAGAAGTAACCATTAAGATTTTCCAACTTGAAAATAAAGCGGAAAAATACCTCCCAGGCAAAGACCTCAAGCAAAGAGCCCAGGAAGTATTTGAAGGTTGCATGCCTGAGGGATGGGAAATCAACCTTATTGCGGTTCCCTATAAATTTCTCGATCAAATTACATTAGAATCGATACGGGAAAAACAAAAAGAATTGGGTCTCACCGACACAAATATGGCCCGATTGCTGAATATAAGAAAGGAAAATATGAGCAGAATAATGAACGGCAAAAGAGGACTTACCCAATGGCAAAAGTCGGCGTTTTATTATTTGTTTAAGTGGTTGGAAAAGGAACATGGGAAGAAAGATGCATAACCCAAAACCAGATTCTACAAACATACCATTCCGTCGGAGGTGGGTGGAAATTTCGAGGTAGTCCAGGCTCCACAACCTAGAATTCCCACAGGAATGGGAAAAAACATTTACCGATTCATACTGAGGTGATAAAGAGGAACAACAATTTTAATCCCACCCATTCTGCTCCTTTAGTTTTTATTTATACAATCGTGATTACCCGACTGAACACCAACCGAATGGAATAAAAAAACGAATCCGAAGGTGTCGAATGTTTTTATGAAGAAGAACGGATCAAAACTACGCCCCATCGGGATCAAATCAGAGGAACAAATCGGGATTTCACAAATAGGTACTCTCTTTGGAATTGTGAAAAAAAATTCAAAATAATCGAAGTTCTTATCTACCAAAAAAACATCTTATGATTTGGAGGAATATCTGTATAACGTTAAATTTACAGTCAACAAAAATTACATTCCTTAATTGAAGCCTCCTTGGATTCAGCCTAAGCGTCGCGTCTTGATTTTTCAATTAAGAAACAGGAAAAAAGCAAAACATTAAATAGAATCGGAATCATTTCTGTTTTTTCACTATACAATATTTTGTTATTCGAATCGCTCCCATATCGGGGCAAAAAAAGGATATAGTGTTATTATCAGGAATTGCTCCGAACCAAAAATCATTAACAAACCCATTTTTTAACCAAAAGACTTAAACCATGAAAGCGAGCATCACAATAATGGTATTTTTTTTACTCCTTACATCCTACCTCAATGGACAAGATTTAAAGAGATATGAAATTACGCTATCCGGAAATTACCGAGCGAATAATGAAGATATAGCCATTGGCAACTATAATGCGAATCAAGAGACCAATAGTTCAATCATAAAATTTGGAATCAACCAAGCCATTTCAGCGCATTTAATGATAGGCATTGGGGTGGATTACCTGCACCGAAAAGACCAGTATAACTATGATTTTTATAGTGGTTTTTACCTCCCCGACTTTCCGTTTGTATTAGCCGACCAACCAGAAATAGAGACCACGACGTTTATTCCTTCGATCAACCTGAAATATGTAAAACCATTGTCCGAAAAATTTATATTAGGACTGTCATTATCGAACGGATATGGATTCCGCAAATCGGAATTAAAATCCATATCCGAGTATTACGTATACGTAATGTTTGCTGATCCCGGACAACTGCATCCCATGCCACCTAGATTTATAGGGATATACGAAGAAGACCAGGACGATTCATACTATAGGCTTTCCATAGAACCAGAGGCCTGTTACTATTTATCCAACGCATTGGGAATAAAAATAAAAGGAGAGCTATATCGTTATGACAGTATAACAAAACACCAAATATTTTTTAACCGAAAGACCCATCAGGTAACTTGGACCATTGGGATTAGTTGGAGAATATAAAAAAAGGAATTGAGGACTCAGCCATCAATGGCCTTCAGAAATCTCAACCTTCAAATGAAGGATATTTGGGAGCATTCAGCATAGGATCGGGATTCCAATTTAATTTTTTAGAGCTCAAAAAAAAAGGTGCCATCATTCATTAAGAAAGAACTTTATCATCAAAGAGGCGCCAAAAAACTCAATATTCCCCTCAAAATCAGATAAAAGAGCAAAATGATTTTTGAAACATTTGCCAAGTATATTATTTTACCAAGCAATTACGTTATAAATTAGCGCAAAATATTATCTTCGTTTTAGCATATATTTTCGACAAGTCATATTAAACCAAATAAAACCTACAAAGCCCCAAACGCGTATAAGGTTATATTTTTTTTAATAGAAACAGTAATTATGAAAAATTCAATTCCTGTTTATCCAAACCATCGGTATTTCACTCGTTTGAACGACCATTGATAAAACCGGAGCAATAAAAAAAAGATTAGGCTGCTTAAGTTAACCCATTGCAAGAAATAAGTTTAACTAATAAAAAGAAATAAGAATTGGCCATGGCTGGTATATTGAATATTTTATTTGGAAGAAAATTTCCTGACACCCAGAAATACGAGGACCGTCAAAATCAGTTAAGGAGCGACTTTGCGCGATATTTGGAAATTGAAAACTCGAGCTTGTATCAAAGATTTCAGGAGTTGGATCGGATCATCCATTCGGGTGAGTTTGAAAAAAAGGTCGAAGATCTGAAGCGCAAAAAATTCAAGGACACTCCTGAATATCAAAAGCTCCGACGTTTTCGAGAGCTTGAGAAAGACCGGGATATCAGGACTTACCTAAAAGTTTTCAGCAGCGGGAAAGGAAAAAAGATGGAAGAGATCCGTTCCTCTTCATCCTTTAGTCGATTTAGAGAGCTTCAGTCATATATCAACACACCAGAATTTTACAAAGAAAAGTCGAGTCCCGAATTCAAAAAATCAGAGGCTTACCAGCAATATAAAGAATACAAAAAGCTCAGAAAAAACAAAGAGATCAAATGGGCCAAAAAGTATGAAAAGACGGGGTCGTACCAAACATTTCAGAAGATGGAAGGGAGCGATCGTCTTTCGGAATACTATGAACTTAAAGCTTTAACAGAATCTGATAAATTCAAAGATTTTAAGGCTTTTATGGAAGATCGTCGTCGGTTCGAAAAATCGGAAGAGGCTACTCTGATCAAGGAATTTGAATCGATGAAAAAGAATAAAGATATCGTTTGGTATCAAAGTCAAAAAGAGAAGCACCCCTTTGAAGATCTCAAGAAATGGAAACTCACGTTTGAAGATAATTTCGATGAGCCAACCCTGGATACAAAGAAATGGATAACGGGATATTATTGGGGCAAAGCATTGATGAACGACAGCTATTCACTGGAAGGAGAAGAACAGTATTATACCCCTTCCAATATAGAGGTCAGAGATTCCATGTTAAGAATCGTAACGCGAAAGGAGAACGTAGAAGGCAAGGTATGGAGTCCGAAGTGGGGATTTCAGAAAAAGGCCTACAACTACACCTCGGGCTTGATCAGTACGGGTCAAAGTTTTCGTCAGCGATATGGTCGGTTTGAAGCCAAAGTTCGTTTTAACAAAGCCTATCCTTTCATCCATGCGTTTTGGATGGTAGGCGAAAAAATGGTTCCTCATGTTGACATCTTTAAATCGATGTATCCCGGAGGACGCCTGCTTGAAGCCGGAGTAATATCGGAGGTGGACAGGAAAAAAATAAATGAGTCGACCAAGCGCATCAACGGAACACGTTTCACCAATGATTTTTACATCTACACGCTGGATTGGAGTGAAAAAGAGATGATTTGGCGTGTCAACGGAGTTGTGGTAAATCGTCAAACCCAAAATATACCACATGAGCCAATGTATCTCACCTTTTGTACGCTATTGACGGAAGATCCGGAAGAAAAGGAATTACCGGGCATTCTGGAGATCAGCTGGGTTCGATGTTATCAGCGAGTCTAAGTCATCAGGTGAAGTACATCAAACTCAACACAGAAATGGTGATAACCATATAAATAATGGTCAGGGGAAAACCAATTTTAAAGAAATCTTTGAAATTGTAGTTTCCCGGGCCATAAACCATTAAGTTGGTTTGATAGCCAATAGGGGTAATAAAATTGGCAGCCGCCGCAAAAGAGACGACCAAAGCAAACGGTTCGGGATCCAAACCAAGGGTTTTGGCAGCCGTTAAGGATATGGGAAAAACGATGGCAACTGCCGCTTTATTGGTAATATAAGCGGCCATCATAGAGGTGATGAGATAAATACCAAAGAGAAGCATCACCCTTCCAAAAGGAAGAAAAACACTGATGATGAGATTGGCCACCATATCAGCCACACCTGTTTTAATCATGGCCGTTCCCAACGCGAGCGAGAGAGCAATGATCGCGGCCAGGTTATAGTCGATGCTCCGCGGCAAATCTTTGGGCGAGACAATTTTCAGGGCCGATACCACAATCAACACCACAAAAAGCCCAATAAAGAGCGGAACCAGCTTGACGGCCGACAGGAGAATGGCCAGGAGCGTACCTCCCAAAAGGGTGTAAATTTTATATTTTTCGGTTCGGTTGAATTCTCTAATTTTGGAGATGAGATAAAAATCCTGTTCACTCTCTATTCTGCTGATAAAAGCTTCCCCCACCAAAAGCATAAGAACGTCACCGGCTTTAAGTTTTACATCATCCATTTTCCCCAAAACCCTTTCGCCATTCCGGTGGAGTGCCAAGAGTGCAGCATCGTACCGTCCCCTGAAATTAATATCCTTAATGGTTTTAGTGATCAAAGTAGAATTATGAGAAACGACCACCTCCACCACCTGTGTTTTTTTCATTTTAGACATCATACCAACCGTAGGAAGCGTTAGGCCACTGTTTTCAGACATCAGTCTGACCACATTTTTATTTTCGCCGGCGAATCTCAGCAGGTCTCCCTCCATCAGTCGGAAATTGTCGGAAAAGATCTGAAACAGTTTATTTCCTCGTATAATTTCAATTAAAACAAGGCCTTCCATATCCTGAATTTCCGCTTCTTGAAGGGTTTTTCCAACCAGATGGCTATTAGGCCGGACTTCAGCCTCAACCAAATATTTACGATCGGAGGTAGAATACTCCTCCATGACACTTTTTCGGTTGGGAAGCAAACGGTAAGAAAAGAAAAAGAGATATAACATTCCAATAACGAGGGCCGGAAATCCGGCATAGAAAAAATCGAACATATCGAGGGCAGGCATAGCGGGAAAAATGTCCTGATCCACCACCATTCCATTGACAATAAGGTTTGTAGAAGTCCCAATCAGGGTTACACATCCACCCAATATGGCGGCATAAGAAAGCGGAATCAAAAGTTTTGAAGGGGCAATATTATGACGTCGACTCCATTGATGAACATAAGGCATCATGACAGCCACCAGCGGAGTGTTATTTAAAAAAGCCGAGAAGCTCCCAACCCAAATCATCATTCGAGCCAAAAACCCCTTGTATTTCATGGATCTGGGAAAAGCTTTTTCAAAAATAGCCTCAATAACCGAGGTTTGCCGGATGGTGTCGCCCAACAATAATAGCATAATAATCACTGCAATCTGTTCGTTGGCGAATCCTGCCAAAATTTCGGATGGCGTAAGAACCTTAAAAATTCCCAGCACCATGACCGCAATAAAGAAGGTAAAAGCCGCCCCCATCAATTCCCGATAAAGGGAAATAAGAATAAAAGCCAGAACCAGAAATACCAGGATTACATCAAATGTGGCAACATTCATATCTTGATGCTAATTTCTTCCAAAATCATGATAAATAAGAGCGCAAGTTAAAACATATTTTGAAAAATTTAACATCGTGGATTACGAAAATGTATCTTAACCGTGCCCAAGCATTAAGATTCGATATAAAAATGTAAATCTTAAAATTTCCAACCGAAGTCGGTGGTTGTTTTCAAAGCTGGCTTACAATCACTACCTTTGAGGCATTAAAAAAAAGGGAGAAACAGCTGTCATGAGCTTACAGGAGAAAAAAGAAGCCTTTGGGAAATTACTGGAAGTGATGGACCAACTCAGAGAACAATGTCCATGGGATCGTCAGCAGACCAATGAATCGTTAAGGACCCAAACCATAGAAGAAACATACGAACTGGCCGAAGCCATCATAAAAGACTCCAAAGAAGCCATCCGTAAAGAGTTGGGCGATTTACTATTGCACATCGTCTTTTATTCCAAAATAGGTGAAGAGAAGCATGCTTTTACCATAAAAGATGTTATTGACACACTCATTGAGAAGCTGATCTACCGTCATCCCCATATTTTTGGCAACAAAGCAGTAAAGGATGCCCAAGAAGTGGAACAGAACTGGGAACGGTTAAAACTGAAAGAAAAAGATGGCAACCGATCGGTATTGGCGGGCGTTCCCAATAGCCTTCCTGCCATGGTGAAGGCCAACCGTATTCAGGAAAAGACACGTGGTGTGGGGTTTGACTGGGAACATCGGGAACAAGTATGGGATAAAGTACAGGAAGAGCTTAGCGAGGTGAAGGCAGAAATAGCACACGGCAGCCCCGATTCCATAGAAGATGAATTTGGGGATCTGCTTTTTTCCATCATCAATGCCGCTCGTTTATATGGTGTTAACCCCGAGAATGCCCTGGAACGCACCAACCAAAAGTTCATTAAACGGTTTAATTACCTGGAACAAAAAACCATAAAGCAAGGGGTAGATTTAAAGGATCTGTCGCTTGATGAGATGAATAAAATATGGGAAGAAGCCAAAAAACTATAACCCCATTCATACATTCTGAGCATTGGGGCACAATTGTTTATGAACAAAACAGCCGGTAATGTGATCATTCACCATTCCTGTGGCCTGCATGTGCGCATAAACAATGGTGGAGCCGACAAATTTAAACCCTCTCTTTTTCAAGTCTTTGCTTATTCGGTCGGATAAAGGTGTGGATGCCGGAATATCTTCAAGTTTTTGATACAGGTTGTTAATGGGTTTTCCGTCGACAAAGCCCCATATATAGTTGCTAAAACTTCCAAATTCTTTCTGAACATCCATAAATGCGCGTGCATTGGTGATAGCCGCTTTGATTTTCAACTTATTTCGTACAATTCCTTCATTTTGCATCAGCCGCAGAAAATCCACTTCGGAATATTTGGCAATTTTGAGATAGTCGAAATCATCAAACGCCACTCTGAAATGATCGCGTTTTCTTAAAATGGTAATCCAACTCAAGCCGGCCTGAAAGCCTTCCAGAATCAAAAATTCAAAAAGTTTTCGATCATCAAAGATGGGTCTACCCCATTCTTCATCATGATATTTGACATACAGAGGATCCGTTCCACACCATTCACAACGTTTGGATTCCATCATGCTCATTTTTTAATTTTCAACAATATTGCAGGAAAACTCAGATATTTATTCTTAACTTGATAAACAATATATGTACTCGCATAGCCGATAAGGGGATAAATATATGTAAAAAGAGAATTTGGTATGTGAGAAAGTGTTATTTTTATTTCGAATAATCACAAACAACAAAAGAATATGAATCCGTCAGAAATTACGCAATCGGCTCGCCGGTTTGGCACTGCCCCGGTATTTATAACGGCGATATCCACCATATTGGGTGCAATCCTGTTTCTTCGCTTTGGATATGCCGTTGGCACGATAGGATTTCTAGGCAGCTTGCTGCTGATCGTTTTGGGTCATCTGATTACCATTCCCACGGCATTGGCCATTTCGGAAATATCAACCAACACGCGGGTGGAAGGTGGCGGAGAATATTTCATTATATCACGTTCGTTTGGATTAAATATCGGAGCCACTATTGGGGTGGCACTATTTCTTTCGCAAGCAATCAGTATCGCCTTTTACATAATAGCCTTTACAGAGACCTTCGAAATGGTATTCAACTGGTGGAGTTTACACTTTGGATGGGATTTGCCTCGCCAAGCCATCAGTCTACCGGTATTGATCATTCTTGGAGTATTAATACTACGTAAAGGGGCAAACCTTGGCGTAGGGATGCTGTTTGGAGTTGCCGGCCTCCTATTCTTGTCATTATTATTGTTTTTTCTTGGACACGGCGCCAATGAATCCGTTCCCGGAGAGTTTTTCAGCAGCAACTTTAATTTTTCGAACCGGGAATCGTTTTTTTCCGTGTTTGCCATCTGTTTTCCTGCCTTTACCGGCATGACAGCAGGAGTCGGATTGAGTGGTGATCTTAAGGAGCCGGGAAAATCCTTACCTCTGGGGACAATGCTGGCCACATTTCTGGGAATGTTCATCTACATATTAGTTGTATGGAAGATGGCCTCCTCGGTTCCAACCGAATCCTTATTATCCAATCAGTTAATTATGTCTGAAATAGCCGTAGGAGGCAGTATATTTGTATTATTGGGCCTGGCGGCCTCTACGCTTTCATCGGCATTGGGATCAGTATTGGTTGCACCCCGAACGCTTCAGGCATTGGCCGGCGACCGTAGTCTTCCCATTTCCCGAATAAACAGTGTTTTGGCCAAAGGGAAAGGCGAAACCAATGAGCCCCGTAACGCTTCTCTTGTCGCCTTTGTCATTGCGTTTGTTTTTGTGGCACTGGGCAATGTAGATGCCGTTGCCGAGGTGATATCCATGTTTTTCCTAATCACATACGGTTCGTTGTGTTTAATCAGTTTTTTGAATCATTTTGGGTCTTCTCCTTCGTATCGGCCTCGTTTCCGGTCGAAATGGTATTTTTCTCTCATGGGCTTTGTACTTTCGGTTTGGGTCATGTTTATGATAAACCCTGTTTACACGATTCTTGCCTATAGTTTAATCATTCTCATATATTTAGTAATAGAGCATTATCACAAAGACCGGAGCGGACTTGTAAATTTATTTAAGGGAGCCTTGTTTCAGCTGAACCGACGGTTACAGGTCTATATGCAAAAAAATCAGGGCCCTGCAGAGAAAGAGGAATGGCGTCCTGCAGCAGTTTGCATTTCGTCTCATTCATTTGAGCGCCCCAAAATTTTTGATTTAATGAATTGGATTTCATACCGTCATGGATTTGGCACTTATTTCCATTTCATAGAAGATTATTTCAGCCGTCAAACGTTTCAGAAATCCCGTGAAATAATGCAAGAGATCATAGACCTTCAAAAAGAAGAAAACAGCTCTCTTTATATTGACACGATGATATCGCCCTCCTATACCTCTGCCATCGCTCAGATCATTCAGGCCCCCAGCATCTCCGGAATGGAGAACAATATGGTAGTATTTGAATATGATAAAAACCAGCCCGAAGAGCTGGAACGCATCATAGACAACATATCATTAACCAAAGCCGGAGAATATGACGTCTGCGTCTTTGGCACCGGTCAATCGACACCTCGATTCCGAAATGGCATTCATGTATGGATTCGACCGGTGGATTATCTAAATGCCAACCTGATGATTCTTTTGGGCTATATTATTTTGGGGCATCCCGATTGGAAAAAGAGTAAAATCAAGATTTTCAGTATCTGCGCTCCGGAACATCTGGAAAAGACCCGTGAAGATCTGGATCTGCTGGTCAAAGAAGGGCGTTTGCCGATAACTCTTTCCAATATAGAGATTGTGCCGGCCACTGGCAATCAACCGGTTCATGAAATTATTTATGAGAAATCGAGCAAAGCGGGATTAATCATCATGGGATTCAGGGAAGAACATATAAAACAACGAGGTACTGAATTCTTCAAAGATTTTAAGTCGCTTGACGACATTCTTTTCGTTAATGCTTCAAGAGCTACAGATATCTTGGAGAAAAAAAAGCTTGAATTGAGTCAGATTCCCGTGTAAGCCAACCAGTTTTATGTCCATTTTGGGGTTGTTTACGTCAACCCACAAGGAGCGCGAAAAGGAATTATTCTTGCGGGCAATTGTAGTTTGGTCATGGATTATCAGCAGTTCTTGAATGGGCCACAAATCATCGGAAACAAATAAATTACAAAGACAAAACAGCCAATAAGAATAATTATAATGGTCAATATCATTGAAAATGAGAAGGAGGTTGAAAAAGTCCTCTTACTCAATTGTTTCCCTATTTTTCTATATCTCAAATAGGAAAAAAGAGACAATAGAATTCCGGCAGCTACCATTGACACACCCAAATGATTGGAGTAATGCACAGAGGTTTCATCATTAGGTTCAGCCCATAAAGCCAGTTCTTGCAGGAAAAAAGAAAATTTAATAATCACAAATCCAAAGCCCATCAAAGCCAACCCCGTTCTTATCCAGGCCAGGAAAGTACGTTCATTGGCAAGATGTTCGCGCAATAAATCAAAATTATTTTCTTCCTTCATCGGTATAAAATTCATCTCAGTTATTGGTCGGGTTCCCCCTTCTTTATGAGTATGAACCCATTTGCTTGGCAGCAATAATCTAATTGTTCCATTCGTTATGACGTTTTCCAGACTAAACAGAAATCACGCGCCATAAATCACCCTACCCACATTGGGGTAGGGTAATTATACAATATCTTTGTATCCAATAAAATTACATTCCCAATGTAGCAACCATAACAGCCTTAATGGTATGCAATCGGTTTTCAGCCTGGTCAAACACGATGGAAGCAGGCGATTCGAAGACCTCTTCAGTGACCTCTAATCCGTCCAAGCCATATTTATTGAAGATCTCCTCTCCCACCTTGGTTTCTCGGTTATGAAAAGCGGGCAGGCAATGCATGAATTTGCAGGCAGGATTTCCGGTCATTTCCATGGTTTTAGCATTCACCTGGAAAGGCTTTAAAAGTTGTATCCGATCGTTCCATACCTCTTCCGGCTCTCCCATTGATACCCATACATCGGTGTAGAGAAAATCGCAGCCCTCCACCCCTTTTTTCACATCATCGGTAATCGTTACAACGGCCCCCGTTTCTTTGGCTATCAGGCGGCATTGTTCTACCAGATCGGGTGCAGGCTGAAGGGAATTAGGCCCTACAATGCGAACATCCATTCCCATTTTTGCTGCACCCACCAAGAGGGAATTCGCCATGTTATTTCGGCCATCGCCCAGATAAGCAAACGAAACCTGCTCCAAAGGCAAGGAGGAGTGTTCCTGCATGGTCAGGAAGTCGGCCAGAATCTGGGTGGGATGAAATTCATCGGTAAGTCCGTTCCATACGGGGACACCGGCATATTTGGCCAATTCTTCCACAATCTGCTGCGAAAAACCACGATACTCAATGCCATCATACATACGTCCTAACACTCTGGCTGTATCCTTCATCGATTCTTTATGCCCTATTTGTGAGCCTGATGGCCCCAAATAAGTAACATGCGCCCCTTGATCGTAGGCCGCCACCTCAAAAGCACAACGCGTTCGGGTAGAGGTTTTCTCAAATATAAGGGCAATGTTTTTTCCCTTCAGTCGTTGATGTTCAGTGCCTGAGTATTTGGCGGCCTTCAATTGACGTGACAGATCTAACAGAAACCCAATTTCCTTTGGTGCAAAATCCAGAAGTTTTAGAAAATGTCTGTTCTTGAGATTAAAAGCCATAATTGTAAAGTTTTAAATTCATAGTTATAAGATATCAAAACGCAGATTAAAGGTTCCGGGAATAGGCCAAACAGGGATGGACCAGATGCAGCATTAACCAGTGCAAGAGGCCACAAACACTTAAGGTTGGTACTTTTGCAGGTCCTGTTCGTCGTATTCCATGGTAATTTTGGTGCCATAAGATTTATCAACCAGTTTTTTGGACTCAGTGATGATGCTTTTATATCCCCCCTTCTCGATAAATGAGAGGGCAGCTTTAATTTTGGGTGCCATACTGCCTTCCCCAAAGGTTCCTGCTTTTAAGTATTCCAAAGCATCAGAATAATTCAAAAACTCCAGCTTTTTCTGATTGGGCTCACCAAAATTAGCATACACAAACGGAACATCCGTCAAAATATAAAGTTCATCTGCTTTAATCTGCGTGGCAAGAAGAGATGAGGCAAGATCTTTATCAACAACTGCCTCAGATGGTCTCACCACCTCATTTTCATCTGTATAAACCGGGATTCCCCCGCCACCAACGGCAATAACGATGGTTCCTGCGCGTGCGTTGTTCTCAATTACTTCGCTGTTCATTATAGATTTAGGTTCAGGAGAGGCTACCACCCTTCGGTATCCTCCGGCATTTTTTTTATCCTCTTTGAAAACCCATCCTTTTTCATCGGAAAGATGATCTGCCTCTGCTTTGGTCAGCACCTTTCCAATTCGCTTTGTAGGGTTCTTAAATGCCAAGTCGTTCGGATCTACTTCAGTAAGCGTCATAAGTGTTAACACTTTTCTATTGAGCTTGTGCTTCTGAAGAACATTTATTAAGCAACGTTCAATCATGTAACCGATACCTCCCTGGCTGTCTGCCACGCAGATATCCAATGGCATTTGAGGCAATCCGTACTGTTTCTCACCGGCATCATTACGCATAAGAATATTTCCCACCTGAGGTCCGTTTCCATGTGTAAAAACCAGATTATATCCTTCTTTAACCAGAAAGATCAGGTTCTCCAACGTTTCGGTGGTGTTGGCTTCCTGTTCTTCGATGGTTCCGTCCTGATGGTTTCGCAAGAGGGCATTTCCCCCCAAGGCGACTACAGCAAGTTTACTCATTTGTCTCTTTTTAAGTCAGGTTTTATTGTATGTTACTTCTTTCTTGGTCCTTAAATAAAGTGCCCATTACCGCCTAAAAATCCAACCATCAAAAGTTTCCACCCTTCATTATGTATTATTGCGCCTAATCATTAGTTTTCGAAAAACATTACTTGGTCCCTACCTAAAAGGCATAGTAATAATGCGAGATCCAAAGGATCATTTTGGCACTACTATGTTCGTTACAAAAAGTAATTTTTCCAATGACTGTTGTCATTATCCACAAAAGCAGAACTCGTTAAAGGAATCTATAATTCCTCAGATTGCGGATTCGGATTTTTGATGAGTAAAGCAAAAGATACCATGAGTGATGCCCGTAGTTTCATTTTTTTCCTTTAGTTTTGGAAAATACCCCTTACCTATTAAAAAAACAGCAACCATCCGCTTTTCTATAAGTGAATTTCATGACATAAGAACCCGGGGAAAGAATATATGAAGACACTAAGCAACAATCTTGGCAGAAGCTTTCTAACACTTTTTACCCTTTATTCATTGCTTTGCATCTTTGAAGGATGCGGAACAAAAAAGGAAAAGAGAAGCGATTTGAGTATGAATGAAGGAATTGTCAATTACACCATTTCCTATCCCTCTACAACCAAGGAAAAACCTTTTTCCTTTCTTTTACCGGATAAGATGATCTACTATTTCCGCCCGGGACAGGAACGCATTTCTTTTAAAGGAAATATGGGTCTTTACCAGCTTGATTTTATTTCTAACCATTCCACCGACAGTACCATTACTTTGCTAAAGATCATAAACAAAAAAGTGTTTGTCCCTTCCTCCGAGAGCCGTAAACTATTCATTTTTCAGAGTTTAAAAAACGGAACCCTCACCTTTGATTCGGACACCTCACGAACCATTCTGGGTTATCCCACTCAAAAAGCAATGATTCACCTCAACAACCGAATCAATACCGACATTGAAGTTTGGTATTGCCCACAAATTGCCAATGCCACCACAAATAAAAATACCCCATTCTCTCAGATTCCGGGAGTTATGCTTGAGTATTCGATCTATTTTAATGAGCTGTTGTTCTCACTTAATTCATCGCAAATAGAGAAAAAAAACCTTTCCGATTCGCTCTTCAAGGTCCCTGCCGACTACCAACCAACCACCATAAAAGAAATAGAACAAATCATTTCCGGGATCCTACATTGATTAATGATTTTTTATCAAAAATCTTCGGTGAAAAGGTGGCTCAATTTATTAATTTTGCAATCAGGATGTGCTTTTCGTGCCAATTATAGAAAACCATGGTAACAGGAATGGCAAGAAAGCGGATAACAGCATGTGCTGATCCTTCGGGAAAATGAGGATAATAAAACTTAGTCGTGCGCGTTCCATTTAACCGATGGCACGAGATTATATATTTACTAAAAACAGACACTCATTCAAGAAGTAGAAAGAGTTGAAACACTAAATATTTTGCCTGAAAACAACCAAAAACAAACCATGAGCACAGGACAAAAAAACAAGAAAGGGAAAAAAAGAAAAAAGTCAGGTCTTTCACAATGGGAAACCGGCTTCAAAAACTACAAATTCCGGTTTATTAGCGGAATGGCACTGGTATCCTTTTCTTTCTATCTTGCCCTGGCTTTCATGTCCTTTTTCTTTACCGGATTTGCCGACCGCAGTAAGTTCGACATTGATTTTTGGGAATTTATTCGTAATTCAGAAGTCACTGTGGAGAACTGGACCGGAAAAATGGGTGCCTGGTTGGCCAATACATTTATCAATGATTGGTTCGGAGTGGCGGCTTCCTCATTGCTCGTTTTATTATTTATGGCCGGTATAAAGTTACTGGGTGCCAAAGTCATGAAACTCTCCCACATTTTTATTCATTTAGCCTTAATAACTATTTGGCTATCGGTAACATTAGGCTTTCTGTTTATCGACTCGGTCAATGATCAATATCTATTGTTGGGCGGTGCTCACGGCTTTTTCATGAGTATGTGGCTTCAGGCTGCCATAGGTCGGGCAGGAATGTATATCCTGATTTTGCTGTCGTTAACTGCCTATCTCTCTTTCACCTTCGACGGATTTATCCCGTTTATTTTAAAACCCTTTCGAAAAAAAGGTTCATCGTCCTCCAATCCGGTGCCCGAGGTATCTAAGAATGAAGTCAATAATAATGCTGTTGTGGCTACAATAGAGGAACCTGAAGATGCCATTGAACCGATCATGCCCCAACCAGAAAAAGTGGAAATGCAACCGGCTACCATCCACGTAAATGAAAGTGAACAGGATGATACGCCAAAGGCTTCGACCTTTGAGAAGGAACTGGACCCCAAAAATACTGATCAAACACTGGAATATCAAGAAAACAAAGAAACACTGGAGCTTACCATCGAAAAGGCAGCCCATGAAGAGATGCTTCATCAAAACGAAGGTAAACCGCTTGGGGATTACGATCCCACGTTAGATCTCTCATCGTATGAGCTTCCCACGTTTGACCTTTTGGATGAACGTAGTTCCGATGTGGGACAAGTGGGTGAAGAGGAGCTAATCTCTAATAAAAACCGAATTGTAAAAACACTGGAAGATTACAAAATTGAGATTAGAAGCATAAAAGCCACCGTGGGGCCTACCATTACGCTCTACGAGATTGTCCCTGCTCCGGGAGTGCGCATCTCCAAGATTAAAAATCTGGAAGATGACATTGCTTTGTCTCTGGCAGCGCTTGGAATCCGTATCATTGCGCCTATACCCGGAAGGGGTACGATTGGTATTGAGGTGCCGAACTCGGAACCTGAAATTGTATCCATGAGGTCGATCATTACCTCCAAAAAGTTCCAAAACAGCAAATATGAACTCCCCATTGCTTTTGGGAAAACCATTAGCAACGAAACGTTCATGCTCGACCTGACGAAAGCACCACACATGTTGGTGGCAGGGGCTACCGGACAAGGTAAATCTGTGGGGCTCAATGCTATCATCACCTCCCTACTCTACAAAAAACACCCATCACAGTTGAAGTTTGTGTTGGTGGACCCCAAAAAGGTAGAACTTAGCATTTACAGTAAAATTGAAAAGCATTTTCTGGCCAAACTTCCCGATGAGGACGAACCTATCATTACCGATGTCCAGCGAGTGGTCAACACGCTTCATTCGCTCACCATTGAGATGGATCAACGGTACGAACTATTGAAAAAGGCACATGCCAGAAATATTAAAGAATACAATCACAAGTTTGTGAAACGACAGCTGAATCCCGAAAAGGGTCACCGCTTCATGCCCTATATCGTGGTCATTATCGATGAATTTGCAGATCTTATTATGACCGCAGGGAAAGATGTGGAAATGCCCATTGCGCGAATTGCACAGCTTGCCAGAGCAGTAGGGATCCATATGATTATTGCCACTCAACGGCCGTCCACGAATATCATTACAGGTGTTATAAAAGCCAACTTCCCCACCCGCGTGGCCTTCAAAGTGGCTTCGATGATTGACAGTCGCACCATTCTTGATTCACCGGGTGCCAACCAGCTGATTGGTCGGGGCGACATGCTCATCACCCAGGGCAGCGACCTCATTCGTGTACAGTGTGCCTTTGTGGACACTCAGGAAGTGGAAAAAATCAACGACTACATTGGTGCGCAACAAGGCTATCCCTCTGCCCTGATGTTACCTGAATACACCGGAAGTGAAAGTGAGGGTGCGGAACCGGGAGAAGTAGATCTCTCAAAACGAGATCCCATGTTCGAAGAGGCGGCCCGGGTGGTGGTAGCCAATCAGTCGGGATCCACCTCTCTCATCCAGCGGCGCTTCTCTATTGGTTACAATCGGGCCGGACGGATTATCGACCAACTGGAAGCGGCTGGCGTGGTTGGCCCCTTTGAAGGAAGCAAAGCCAGACAGGTCCTTGTTCAGGATGAATACGAATTGGAAAAAATTTTTAACGCCATAAGATGACTTTGGAACGGTAATTGATTAAGCACATGCAATAAAAATTTGACCAAAAATGAAAAAACTGTTTATTCCTGTTTTTGTACTTTCTTTTGCAACCCTAGTAATGTCTGCCCAAAGTCCCGAAGTTATTAAAGCCGGGAATATATTGGATCAAGTCAGTAAAATGATTCAATCCTGTAACTCCATTAAAGCTGATTTTACTTTTATCATGGAAAACACGCAGGCCGACATTTCCGATTCTCACCAGGGAACCATATTAATAGCAGGGGATAAATACAAAGCATCGGTGATGAATGTGGACAGTTATTATGACGGACAAACCCTTTGGACATATCTTAAAGAGGTGGATGAAGTCAATATTTCCAATCCTGACCCATCGGATGAGACAACCTTAAGCCCTTCTACCATTTTCAACCTGTCTAAAAAAGGGTTTCGCTATATTTTCGCAGGTGAAGAAACCCTTAAAGGAGAAAAAGTTAATATTGTGGATCTCTTCCCCGAAGAGAGAGACAAACCCTACTCAAGGATTAAAGTTTACATCAAGGTAAAAAATAATCACATCTCCAAAATCACCCAGATAGGTAAAGACGGTAACAACTACACTATAGATATTACCAGCATGGAAACCAATGTTCCATTTGATGCGGGCATGTTTGTTTTTGATCCTGCCAGTCATCCTAATGTAGAGATCATTGACATGAGGTAATACCAATTCCACGATGGATACGATTTTTGCTCTATCCGGGAATTGACAGCTTCAGCATTCCATTCCACCTATTTCTTAAGGAAAATATCACAGATCCCGGGCTTTAGATTTATTCTATTTCCCGGTTTTTTATGGCTTTTTGGATCATATAACCAATCAAAACATAATTGATATGGAAATCATAGTTAATGAGTTGAATCATTTTTACGGCCCTCAGAAGGCGCTTGATCAGCTCTCCTTCAAGGTTAGAACCGGGGAAATCCTTGGTTTTTTGGGGCCTAATGGTGCCGGGAAGACCACTACGATGAAGGCCATTACCGGTTATTTGACCCCTACCGAAGGGGATGTGCTGATTGATGGGATCAGTGTTACACAACATCCTGAAAAGACCAAGCAAACCATCGGGTATTTACCCGAAAACAACCCGCTCTACGGCGATATGCCGGTGATTGATTACCTCCTATTTGCCGGTAAACTGCAAGGACTGGAGGGCGATAAGCTCGTTGAAAGGGTTCGCGAAATGGTCAGAGTGTGTGGCCTTAATTCGGAAAAACACAAAAAAATCGGCGAACTGTCTAAAGGATATCGCCAACGGGTCGGGCTGGCTCAAGCCCTGATTCATGATCCACAAGTGCTGATACTGGATGAGCCAACCACCGGGTTGGACCCCAACCAAATCATTGAGATACGGGAACTTATTCGACAAATAGGAAAAGAGAAAACCGTATTGCTGAGTTCTCATATCCTCGCCGAAGTGGAAGCCACCTGCGACCGGGTACTTATCGTCAATAAAGGTCGTCTGGTTGCCGATGGCACACCTGAAGAACTAAGAAAACAAGCCAGCGGGCATGAAATCCTTCATGTCTCCATCGGTGGTGAGGAAGATAGCAATAAAGTGTTTAAAGCCCTGCAGGAAATTCCTCAGGTAGCAGTAGTAGATTTCCGCACCGATAAAAAAAGCGGATTCGAAGTACAAAGCAAGCCCGGTGAAAGTTCGGCCAAAAATATTTTCGATTTATGTGTTAGCAAGGGTTGGTATTTGACCGAGCTTACCCCCTTTGAGAAGAATCTTGAAGATATTTTCCGCGAAGTAACCAAAGAGCATTAAAACCATTAGATCTATGAATAAAATATTGATTATTACTTCAAAAGAATTCCGTAGCTACTTCGACTCCCTGATGGCATACATCATGTTGTTCATCTTTCTGGGACTGACAGGTTTCTTCACCTGGCTCTACGGAACCGACGTGTTTTATACCAATACGGCCAGTCTGGCTCCTTTTTTTCAAACCGCCTACTGGACGTTGTTCCTGTTCATCCCCGCCCTTACCATGAAACATATTGCGGAGGAGCTTAAAACAGGAACCATAGAGCTGTTGCTCACAAAACCCGTTTCCTACTGGCAGGTTATTGTGGGAAAATTCTTGGCCACATGGCTGTTGATTGCCGTCAGCCTGGCACTTACATTGCCTTGGTATATCACTCTTGCCAATCTGGGACCTATAGATCACGGAACCGTCATTACAGGGTATCTGGGGCTGTTGCTCATGAGTGGTACTTACATCAGTATCGGCATCTTTACCAGTAGTCTCACACAAAATCAAATTGTGGCTTTCCTCCTGGCTCTTATTGGAGGTATCTTTTTTCAAATATTATTCAGCATGCTGGCTTCCGTCTTTGATGGTACATTGGGCCACATCTTCGAATTCCTCGACCTGAGAGGACATTACGACAATGTAACAAGAGGTATTGTGGACAGCCGCGACTTTATCTATTTCCTGTCTGTCATCTTTGTATCACTTGCCGGTGCCGAAGCATCTTTACTAAAAAAGAACCTGAACTAAAGTTTGAATAATATGACAAAGTCAAAACTCAAAAATATATTATTGCTACTGACAGGTATTGTGATTCTGGTCAACCTGATCAGTGATAATCTTTATCTACGGTTAGACTTCACCGAAGACCAGCGTTACACTTTGAGTCAAAGTACCCTCGACATCCTGCGTGACCTGCAGGATCCGGTGACCGTTACCGCTTATTTCTCTGAGGATCTCCAACCTCAGTTCGATCGGATGCGACAAGACTTTAAAAACCTGCTCGAAGAATATGCCACCCGCTCCGATAACAAAGTGGTTTTTAGCTTTATTAATCCTAACGAAAGCGATGAACTGGAAAGCGAAGCCCAGCAAAATGGCATTCAGCCCCTGGTGATCTCTTCCCGTGAGAAAAACCAGGCCGTGCAAAAACGTGCCTATATGGGTGCTGTGATCAACTATGGCGAAGGTATTGAAGTGATTCCTTTTCTGGAGCCCGGGGCGCAAATGGAATATGCTTTAACCATGGCCATTAAAAAGATGACCATTCCTGAAAAACCACCTATAGGAATGATCTCTGGACATGGTGAACCGGGGATGGAAGAATTAAATGAAATCGTCTCCGAATTGCAGGTACTTTATGCCCCTGAAACCACCACTCTGGATGACTCCATTGATCTGGCAAAATACAAAGCCTTGCTTTGGATTCGACCCACCGACAGCATCCCTCAGGCACATCTCGACAAAATTGACGCGTATATGCAAACCGGCGGTGATGTAATTCTGGCCGTCAATAAAGTAGAGGCCAATTTTAACAGTGGCATGGGACAAGACCTGTATACCGGTATTTCCAACTGGCTGGAAAATCATGGGGTGAAAATCAACTCTGATTTTCTAATCGATGCCAATTGCGGAAGTGTTACCATAAGACAACAGCAGGGACCTTTCGTTATCAATACACCTGTTTCTTTTCCCTATCTACCGGTTATATCTCAGTTCGCAGACCATCCCGTGGGAAAGGGGCTAAGCGCTGTGATGCTTCAGTTTGCGAGTTCGTTGGAGCCGGCCGATTCAACCTACAATTTCATTCCTCTGGCCTTCTCCAGTCAAAAATCGGATCTACAAAAGGCCCCCACATTCTTTAACTTCCAGAGAGAGTGGAGCGAATCTGATTTTAGTCGGTCCGAAATCCCTGTGGCAGCTCTGGCGGAAAATAAAAACAACCAAGCTATGGGACGCATTATCGTCTTTTCCGACGGCGATTTTGTCATTAATGGCACAGGACAAGAGGCCAGACAATTACAACCCGACAACATTTCACTGTTCGTCAATGCCGTTGACTATTTAAGTGATGACACCGGGTTAATGCAACTAAGAACCAAAAGCATCAAACACAGACCATTGGATCAGATTGAGGAAAGCAAACAGACCTGGTTGAAGACGCTCAACTTCGGGTTGCCTCTTCTGCTGATCATTATTATTGGATTTGTTAGGTATCAGCAAAGTATTAATCTCAGAAACAAAAGAAGGGAGGAGAACTATGCTTAGAAAAATCAATGTCAAAACGCTGGCCATAACCTTCTTGGCCCTGGCTATTATATATGCCATTCAATTACTTACCGCCCCTAAAGGAACCGGCAACATGCCACAATCCATCACTTCCTTTGTGGCAGACGACTGCAACAAAATTGTCATCAATCCCAAAGGGATGGATAAACCGAACATTATACTGGAAAAAAGAAACAACAAAGAATGGTTCGTGGCCGAAGAAAATTCCAATAACGAATTTGCCGCCGATTCCAACGTGGTAAAAAATCTGCTGAGAACAATGAGTCAACTCTCGCCCATGCGTATGGCGACCCAAAACAAAGAACGCTGGAGCCAATTTGACGTTACCGACTCTGCAGGTATAGGCATTGCCTTCTACAACAAAAATGAGGTGCTGGCCGACCTTATTATTGGTCGCTTCACCTACACTCAGTCACCCATGGCTGCGCAAATGGCGCAACGAAATCCCTATATGCGTCAAAATCCGGGAACCATGAGTACCTATGTCCGCAATCGTGACGAATCTGAGGTGTATGCTGTGGAAGGATTCCTTAGTTCTTCGGTAGGCACAGAAGTGGCGCGGTTCAGAGACAAATCGTTTTTTGCCATGCAAAACGGGATCATTGAACCGGTTGAGTTTTCCTTCTCATTTCCCGGCGATAGCTCTTTTGTGCTCACCAAACAGGAGGATCATTGGAACATTGGTAATGTTAAGGCCGATTCGGCATCGGTGGCCAAATTCCTGAACGGCATTCGGAATTTAAGAGTTAGTTCTTTTGCCCCTAAAAAGCCTCAAAACCCCTCGCATAAGGTGGTTATTAAAGGTGAAAACGGGGTCGTTTCCGCCATCGAGGCCCTGTATGATAATGATTCTACCGTGATCTTTTCAAGCCAGTATCCCGATAATCTGGCGCTGGATAAAAATCATTATCTGTTCGATAAAATTTTCGTATCTAAAAATGATTTGCTGAAAGAGTAAGGCTCTTCTTCCACCCTTCTTGGGGTTAACGCGTCGTTGATAGCCGAAACTATGGATGAAGGATGTGGATAGAGTTCGAAAAAGCTCTGTGGAACCCGGGTGCTTCTACACAAATCAATGTGGTTGCTCAATTTTGGCCGGTTGCACAGAGCTTTTTTATTGATTACACTGTAAAGTTCTCACCTCGGTAAAAGCCTCCAACGAACCATCTATTTTCTGTTCTTTTAGCCCGAATTCTTCCCCCAACAGGACTAAAAAAGCGCAACCCATATTATCTTTGCCACCCAAAAACGCGTGATAAAATGACTCAGCTCATATGTATTTGCAATAAAGTAACGACTAAGGATGTCAAAAAAATACTTTCCCATCACCCCCATGCCGATTTGGAAGATATCATTCGAATAACATCTGCCGCCTCGTCCTGTGGCCGATGCAAGGGGGAATTAACCGCCTATGTGGAAAAAACAAAACAAGAAATATCGCAAAAAGACAATACGGGACAGCTGACACTTCCTTTCGACTTCTCATAAAAAAAGAGGCTTCCCGAAACCGGAAAACCTCTTTCTACAATCAACCAATTACTAATACGAAACTACATAAGGAAACTCAACATCATACCTGCTGCTACCGCCGAACCAATAACCCCCGATACGTTGGGTGCCATGGCGTGCATGAGCAGGTGGTTGGTAGGATCATTCTTAAGCCCTTCGTGCTGAACCACACGTGCGCTGTCAGGTACTGCCGACACTCCGGCTGCTCCAATCATCGGATTTATTTTATTCCCTTGACGCAGGAACAGGTTCATTATTTTGGCAAATAACAATCCTCCAGCGGTGGCTATAATAAAGGATGCAGCACCTAGAACAAAGATCTTGATAGATTCACTGGTCAAGAATACGCTGGCCTGGGTAGAAGCACCAACAGTGATCCCCAACAAAATCGTAACGATATCGATCAGTTTTGTTCGGGCCGTTTCTGCCAACCGTTCGGTCACACCACACTCCTTCATCAAATTACCGAAAAACAGCATCCCCAACAGAGGTAGCGCCGTAGGTGAAATAAAGAGAGTCAGCAATAGACCAATCAGTGGGAACAGAATCTTTTCTGTTTTGGAAACGGCACGCGGTGGTTTCATCTTTATCAGTCGCTCTTTCTTGGTGGTCATCAAACGAATGATGGGCGGCTGAATAACAGGCACCAAAGCCATATAGGAATATGCAGCAATGGCAATACTACCAATCAAATGAGGCGCCAATTTGGAAGAGGAAAAGATGGCGGTAGGTCCGTCAGCTCCCCCAATGATGGAAATCGCACCCGCTTCATGGATTTCAAAACCCATGGCCATAGCTCCTACAAACGTACCAAAAACACCGATCTGGGCAGCTGCTCCCAACAGCATCAAACGGGGATTGGAAATCAACGATGAAAAATCGGTCATCGCTCCAATTCCCAGAAATATCAGCGGCGGATAGACCCCCTTGAGCACCCCGAAATAGAGATAATTAAGTACTGAGCCCTCTTCATAGATTCCTATCTGGAATCCTTCTACAAACGGTATGTTTCCCAGCAAAATACCGGTACCTATCGGAACCAGCAATAGGGGTTCATAATTAAATCGAATAGCCAGAAAGATAAAAAATAATCCCACGGCTATCATGATCAGGTTTCCCGCGGTAACATTGGAAAATCCTGTATATTGCCAAAAAGTATGCAGCCCTTTAATCAAGGCACTGCCACTTTCCACATGGTCGGGCGTTACATCCTGGGCAGAAATAGTGCCTCCGGTAAACATCGAAACCATAAACAACAGCCCGACTACTGTAAATACTGTTACAAATTTTCTCACTTTAAACGATCTTTGGAAGAAGCTAAATAGCTCCGAGATTCAACAATCTGTAAAAAAGCTGTTATTCAATCACCATCAGCACATCGCTCTGAAGCACGGCATCGCCTTCTTTCACTTTAACCTCTTTCACGATACCGTCTTTGTCGGCCATGACATTGTTTTCCATTTTCATGGCTTCCATAATCAGAAGCGTATCACCTTTTTTAACGGCATCACCTTCTTTTGCCATTACTTTGAAGATGCTTCCCGGCAGCGGGGCAAGAATCTGATGGCCCCCGGCTGACGCCTTCTTAACGATGTGTCCTTCGCCGGGTTTAGGTTTTACCTCTTGACGAACCAGCTTCGGTGTTTTCACCTTTTTAACTTCCTGCTCTATTTCAATCGTATAAGGGGTACCATTCACTTCAACGGTCGCAATATTGTCTTCAATATCTTTAACGCTAACATGGTATTTGTTCCCGTTTATGGAAAAATCAAATTTTTTCATAGGTATAAATAAGTCTAAGTTTTTGCCCTAATGAAACTTGAATAATCGTATTGAAAGCATTCATTTCAGCCTGCAGGCCAAAATCACACTCGTTTCTCCCTGCCGGCTTGCCACTGCCACTACGTGCGCTATAAACACGCAGGGCCGCAGCTGATTATCCGTTTCATCCTATCTTTTTGGCGGTAAAACGTTATTAATATTATATATCTTCGAACTCCAGGGTGAATATCTTCTTTCTACCCGTTTGATGGTAATGATATTGCTCTCTTCATCATGCATCTCGTCAAAGTAGAGCGACAGAGCAAGACCGATCGCCGCATTCACTTCCCCGGCAATATATTGTTCTTCATCTCCCTGTTTTTCAACATATTTACCTTCTTTCTTCAACTTGCGCTTCATATGCATATCAAGCACTTTGGGCATTAATCGAAAGACAAATATCAGAAGTACCAGGGCTGTAAAGACCACGGAATAACCAACAACGGTGATCACCCATATCCGGGACCAGTTAACAGCATCTAATAAATGGATCATAATAATCTGTTTATAAAGGAATATTACTGTGTTTCTTAGGTGGATTGGTTAATTTTTTGGTCTGCAGACTTTGGAAACCGCGGATAATTCTGAACCGGGTATTTCGAGGTTCAATAACATCGTCGATATAACCATAGGATGCCGCCTGATAAGGATTGGCAAAAGCCTCTTTGTATTCTGCCTCTTTCTCAGCGACAAATTTCTTCCTCTCTTCAGGATCTTCGATTTTACTCAGTTTTCTGCCTTCCAATACTTCGATGGCTCCCGATGCCCCCATTACGGCAATTTCGGCCGAGGGCCAGGCATAATTCAAATCACCTCGCAATTGCTTACAGCTCATCACGTCGTGGGCTCCTCCATACGACTTACGAAGCGTTATGGTCACCTTCGGTACCGTGGCTTCTCCATAGGCAAACATCAGTTTGGCACCATGCGTAATAATTCCGGCATATTCCTGACCACTTCCGGGCAAGAATCCGGGAACGTCAACCAATGTCAGGACCGGTATGTTGAAGGCATCACAGAACCTTACAAAGCGTGCTGCTTTACGCGATGCATCGGTGTCGAGTACGCCCGCCAGAAAGTTGGGCTGATTGGCCACAACACCTACTGAGGCACCCCCCATACGGCAGAATCCTACAATAATATTCTTGGCATAATTGCGGTGTACTTCCAAAAACTCGCCATCATCCACAATGGTATAAATCACCTCCTTCATATCGTAAGGCTGGTTGGGATTATCCGGTATGATGGTATTTAAACTATCTTCTATACGATCGATGGGATCCTGGCATTCAACCAATGGCGGCTCTTCCAGATTGTTCTGAGGGAGATACGACAGAAGCTTGCGAATCAGCATAATGCCCTCTTCTTCATTTTCCAGCTCGAAGTGCGATACTCCTGATTTGGAGGAATGAACATGCGCTCCACCAAGGTCCTCTACGGAAATATCTTCTCCCGTAACGGTTTTAACCACTTTAGGACCGGTAACAAACATGTAACTGGTTTGCTGGGTCATCATGATAAAATCGGTCAGGGCCGGAGAATAGACAGCACCTCCTGCGCAAGGTCCGAAGATGGCTGAGATTTGGGGAACAACACCGGATGCCAGAATGTTACGTTCAAAGATCTCGGCATATCCGGCCAATGAGGTTACACCTTCTTGAATACGAGCGCCACCACTATCGTTGATGCCAATAACGGGTGCACCCACTTTCATGGCCATGTCCATCACTTTACATATCTTTTGTGCAAAGGTCTCCGACAGTGAGCCACCAAATACGGTGAAATCTTGTGCAAACACATAAACCACGCGACCGTCGATGGTACCATGACCCGTTACAACACCATCACCCAGAATTTTATTCTTTTCCATGCCGAAGTTGGTGCAACGGTGAGTCACAAACATGTCAAACTCTTCGAAACTACCATCGTCAAGTAGCATTTCGATCCTTTCGCGTGCGGTAAACTTACCCTTGCTGTGCTGGGACTCTATTCGTTTTTCTCCCCCGCCGAGCCGCGCCTTGTTACGCAGTTCAATTAAATGTTTTATTTTATCCTGATTCGCCATATTTTATGATTTTTGTTTGTTTCGACAATTCTTCAACTGATCGTTACTGTTTTGGATTCAAGACTCTTGAAAATCTGAACCATTTTACTCCGAATCTTGATCCTGACGACTTTTATATTTTCATGGATGTTTCTATCAATAGTCCGATAAACGATTCGTCACTTTGACCATTTTTTAGTTATCATTTCAAGGCCATGAATGAGGCCTTCCGGATGAAGCCTTAGCATTTACCGTTTCAGGCTGTAATTTACCGGACTATTGGTAATTTTTCAACATCAAAAAAATAAGGATCTCGCTGATCCTTATTTGGGTGCTTCACACAGTTCGGTCAATACCCCGAAAGTGGATTTGGGGTGTAAAAAGGCGATGTTAAGTCCTTCGGCACCTTTTCTGGGCTGTTTATCGATCAAACGAACGCCTTGTGCTTCGGCTCCTTTCAGTTTTTCATCCAAGCCTTCTACCGCAAACGCCATGTGATGAATGCCTTCACCTTTTTTCTCGATAAATTTTCCGATGGGGCCTTCGCTGTCGGTCGATTCGAGCAACTCTATTTTGGTTTGACCCACTTTAAAGAAGGCGGTTTTAACTTTTTGATCAGCCACTTCTTCTACTGCATAACATTTTAATCCGAAAACCTTTTCGTAAAATGGAATGGCTTCGTCAAGACTCTTTACGGCAATGCCGATGTGTTCAATATGTGTTGGTTTCATATCAATATTATTTATTATACATCAATATTCCCATTAGATTATTTAATAATTCCTTGACAAACAACTCATTAATCCTCCTTCCCTTCTCCTCATCCCCCAAAAACTTACGATCCAACAGTAAGGATTAATGAACCTTTGATTTTCAAGATTAAACAAAACCTTCTTCTTTTTCAGGGCCACATTTCCAATTTTGTTTGAAACGCCCAGAACCTTTATAAAGAAAATTTTCCGCAAAAGTAGCAGAATTAAAACACTATTGCTATAAATTAATCAAGAAAAAAAGGGTGTTTTACAACAGGTCTTGAGGGTTACAACCCCATCCTTCTCCTCTTTTTTTTGTTGATGACCTTTGGGGCTGAAGATTCACCCGATGCGCTCGTGAAGAGGCCTAAGGTTAATGTTTCCGCCTTTTGATGCGCCAGCCTGCTTCTCAATTGTTTCTTTTCGCTTTTCCCGCTGATATCTAAGGAATATCCTCTATTATAAAATCCAAAGCTGCCAGAGAAAGGAAAAGGATACGATACACGATTGTTCCAACTTTCGAAATAACAGTTTTACTTTTTTCTTTATGGCTGGAACAAACTGTTTGTTCTGATGAAATTTTTTTTTTCTAATTCTATCCAACACTTCTGTAGAAAATGGGTATCCAGGTTCATTGGAAAGCAATTCCCATAACCATTGGAAAGCGATTCCCATTACCATGGGAAAGGGATTCCCATTACCGTGGGAAAGCGATTCCCATTATCGTGGGAAAGCGATTCCCATTACCGTGGGAAAGGGATTCCCATTACCGTGGGAAGACGATTCCCATGGTTCATGAATGGTTGAAGAGTGAGTTAAAAAAAAGAGATTTTAAAGGAAGGAGGGCCTCCCCCAAAGACCTGCGTAGATGTGTGGTTGAATGGAGGCACTAACCGGCATTTTCCAGCCAATCCTTGAAAGATTTAATCCGGTCGCGACTAACCACAATATCGCGTGTTTCCCTGTCGGTTTTCACCTTTATTTTAAGACGGTAATTACCAAATGAAACAATATCGCCCAGCGAATCGATATGGACCATATCCTTGCGGCTGGTTCGAAAAAACCGAAAGGGATCCAGTTCCTTTTCCAACTGGTTGAGCGATTGATCCAGAAAATAGATTTTCCCCTGGCGCGTCAGTAAATAGGTCGCCTTATCTTCGCTGTAGAAACAGGCCACATTTTCGGTTTTGAGCACCTTGATATGCTCTCCCACGCTCACCACAAACCGTTGCCGATATTTCTGTCCTCTGTCAATCATTTGAGCCATGGTTTGCACCATGCGGGAAAAACCATCCGAAGGAAAAGAGGACTGATGTAACCTTTTAAATTTCTCCAAAGCCTGCTTTAGCTCATGCTTATCGATAGGTTTAAGTAAATAGTCTACACTATTCACTTTGAACGCTTTAATAGCAAACTGATCGTAGGCCGTTGCGAAGACTACCGGAAACGCTATTTCTACCTTTTCAAAAATATCGAAGCTGGTGCCATCCCCCAATTGAATATCGAAAACCCCAAGATCGGGCGCAGAATGTTGCTTGATCCACTCAACGGCAGAGGTGACCGAAGCACATGTGCCAACCACCTCTGCCGAGGGGTCTGTCTGACGAAGCATTTCGGCAAGATGCGTGGCGGCAAAAGGTTCATCTTCCACTATCAGGATAGTCATGCGGTGGTTGGTTATGAGTTTTTCGTTTCGATGTTTTATTTAAAAAGAAATTTGTTTTGGGTTATGGGATGGTTGTGATAAATATACGAATATCTGAAAATATACCATGCCCGAAAGGCGAGGGCAAAACGTACACGGGACTTTCTCTGCCCCTTCTTCTGGGGGTCGATTTATGGTCCCTCAAAGTTTTTAATCAACGGAATCCTGACCTCAAATATACCATCCTCATGAATAATGTCAATTTCTTTACCGGTCAGAAAGCGATATCGTCCTCTGACATTCTCCAACCCGATATTCAACGATTCCACGCCATTATTGGAGGCATATCGGGTATTCTTCACCACCAGGGTTTCGGCCTGCTTTGATACACTGATATGCATGGGCTTTTCGAGGGAAAAGATATTGTGCTTAAAGGCGTTTTCCATTAACATCTGAATGGAAAGCGGAACAACCGAATAGTTGGCAAGATCTTCCTCCGGCAGCGAATAATGAAAGGCGTTTCCAAACCGCATCTCCTGCAACCACAGATACCGGGCTGTTAGTTGTAATTCCGCCTCAACGGTCACCAGGTCGCTGTCTTGCATCTCCAGAATACTTCGATACATGCCGGCAAGGTTGTACAAAAATTGTTTTGAAGTTTCGCTGTTTTGATCAATCAGCGAAGCTGCTACATTGAGGCTGTTGAAGAGAAAGTGGGGATTCACCTGACTCTTCAACACCTCATATTTGGCCGTTAAGGCTTCCCGCTTCAGCGCTTCCCGTTTCTGGACTTCTGCCAGCCAGTCCATAAAAAACGAGCGGGCATAGAACCACAAGGTTATGATGTAGAGAATGACAAATTCTGTTACCCATATTACGGGATAGGTTTTCAGAAACAGCCCAAAGGGCATACCCTGAATCAGTGAAAACCAAAACCAGTTGGTGAAGAATATGACCATCCCCGAATAAATGGTGGTAATGAAAAAGGCTATCAACACGCTTTTCACCGGACGGGTTTGCCACGATACAAAACGTGATATGCCAATATTATACAAATAACCGTTGAAAAATAAACCATAGCCCAGCATGATGGAATAGCCCAAATTTTGGATAACGGCCATGGGATGACGCAGGCACTGAGGACACATAATCCATTGAAACACAAATCCGATCAGCATGGATACTAAGCCATACGATAAAAACACCAATACCGGATACTTCTTTTTTGTCATTGCCAAAAGTAAGATGATGGATACTAAATAATGGTTGATGGGTTACGGTGAATGCTTTTTAGGGTTTTATTTTTTCTATTTGTTGGGCATTGATTTCTTCTCCCCAGTCGGGCCAGAGCGCGTGGGGCGCCTCAAATGACTGAAACAACCTGGCGGCTTTTTCATACAGTGGCCGTGCCTTTTTTTCGCCTCCACCAAACATGGCCGGGGTATACAGAACATTCTGCGCTTTACAAAACCATAGTCGGGGATTGTTGGGATTGAGTTTTTCTGCCTGTGCAAGGGCTTCATTGGAAAGCATGGAATACTTCATTCCCCGGGTTGGTGTGGTGATGCGCATGGAATGAATGAGTCCTTGCAATACATACAGCTCAGACTCATCAGGGGCCAGTTTGAGTGCTTTGTTGAGCATTTCCTGGGCTTTATCCAGCTGTCGGTCGGTCTCTTCCGTATCCTCAAAAATAGAAAAAGTAATGGTGACATAAGAATATGCGGCATAATAATACGGTATCCATTTCTCTTTTTCGGCTTCCCCAATGCGGTAGAACTTGGCTGCAAGGGTCTCTAATTCCGATGATGAGGAACTTTGATACATTTTGTCAATGTTTTCTTTCATCACCGTTTCATAATTTCCGGCGCTTGACAGTGAGGCTGATAGCACTACAACGATGGTTAATAAGATGGTTTTCATGGCTTATAGTTTTTTTTGTTAATAATGAGAAGATTTATGGCTCTATTTTTAGAGGTAAGATTTAAAGTAAGTTAGATTTAAGTATTAAGATTGATAGATAAACAATTGTTTTGATGTAAGACCAATAAATACAACAGCTCTTGTAAAGGGATTTAGTTAATGGATATAAACACCCCCAGAAACACGAATTGTTTGACGTCGGAACGGATGGTAACAAGCTTAGGGTCGCCATCGTCGATAGCCAAAGGAATTCTTCGATATCCCAACACATTATCGCGTCCCAACACATTGGAAAAACTAAGGTGTACAATGGTTTGATTTCCCAATATGCCGGTGAGGTAACTCATATTAACGCCTATTTCACTGTAATTGGGTGACGTATGTGCCATAAACTGGGCGTCACCCGGCTGATGATAGGGGCGCCCCGAATTCCATGACCAGGAGGCACCAATCTGAGTTCTGAGGGGTATGATGAAATGTTTGGCAACGACATTTAATGTGTGCGGGGCAATAAATTCGGGTTCTACTTTTAGGGGATAGTCCAGAAACTTTCGTTTGGAAACAATCAATGAATAGGAAACCCAATAGTCGGTATGGTCAAAAAGCGTTTTGTCGCGAAAAAATAAATCAATCCCTTTGGCATACCCCTCTCCACCATTGGCAAAAGGAACAAATTGGGCAAATTGGTTATATTCTCCCGTAACCAATCGACGATACTTTTTATAATACGCTTCGGCCCGGAACAGACGCCGGCTCAGTTGTCCCGTTTGCAGCCCCAGGATAAAATGTTCGGCCTTCTGCATCTCTATAGAAGGGTTGTACTTCAAAAAATCGGATGGTACCGCCTGGTAATAATGGCCCCACGCCATGGAGATGGTGGTGTTCTCGCCTGTTGCAAACGCCATCGCTGCACGTGGCGACCAGTGGTATTCTCCCGTGCGAGACGAATGTTCGAAGCGTATGCCCGGCCTGAACGCCAGGGCGTTGGAAAGCCGCCACTCTCCTTCTGCAAAGGCTGCAACAAGGTGGTCGTGAACATCAGAATTTTGGGCCAATGCCCCTCCTTCCTGAAGGTATTCCTCATTAAATTGGTTGAACTGCCACGTTGTACCGTAAGTCAACTTCAACCCTGATTCTGCCCGGGTAATGAGTTTTAGTTTTCCTTCCGAGATCCACTCTTTGGTATCTACGTTATGAATACCGGCCCTCATATCCTGATGATCGAAAGTAATGGAAGCCCCCACTTTGAGAAGCGTCTTGTCGGAAACAGGTGTATTAAAGGTTGTGTTTGAATAAAGGTTTCCACCCGCTTCATCGATAGTAATTTCTCCTCCCGAACCGTCGTTGGTACGAAATGATTGACCTCCGTAATCGCCCGCCACAAACGACTTAAACAGGTTGCCATGGTCGCCTTTATGCCGGTAGATCAAGTAGGCATTGCCCGACTCGACGGGTTGGTCCCAGTCAATACGATTATGGGCAAAATGGTTAAAGGGCCCGAAATTGTAATACCCCATGCCGGCCGAGAAGGAACGGTTGCCGGATGCCAGGGTTTTTGACACTTCGCCTCCAATGTTCATAAGCGACAGACTGGTCAGCTCTTCGAGGGCCACCCCCGACGATTCGAGAACCAGCACCGATGATAGCGCCTGCCCGTATTCGGCCGAATAACCACCGGTACTAAAAAAGACCCCTTCGAACAACGACGGCGCAAACCGACCGCGAGTAGGCAAATCGGGCACCTTCGAATAGTATGGTTTGGCGGCCAGCATACCATCCATAAGCACTTTTGTTTCGCCGGCATCACCCCCTCGCACCATCAACCGTCCGTCATCCGCAGCAATCTGCGTTCCGGGAAGGGTCTTTAAGGCGGCTCCTATATCGCCCATGGAACCCGCCGTTGTATAAATATCGAGCGGGGTCATTACGGCTGCCCGTTTTCGGTCACCCGCCTCAAAACTACCGGCAGTAATGGTTACCGCCTTCAAACTTGTAATACTTTCTTTCATCCTTATATTGACAACACGATGGGTGTCGGGTGCTATTTCCATCTCGCGATTCTGGTATCCAACAAAACTAAATACCAAAACAAAAGGTTGATCGCCATCTACCGCCAGGGTATAACTGCCATCAGCACCGGATGTGGTGCCATCGTATTCTCCTTTTACATATATATTAACTCCCGTCAATGGTTCTCCGGTTCGATGGTCGGTTACCACACCATTTATCCGGGTTTGCCCCATCAGAGGGGTCGCCGTTAGCCCACCTGATACCAGAAACAACAGAAACAACTTTTCCTTCATGATTTACCAAAAATAAATGCTGTTAAACGTTTGATTGTTAATACGTGAATGCAAATTCACTGGATTTCGGAATATTAGTATGTCAAGGCTTGGATCATTAATTTTTACTTCCCGAAATTCATATAACAAATTTGGACCGGTAAACGCCATAAAGCAAAAAAGAAAGGACAAGTGGAGAAAATAAGCCGACCAACGGGAATATGCACCGACAAGCAGGGAAAACAACAAGCATCTGAAGAGAAGCTCCCCATTCATTCGTATAAATTTAAGTTATGTCGCGGGCCATATGGATCGCACTTGATGGATCGTTCTTAGTTTACAGTTCTTAGTTGCTAGTTCTTGGTGAAAAGTCCATCGTTATTAACTGCCAGCCTAATGGTTCTAATAGTTGGTCGCTCCAGTAATCTGACTCTTTTGTGGCCATCCCTCATGGTTGGGCGGCAATACTGAAAATTACTTAAATCCCCGCCTGCCTGCTCTCTTCTCCATCCTGCCTCTACACTATATGCTCCTTCTGGTTGTGACAACCGTAAAATGGTCAGGCCCGCTTCTTTTATTTATAACATCAGACGCCCATGGCCACGGAAAAAAGGAAGGTCACAACGTCCCTGTACTTCACCTGCTCTTTACTATAAATCACCAACTTATGGAATAACATTCAAAATAAACCGAACCATTAAGAATATTTAAACCATACAAAAACCCTGAGCTGTTTCCATGTTTCGGCAAAAAACGTCATTTTTGCACCACATATTCCAAAAACAATGAAAGACAAAGTCATAATAATTACGGGGGCCTCCTCAGGTATAGGACGGGCGTGTGCCTATGAATTTGCCGGACGAGGTGCCAAACTTGCGCTGGCAGCGCGTAACGCCGACAAACTGAAAGAAATAGAACAAACAATGACCGGTCAAGGGCACGAAGTGTTGGTGGTGCCCACCGACGTCAGCCGGGAAGAAGACTGCCAAAACCTGATACAACAAACCGTTGAAAGGTATGGTAAAATCGATATCCTGATCAACAATGCGGGGATCTCCATGCGAGCGATTTTTGAAGAGGTGGATTTAAGTGTTTTGAAACAATTAATGGACGTTAATTTCTGGGGTACTGTTTATTGCACCAAATATGCGTTACCCTATCTGCTGGCTGCTAAAGGATCGGTGGTAGGGATCTCCTCCATCGCCGGCTTCATAGGGTTGCCGGGCCGAACCGGTTATTCGGCTTCCAAATTTGCCATGCACGGTTTTTTACAGACCCTTCGTACCGAAAACCTCAAAAAGGGGTTGCATGTACTCATCGCGGCGCCCGGCTTCACGAGTACCAACGTTCGTAAATCGGCACTCACTGCCAACGGAGCGCAACAAGGCGAGACGCCTCGGGCCGAAGAGAAAATGATGAGTGCCGAAGAGGTAGCCCGTCATCTGGCCCATGCCATCCGCAAACGAAAGAGAACCCTCGTTCTGACCTTTGTGGAAGGAAAACTAACGGTGTTCCTAAGCAAATGGTGGCCTTCGTTGATCGAAAAGTTATCGTATCACCACATGGCAAAAGAACCGGACTCTCCCTTTAAGTAAGCACTCACATGGCCGGGTCGAAATCATGCATCTGCAATGGTTTTACCCGTTTTTTCGGCACCCTGCTCCTACAATGGGCAGGATATAGGTGCCTGTTTGTTTATTTCCAAAAGAAAAAAGAATTCACCATATTGCAATAATCATGTTAAAGCATACAACAAAACTGAGAGTGCGCTACGGCGAAACCGACCAGATGGGGATTGTCAACAATGCAGTCTATTCGGCCTATTTTGAGGTGGGACGTACCGAAATGTTCCGGCACCTGGGACTTCCCTACAGCGAAATAGAAAAGCAAGGGATTATGCTGCCGCTTTCCGAACTGCATGTTAAGTTTTTGCGGTCGGCCCGTTACGACGATGAACTGACCATCGAGACCTACGTGGAAGATTTTCCCACATCCAGGATTCGGTTTCAATACAATATATATAATCAATCGGGACAATTGTTGGTAAAGGGTGAAACCGTACTGGCTTTTTTGGATGCCCAAACACGACGACCAACGCGCATTCCGCCGTTTCTGGCCGATAAAATTGCCCCTTTCTTTAAAACGCATGGGCACTAAGGCCTGCCCCGGGCATTCACGATGCCGTGACGGGAGGGCCCTTAATCGTTTCCCTACAAACAGAGTAACACCATGAAAACAGATCATTTTCAATACTACGTAGAGCAGTTTGCCGACCTACGCATTCTTCGTTATCCCGTAACCGGATTTGAGGAGCTGTCGCTGCAACAAAAGAAACTCATCTACTATTTATCGCAGGCGGCCATTGAAGGCCGGGATATTCTGTTTGACCAGAACTATAAGCATAATCTCACCATTCGCCGAACACTGGAAGCCATCTACCAACACTATACCGGCGACCGCTCATCGGAAGATTTTCGCGAGTTGGTGGTCTATCTTAAGCGGGTGTGGTTTTCCAATGGTATTCATCATCACTACTCCACCCTGAAAATAACGCCGACGTTTGGTGAAGCATTTTTCCAACAAGCGGTCAAAAGCATTCCTGCCGAATTGTTGCCTTTAAAAAAAGGGGAAACCGTTGACGACTTGCTAAAAACGCTCATTCCTGTGTTGTTCGATCCCGAGGTAGATGCCAAACGGGTTAATCAGGAAAACGACTCAGATCTGATTGCCACCTCTGCCAACAACTATTACAGCGGTGTATCGCAAAAAGAAGCGGAGGCTTATTATGCTTCCCTTAAGGCGTCGGATGGCCGGGAGCCCCTATCTCACGGGTTAAACACGCAACTGGTAAAAGAAGGAAGACAACTTAAAGAAAAAGTCTGGAAAATAGGCGGCATGTATTCGCCCGCCATAGAGAAGATTGTGGGATGGCTCCAAAAAGCCTTGACGGTAACCGAAAACCACCAACAGAAAAAGGTGATCTCGCTGTTAATCGACTTTTACAAAACAGGGGATCTCAAGATATTTAATGACTACAATATAGCATGGCTGTCCGATCAGGATTCGCAGGTGGATTTCATTAACGGATTCATTGAGACCTATGGGGATCCTCTGGGATTGAAAGGGAGCTGGGAAAGCGTGGTTAACTTTAAAAACCGTGAAGCCACCCGCCGCACCGAAATCATCAGTGCCAATGCCCAGTGGTTCGAAGATCATTCACCCGTCGATCCCCGCTTCAAAAAGAAAAAGGTTCGGGGCGTTACCGCCAAAGTGATCAACGTCGCCATGCTGGGGGGCGATTGCTTTCCTCATACGCCCATCGGCATCAATCTCCCCAATGCCGACTGGATTCGGAAAGAGTATGGTTCCAAGTCGGTCACCATTGAAAATATCACCTATGCCTACGATCAGGCATCCAAAGGAACAGGTTTTCTGGAAGAGTTTTGTTATTCCCGGGAAGAGATTGACAGATATAATCAATATGGTTTTATCTCGGGCAACCTGCATACCGACCTTCATGAATGTTTGGGACATGGTTCCGGGCAGTTATTGGAAGGTGTCTCGGGCAATGAATTAAAGGCTTATGGCGCCGTAATAGAAGAAGCGCGTGCCGATCTGTTTGCCCTTTATTATATGGCCGATAAGAAAGTGGTGGAACTGAATCTACTGCCCGACCGGGAGGCTTATAAAGCCGAATACGACAACTATATCCGCAACGGACTGATGACTCAGCTAACACGTATCAACCCCGGCGAGGATATTGAAGAAGCCCATATGCGCAATCGCCAGCTTATTGCCGCCTGGTGCTACGAAAAAGGAAAAACGGAGAAGGTGATAGAAAAGAAAATGAAAGATGGCAAAACCTTTTTCATCATCAATGATTATGACGCCTTGCGGCATCTGTTTGCCACCTTACTGTCAGAAATTCAACGCGTCAAGTCGGAAGGCGACTTTGAAACAGCTCGCCATCTGGTAGAAACCTATGGGGTGAAGGTGGATAAGCAACTTCATAAAGAAGTTTTGAACCGCTACCAAAAACTGAACCTTGCCCCCTATAGTGGCTTTGTCAACCCGCGATTCCGTACCGTAACGGATGATAAAGGCAATATTACCGATATCATTCCGGATTATGGCGAGAAATATGATGAACAGATGATGCGATACGCCGGAGAACATTCCTGGTTATAGAAAAAATGTTACATTTGTAACGAAACACTGTTAGGGGTGCTCCACCTTGAGTGGGGCTGAGAACAGACCCTTAAACCTGATATGTGTAATAACAGCGTAGGGAAACAGTCGTTTGAATGAGATACCACATACCATTTAGGACATAGTAGATCATTTAAAGCTGTTTTGCCTCGTGCAGAACAGCTTTTTTTTTAACCCCAAAATATTAAGTGAAATGATTACACCACAAATTACAGGAGACCTTCTTCGTAAGGTGCGGGCCACCTCGCCCCTGGTTCACAACATTACCAATTTCGTGGTCATGAACAATACAGCCAATGCCTTGCTGTCGGTAGGTGCCAGTCCGGTGATGGCCCACGCCCCGGAAGAGATGGCGTCCATGGCCGGCATCGCCTCTGCCCTGGTTTTGAACATTGGAACCCTGAGCCGGCAATGGGTAGAAGGAATGCTATTAGCCGGCAAAACGGCCAGGGAACGAAAAATACCTATTGTACTGGATCCTGTGGGAGCTGGCGCCACCTCTTTTCGGACCGAGACCTGTCATCAATTGATCAGAGCCTGTAATCCGACCATCATTCGTGGTAACGCTTCTGAAATTATGGCTCTCATCAGCAGTGATGTACGCACCAAAGGGGTCGACAGCACCGAATCTTCGGACGTGGCACTTCGCATGGCCAAGACATTGGCTCGCGAAACGGGGGCGGTGATAAGCATCAGCGGGAAAACCGACTACATCACCGACGGAACCCATGTTATTCAAATTCAAAACCACATTCCCCTCATGCCCAAAGTGACAGGGATGGGATGCACGGCCTCGGCATTAACAGGGGCTTTTGCTGCGGTCAGTGACAATGCCCTGACCGGTGCCGCATCGGCCATGGCCATCATGGCGGTAGCCGGGGAAAAAGCGGAATCGATGGCGGCAGGGCCTGGCTCTTTTCAGATGCACTTTTTGGATGCTCTGTACGCTCTGAATCAAGAGGACCTTAACCAATCCTTAAAGCTATGAGAACCTCTTTTGATTTGCGTCTCTATCTGGTAACAGACAGAGACCTATCGTTGGGACGGCCCCTGGCAGAGGTGGTGGAAAATGCACTTAAAGGGGGTGTCACCATGGTACAGTTAAGGGAAAAGGAGGCTACTACCCGTGAATTTATACAGGAAGTGATGAGCGTTAAGAAAATATTGCAACGCCATAAGCTTCCGCTGATCGTCAACGACCGGGTGGATATAGCGCTGGCCACCGATGCCGATGGGGTGCATCTGGGACAAAACGATATGCCCTGGCAGATGGCTCGTCAGATGTTGGGGCCGGATAAGATTATTGGTTTATCCGTCGAATCGATGGATCAACTGGAAGAGGCCAACCGGGCCGATATCGATTATATTGGTATAAGTCCGGTGTTTACCACGCCCACCAAAAAAGAACTGGAGAAAGGTTTGGGGTTGCAGGGAACGGCTGACATAGCCCGGCATTCCTCACATCCTTCGGTGGCCATTGGGGGCATCCATCAAGGGAATGCCCACGAGGTGATGGCCACTGGTGTGGAGGGGCTTTCGGTGGTTTCGGCCATTTGTTCGGCCAGAGATCCCCATACTGCCGCCCAAGAGCTCTTAAAACAGATCGATCGAGGACGGAAAAGAAAATAGAAGGGTGTTTCTGATTCCCGGTTTCGGATTTTAGGTTTCGAGGTTCCGGGTTTTGGGAGGCAGGTATAATCGATTGCAAAAATCACTATACCCTACATATCAAACATCTATCCCACAACCCCGGAAACAGATACACTTAACACCAAAGATTGTCCACAATAGCAAGGTATAATTCTTTGTCATACGAATTCTACCATACCAATAACTGAGATAAAAAACATACCAATGAAAAAACATAAAACCGCACTAACAATAGCCGGTAGTGACAGTGGAGGTGGCGCCGGCATTCAGGCCGATTTAAAGACCTTTTCTGCCTGTGGGTGCTACGGCATGTCGGTCATAACAGCCATTACAGCACAAAATACCGAAGGGGTAACAGACATATTTCCGGTGAGGATCGCCACGATTGAAAAACAGATCGATGCCGTGCTCACCGATATCGGTGCTGATGCCGTAAAAGTGGGAATGCTCCATTCGGTCGAGGTGATACGACTGGTAGCAAAAAAGATAAAGCAATATGAAGTAAAAAGACTGGTGATAGATCCTGTCATGGTAGCCACCTCGGGCGACAAACTGTTGCAGGAGGAAGCCATCGAAGCGCTGAAAGAGGAGCTGCTGCCGCTGGCCACCATCATCACGCCCAATATTCCTGAGGCATCGATCCTTTCGGGAGAGAAGATTACGGCACAATCAGAATTGCCCGATGCAGCCCGCAGCCTTTCCTGTAACCAATCTGTTTCGGTGATGCTCAAGGCCGGTCATCTGAGCGATGAAACGCTCATGGACGTCTTGTATGATGCAGAAAAGGATGAAATTGTCACATTCCCTTCAAAGCGAATCACGACGATGAATACGCACGGAACAGGATGTACGCTTTCATCTGCCATTGCCTCCTTTCTGGCTCGAGGGGAGACGCTCCAATCGGCGGTGGGCAAAGGGAAAAACTATATTGATCAAGCCATTCAGGCAGGTAAAGATTACAAAACGGGACATGGTCACGGCCCGGTGCATCATTTTTTCCGGTGGTGGGCATAAACTCAAAGAGAACCATTGGATATATACCACCCATTATCCAGAAAGACTTTTTTCAGATGAAGGACAAAAAAGAAAGCACCCGGTTTTTGAGCATCCCTCCTGCCGGACCGCATACGGCGTATATGTGGAATATTAGTTTTGGCATGATCAACAAGATCTTTGATCATCCCTTTGGGCGAGGGCTCTCGGAAGGAACCCTCCCCCTCGAATGCTTCCGGCACTATCTGTCCCAAGACATGCTTTATATAGAAAAGGATGCCCGCGCTTTTTCGATTCTGGCCGGGAGATCTGAAAACCGGGAGGCCTTCACCTTTTTTCTCCAGATGGCCACCGATGGTTTGGAAATAGAACGAACCCTTCACCGGGAATTGTTCCCTCTGTTTGGTGTTGAACGTCCGCAAAAGATGTCAAAAGCTTGTCATCAATACACTTCTTATCTCACCGAAGTATGCCTTACAGGTTCATATGAATCAGCCGTCGCAGCTCTTCTCCCCTGTTTTTGGGTTTATCATGAGGCAGGGACACGAATCCGATCAAAAGCTGTAAAAGACAATCCTTATCAATTATGGTTAGAGACTTACGCTGACCCCAGATATGGCCGTTATGTCGCTCGTTACATATCTATAGTGGAAAAAATCATGAAAGGAATCAACCAGACACTTACAGAAGAAATGATCCAGGCCTTTCAAAAAAGCATCCAATATGAATTCGCCTTTTTTTCAGAAGCCTGGAACAAAAAATAAATGATCTGTCACTGCACTACTCTACAGTGTTTCCCAAACCTTTAAAAAAGATTTTAAAATTCCGTTACAACAGTTGTTTTATCAAGCCAAGCAGCCATATTAAGGACAAGGAAATTCCAATTTTGAAATCCCTTATTTAATACTGGCTCTCCATTATCGGGAAGGTAATATTCATGCAAAGCGCCAAAGCGTTCAAAATCCCGTCCTAAAAGCAGAATGGTTTTCTCGGCCAACACCCGGGCATCATCATCATAGCCATAATTGACCAGTCCTCTAAAAACAAGATAATTAACATTAATCCACACAGGCCCAAGCCACGAGGAAGGATTTCCACTGGCTCTTACATCATACATTTTTTCCAAGGGAGAAAGAGTACGAACGCCTGCCGGGGCATTAAAGGAGGTAGTATCGCGAAAATGCTTCTTTACCATTATTTCCGCTTGCTCAGGCGTGGCTATATTTGCCCACATCGCCATAAACCCACTCCAGATACTGAACCGTTGAATCAGGCAATCATACGTTCGTGGTTGACCAACGTGGAGGTATAACTCCCCGGGTTGAAGAGATTCTATATCCGGTTTTTCTATGGGCCTTAAATTCAGATCAACACTATAATAAAACCCATCACGAGGATCCCAGCAATGTTCTCTGATGTTTTTCAACAATTGATCCGCCTCTCGGTTATAGTAATTTGCGATATCCGGGAGATTGAGCCTTTCGGCAAGGTAACTAATCGCCAACAACTCTTTATACATGAGCGCATTGAGAAAAATAGATCCGGAACTGCCATAAGGCCGATAAAAGGTACTGGGGTCATTGTCGACCCCTATGGCTTCATCCGTTTCCCAATACATCAGTCCCGTGGCCGCATGACGATGAAAATTAAGATATTTACTAACAAAAGCCTGCAAGAAGTAAAAATCATCCCGTAACCACTCTGCATCTCCATTCATATTTTGAACCACAAAAGCGGCATGCTGAGCTAGAGTTGGTTTATGCATATTACTTTTCCAGGGATTTCGCTTCTTTAACATTTCTTCTCGACTGGGGGCATCTCGTTCAATCCAAATGGGAATCCAACCATCCATTCCGCCATAACTCAAAGCATTCAAGACACACCCTTGTTCATATTGGAGGGCCTCAATGCGATCCTTCTCATTCCCATTTTCGAGCAAAATTTGCCGCAAGGCTATATTGCTGAGCCAAGAATCCCAATCCCATAGCATATCAAGGTATTGATTGCTTCCCGGAGCCAGGAATGGGTATTTTAAGGATCCGCCGGATGTTCGGTACATTCCTTTCATCTCTTTGTAAATGTACTTCCTACATATCTGCTTATACTTTTCAATGTTCTCCGGCGTAGGTGCAGGCAGTTGGCCCATTGATTTTGTAAAAATGCCAATCAAGAATACTATGAGAAAGATTGTTCTTACCATACCAAAATATGTTTACATGAATAAAAGAAATTTCATCAACTCAAACCTGTTCAATAACAGAAATCATCTATGCTACCCGTTAGCAAAACAACAAGTTACATTTTACACTAAGGCTTCAAAAATATACAACAAAATCCCCAACCCTACCCATTAATGTTTTATTTCTGATCAGGAATTCACAAACTTCAATTCTTCCTGAGTCGTAATCTTCTCACAATAGTGACACCTCATAGCAACCTCTTTCTTATTGATGACCTTAAATCTGGTAGTAACCATTTCATTGTTGGTAATACATTGGGGATTAAAGCACTTCACAATTCCCACGATGGTGTCGGGGATGGTAACATCCCTCTTTTCTACTACTTTATAATTTTTGATGACGTTCAGTCTCGCTTGTGGTGCTACCAAAGAGATCTTATTGATCTCATGATCTTCAAAGAAAACCTCAGAAATTTTAATGATGGCTTTCCGCCCCAGCTTTTTGCTATCGAGGTTGGCACCGAAGGTCACTTGTTTGGTCGTTTTATCGAGATCTAAAATCTTAATCACTTTAAATAAATTGTCGGTGGGGATATGATCGATCACCGTGCCATTTTCAATAGCACTAACTTTTAATTCTTTACCGTGTACCATAATAGTATCTTAATCTGATAATTTAATCTGTAATTTTAAAACTTACTACCTGTATCCCATTACTACAGCGATGAGTGCCATTCGGGCAAACACCCCATTTCGAGCCTGATCAAAATAATAAGCTTTCGGACTACTATCCACATCCGGATGTATTTCGTTCACCCTTGGCAGCGGATGTAAAACACGCATATTTTCTTTGGTATTATTGAGCATGTTTTTTCTGAGTACATAAGCATTTTTCACCCTTTCATATTCCATGGGATCGGAAAACCGTTCTTTCTGAACCCGGGTCATGTAAATAATATCTGCATCATCAATGATATCCAATAACTCACCATGTTCATAATAAGGAATTCCATTCTCTTCCAAGAAGAGTTTATATTCACGAGGCATACGTAACTCTTCGGGAGATACAAAATGAAAGGTAGGATTAAAATGAGACATGGCCATTAACAGAGAATGCACGGTACGGCCGTATTTGAGGTCTCCCACCATGAAAATATTCAAATTATCCAAAGATCCCTGTGTTTTACGAATGGAATACAGGTCGAGCATGGTTTGGGTTGGATGCTGATTGGCGCCATCACCGGCATTGATCACCGGCACCAGTGATTGTTCTGAAGCATACCTGGCGCTGCCTTCCAATGGGTGGCGCATCACAATCAGGTCAGCATATCGGCTTACCATCTGGATGGTATCTTTTAAGCTTTCCCCTTTCGTGGTGGAAGAAGAAGCCGAGTCGGAAAAACCAACCACCCTTCCTCCCAGTCGATTAATGGCAGTTTCAAAGCTTAGACGCGTACGAGTTGATGGTTCAAAGAAAAGACTACCAACCACTTTACCTTCAAGTAGCCGTTGATTGGGATTACGTTCAAACTCTTCTGCCACGTCCAAAACATGAAGTATTTCTTCGCGGCTAAAATCATTAATAGAGACTAAGCTCCGGTTTTTCATCTTTTGCATGGGTTTACTTTATAATTAATCAGGTAATTCTTCTTCTGTCCTTCTTACTTATAGGCACAAAAAAAGACCCGGCTTAAAAAAACCAGGTCTGCAAATAATAATATCATTGGAACGAAATAAACATTGACAAAGAGAAAAATGACTCCTTCGTTTTCCCCTAATCATTCGTGTGTTTTCTATTTTTTGACATCTCAACATTTCAAACATCAAAATTACATCTTTTTTTCTACAACGTAAAGTTTTTATTGTAGTTGATCGGGAATGAAGCTAAAAATTGTTTCGTGATGCCAACGATTTTCTTTTTAATATTTCGTGCCGGGAAGGAAATAATTTCAGGAGTGCTTATTCCATATATACATGAAGTATTGCGGCACACATCCCGAAAACCACAAAAAATAATGTTTCCCGGGCAATGCAAAATCGCTATTTTTGTCGAAAATTGAAAATCATGCAAGGTAAGCTCTTCTTAATACCCACCCATTTGGGGAATCCCGATCATCCTTTAACGATACCTTCCGAAGTGGCAACTTTAACGGGAAGATTACGCTATTTTATAGTAGAAAACATCCGAACGGCACGACGCTATTTAAGATTGCTTGATCCTCAGATGGATATAGATCATTCCACCTTTTTCACCCTAGACAAACATACAGGTCCCCGTGAATATTCATCTTTTTTACAACCACTGGCCGACGGCCATGATATCGGGATCATTTCAGAAGCCGGTTGCCCGGGCATTGCCGACCCCGGAGCTGCCATTGTCAAACTGGCTCACCAGAAAGGGATTAAAGTGGTACCGATGACGGGCCCCTCCTCCATTCTTCTAGCGCTGATGGGGTCCGGGATGAATGGTCAAAACTTTGCTTTTAACGGTTATTTACCCATCGACAAACATGATCGCATTAAAAGCATTAAACATCTGGAAAGCCGAAGCATAAAGGAAAAACAAACACAGTTATTTATCGAAGCGCCTTATCGAAACAATGCCCTGGTAAAAGATATTATAGGGAATTGTCATCCCAATACGTTGTTATGCATTGCCTGCAACCTAACACTTCCGGATGAATTCATCGAGACCCGTTCGGTATCTTCTTGGAAGGGAAAGGTACCCGATTTGCATAAGAAACCAACGATATTTTTAATTCAGGGATAGGATTAATGCCCGGTAACCGACTCCCTAACCCACAGAATTAAAACTATCAATAACGAGCTAGTAACTATTTCCATTCGACGATAGACTTTTCACTTCTAATCTTCTTCAACCCATTCGCATATCTTCGATATTCCTCTTCAAAATTGGGGGTAAAAACACCTTTACCGATACTTGTCTCAATATCTTCGAAGGTCCACGTTTTTCCGCCATCCAATTCCTCCGAATGAGGATGAAGCGTGCCTTCATGATATATCGCAAAGACGAAGACCAGTTCTTTCTCCACTTTACTTTTCCAAAGATATCTTCCAACAAAAGCGGCCTGTTGAAGGTCTATACCAATCTCCTCTCGGGTTTCTCGTTGCAAGGCTTGCCGGATATCCTCTGCTTTGTCGACGTGTCCTCCCACAGCGGTATCCCATTTTCCCGGCTGAATCAATTTATGGATCGGTCTTTTTTGTAACCATAATCCATTGGGCGTTATTACCTGAAGATGCACAACCGGATGAAGCCAAAAGGTTTTTCCGTTATGAACCATACTTCGTGGTGCCACGCCCTCCACTTTACCTTCTTCATCCACCACGGGGACCCACTCTTCCTTGCTCCATTCCTTTTTTCGTTGTTGATTCACCATCCAGGAAACAGCCACCATCAAAGCAAATAACACATAAAAGCCAGGGCCACTAATGGCTGCCCACCAGGCATGTGACATCCACAGAGCAGCCGCCAGCGTTAGTAAGGTATGAGCCGCCAGCAACCAAAAGAACACCTTTAACATTTGTTGCATCATCCACGACTCGAGTGGTCCGGCCACAAAGCCTTTTAAATATCTTCGGCTCATCAGCATGACCAGGTTATGGTCGGAAAAAGCCGAATAACCAATGAGTAATAACAAGGCTGCCCCTATAAAGACCGGTTTCAACTTAAATAAAAAGGCATTACTAAAAAGAATCGCCAGTCCCCCAAGGATTACCATAAATCCGATATCGGCAAGGACAAACTTATCGACTCTCCGTTCTCGAAACCAATACCAGCATAGCTGCAACACGCCTAATATTAAAGCAGCGATAAGTCCTGCGGTGGTTCCCCACACCAGTTCAACCACCACAAAAAGCAACAAAGGCAACATGCCCGGCAATAGTTTTCCGGCCAGAGCCCACTTATTTTTAGCAGATATATTCAAACCTTAATTCAAGTATATATAAAGAAAAAGGCAGAAAGGGAACCATTCTCATCCTCCCTTCTGCACAACTTCTTTTAATGAACGATCTATTTTAAAACACTCTCCAGGTAAGCAGTGACATTTTTGTCAATACGTGCAGCGATATTTTCCGCTTTGGCTTTTTGAAAAGATTCACCGGTAATTTTTTCAAAGAGCTCAATATACCGATCCGACACCTGAGCAATATACTCATCGGTCATTTCCGGCACCTGCTGACCATCTTTCCCCTGGAAACCATTTTCAATGAGCCATTGCCTAACAAATTCTTTAGAGAGCTGACGTTGCGACTCTCCCTTTCTTAAGCGTTCTTCATAACCATCGGCATAAAAATAGCGAGAAGAATCGGGGGTATGAATTTCATCAATAAGGAAGATTTTGCCATCTTTTTTTCCGAACTCATATTTAGTATCAACCAGGATCAAACCTTTTTCGGCAGCCATCTCAGAACCTCTTTTAAAGAGTTCTTTGGTGTATTTTTCCAGTTGAATATAGTCTTCTTCACGGACCAATCCGGATTTAAGAATCTCGTCTCTTGAAATATCTTCATCATGCCCCACGTCGGCCTTGGTGGTAGGTGTAATGATCGGTTCATCAAACTTCTGGTTCTCCACCATTCCATCGGGCAGTGGGTTCCCGCAAAGCTCGCGCTTACCGGCTTTATATTCACGCCAGGCATGACCGGTCAAGTAACCACGAATCACCATTTCGACTTTAAATGGTTCGCAAAAATGTCCAACGGTAACCATCGGATCCGGACTGGCAATCTTCCAGTTGGGAACGATATCTGCCGTAGCATCCAGAAATTTTTCTGCGATCTGGTTCAGTACCTGCCCTTTGAAAGGTATCCCTTTGGGTAGTACCACATCAAATGCCGAGATCCGGTCAGACACCACCATCACCAGATATTGGTTATCAATGTTGTAAACGTCGCGTACTTTCCCTTTATAGACATCTTTCTGTTTGGGGAAGGAAAAATTGGTTTCTACAATAGCGTTTTGCATGATAAATTGTATAGAGTTATTCTTTTTCGTAAGCTTCAACAATATCCTGCACCAGACGGTGGCGGACAATATCTTTTACAGTAAACTTAATTCGCTCGATTCCTTTAATCCCTTTCAGGATTCGCATAGCCTGCACCAATCCGGACGTGAGGGGATTGGGCAGGTCGATTTGCGTAACATCGCCCGTAACCACAAATTTAGCGCTGGCTCCCATCCTTGTAAGGAACATTTTCAACTGATTGGTGGTGGTATTTTGCGCTTCATCCAGAATGACAAAGGCATCGTTAAGGGTACGCCCTCTCATATAAGCCAGAGGTGCAATCTGAATGGTGCCGTTTTCCATGTATTCTTTAAGTTTTACGGCAGGGATCATATCCTGAAGGGCATCATATAAAGGCTGAAGATACGGATCAATTTTTTCTTTCATATCCCCCGGTAAAAAACCCAGCTTTTCGCCTGCTTCCACAGCGGGACGACTCAGGATAATGCGACGCACAGCTCTGCTTTTCAAAGACCTAACAGCCAAAGCTATAGCAGTATATGTTTTCCCGGATCCTGCGGGACCTACTGCAAACATTAAATCATTGTTTTCATAGGCTTTTACAAGTTTACGCTGATTCTCGGTTCTGGCTTTTATAGGTTTTCCATTGACACCAAAGAGAATCGTATCATCCGAGCTTTTGGGTTGGGCTATTTCTTTTCCCGATAATATATTGAGAATGGCATCTTCCGTTAAAACATTGTAACGTTCGTAGTGTTCCAGCAACTGGTTAATTTTCGTTTCAAAATCGGCCACTTCTTCCGTGCCCCCCATGGCTTTCAACCAATTACCTCTGGCTATTATTCTCAGTTTTGGAAATCCGGCCTTGATCAGATTTAATTTGGCATTTTTAACCCCCATAAATTCCGCAAGATCAACCGATTCCAGATAAATAAGTTTTTCGATCATATAAAAAGTTCACTTCTTCTCAATACTATCTACAAATTAACAACATTTTGAGGACATAGACACAGAGAGATAATCCCCAATTTCCCATTGATTTTGAGATACCCCATAATAAGCCCTTTTTAATCTATCCTCCTGCAAATAGGTTTTACAAAAATACCTGAAATTGCCGTTCAATACAAAATCCTTAACAGAATAAATATCAACGTCTATTAGGCAGATCAAACCCTCAAATTCCGGACAGAAGCTTTCAGAGATAATTTTCCATTACCAAAGTGCGGCAATCCTAAGTAAGAAGATTCATTGAATTTTTAAGGACTTCAAAATTTCCTTTCCAGACTTTAAGGCATCGCTAAAGTTTGAAAAGAGATTGGTTTCACCGATAATATTCAATATTCCTCCTTTCATCAACTCTTTTCTCACATTGGGTTGAATACCTGATAAAAGAACCGACGTACCACCACTTTGAATATTTTTAATGGCTTCCTTTAAATTGTGAAGTCCTGTTGAATCAATAAACGGAACATGCCGCATCCGAATGATCAAAACCTTTGCCTTTCGCCCTGAAGCCTTCATCCATTCTACGTATTCTTTTGCTGATCCAAAAAAGAAAGGACCACTGACCTCAAATATTCCTATCTGTTCAGGGATTATGGAATAATTTTCAATGACATCAGTATCAATATCATTATTGGGATATTTAGCCACATCGGCCATTCGTTTCATGAAAAGCAGTGAGGCCAAAACAATGCCCACTTCAATAGCCACGGTAAGATCGACTAGAACGGTAAGAAAAAAGGTAACCAGTAATACCAGAATATCAAATACCGACCCTCTCAGAATAGAAAGGAACGATTTCCATTCACTCATATTATATGCAACCACCATGAGAATACCTGCAAGACAAGGCATGGGAATAAGCGCGGCATATTTCCCGAAAAAAAGCATGATTAGCAAAAGCGTTAAGGCATGAATCATTCCAGCCACGGGAGTACGTCCTCCGTTTTTTACGTTGGTTGCCGTCCGGGCAATAGCGCCTGTTGCAGGAATCCCCCCAAAAAAAGGGGTAATAATATTTGCGATACCTTGGGCGATGAGTTCGGTATTGGAACGATGCGTACTTCCTATCATCCCGTCTGATACCACTGCCGACAAAAGCGACTCAATACTTCCCAGCATAGCGATAGTGAACGCCGGACCTATGTAGACCATGATATTTGACCAGTCTACTTCAGGAATTTCTAGAACAAAACCACCGGGAATATTTCCAAAAACGGACCCTATGGTAGCCACATTCACTTTTGTCAGATTTACCGCCAGCGAAATGATAAGAATGGCGATAAATGAACCGGGAATTTTAGTGGTAATTTTGGGAACAACTACCGTAATTAAAATACTTGCCAGTGCAATTATCACTGCATTAAGATCGATTTGCTGAATGTGGTGAAAATAATAGACCCATTTTTCAATGAATTGAGAAGGCGCATCACTGCTTCCAATCCCCAAAGCATCTTTCATCTGAATGGAAAAAATAACCAAAGCAATACCACTGGTAAAGCCAACCGTCAAAGGATGCGGGATAAACTTAAGCAAGGTGCCAAGTTTCAACAATCCAAAACCTATTAATATGATACCCGCCAGAATGGTAGAAATCATTAACCCCTGGAATCCATATTGTTCTATAATGGAATAAACTATTATTACAAATGCCCCGGTAGGCCCTCCAATTTGCACCCTACTTCCACCCAAAAGGGAGATTATGAAACCAGCAATAACGGCTGTTATGATCCCTTTATCAGGAGAAACGCCCGATGCTACAGCAAAAGCAATGGCCAAAGGTAACGCCACAATGCCAACAACGACCCCAGCAAATAAATCCTTGGTAATGGTGGTTTTGTTAATAAGATTGTGCTGAATCAAGCTTACCAACTTAGGCTTAAAGATTCTGTTCATAAAAATAAAAATGGAAATTAATTAATAGATTCCGGAAGGAAAAGAAGCAACTCACCAATCTTTCATACATTCACGATCCCCAAGACAAGGGGCACAAATGTTTTAATATTTCTATGCATTAAGGTTTTGCTTCCATTTTTTCGAATAAACAACCATCTGATTAACGAAAAACTCTATCTTGACAAAAGTAAAGGAACTTTGTATTGGGTGTAGCAGGGTAACACTTAATAATATTTAAATTGACTGTGATTTTTAAAATTTATATATTTACCTGTGGTTTTAGAAATTATAAAATTCATGAGTTATGGCATTTTATTATTTCGAAAAACAAGACCCTAACCATCCTAATCAAATTACCAGAGTATATTTTGCAGACGATCATTTTGATCTGGAAGACATTATTTATAAAATGCCCGGAGGCATAGAAAACTACGACAAATTAATGGAGGTTGTAGAAATTATTAGTGGCCCCATGCGTGATGCCTTTCTGGAAAATAAAACGATCAAACTGAACAACGGTTTTAGTTTGGTCCCTAATTTAAAGGAATCTAAATACCAGGATCCGGAACTGCAAAAAATCGAACAAAGAAACACACCTATTGATATCACCTTGATGCCGGATGATCCGGAAGCATTCCTCAAAAATATAGAACAAAAAAAAGTGGAAGGTGAATACACTCCGGAACCAGCCCGAATTGATAAATTGATCGATTTTGAAAAACTCCCCAAATTCACTGAATTAAGCGAAGACAATTTTAAACACTACCAAAAAGTGGAAAAAGAGATGGCTTCCCTCAAGGCAATCAGACGAGGTATGCGAGTGAAAATTTTAGGAGCCCATTTAAAAATCCGCCCTGCAGCTACCAAGGATCAAGGATTCTTTTTGGAGACTGAATCGGGGAAACTACTTGACTTAACTGATTTTCTAGAGGTAAATTCAACCTCGGTATTACTTTTATCGGTACCCAAAGATTTGCCGACAGGATGGTACAAAATTAGAATCAAATCCGGCTGGTATGCGGACGAAACAATTATCAGGACCGGAGGAAGCAGTCCTTTTCAATTGGTATAGAACAGCATTCCAATGCTATTTCATCGATCCAGCAATTGATGCAAAAAAAAGACGATAAGGATCTTTCCTTACCGTCTTATTTTGTCGGGGTGGCGGGAACCCACCCCACACTATAATTATTTATATATCTTTCCCTTATTCCCTGTCTTTTCTGTCTTTACGGTTTTTTAAATTAAAATTGTCCTCACTCGAATTACTTTTTCCAAACAATTTCTAACCGGTGGCTTTCCTTCTGGCTTCGATTTCCAGTTTGAGCTCACCAACCAAAGCTTTTAATCGGCCGAGCTCCTGATTCAACTCATTATTCCTTTTAATTAATGACTCATTGAACACCTCGAGTTGTTTTATTCTTCCATCTTTTATAAAGCACTCCATACAATACTCTTTCTTACTCGCATTATTTTGCGACTCAATATTCGTATGTTTTTGCGACTCCATTTCAGACTTATACATTGGTTCCTCCCCCTTCAAAATCCACATAGGATTTAATTCCGGAAAACCATCTATAACCTTTATTACATGAGTTATCCCCACGTTTGTTCCCTTTAGGAATTGCCGAGTTTGACTTTCAGGAAAACCACACCTACGAGCAAAAGAAGATTGATTTAGACCAAATTCAGATATTATTTTTTGTATCCTGATATCCAATCCATTATTACCCATTGTAATTATTTTACGTGAAAAAAATTTTGTTTTTTCGCAAAATTTTGCGTTTTTCGTAACACCATTACGACATAAATATAACACTATTTGTAACACATTGAAATACCAAAAAACAATGACAAAAAAAGAGCTAAAAAAGCTAAGAAATGAACTTCCTCGAGGGTACGGAAGGATTCTTTCTGAAATAACAGGTAAGCATTTCAATGCTGTTTACCGAGCCTTAAAAGGAGAGACAAATAGTCCTGAAATAATTCAGGCTGCGATAAATCTTGCGAAACAGGAAAAAGAAAAAAAAGCCAAAATTCAAAAGCAAATCAAATCACTATGAGACTCCCGGCAGGACTGAACAACAATGGACTTGAAATTTATCGCGATCCGGAAGGAATGGTAAGAGTAATTCAAAATGGGAATAGGACCGAATACTTGGAGCTCCCTCTGGTACTCCGAGAGCCATTTCAAGCAGAATTAATAGCAGACAAGGATGCAAGGAATTCATTAATTAATGACCTACGAATAACCAATGCAGATGAAATGGAAGAAATGTTCGTTGGGTGTAGATACGGAACTCTCGACTCTCAACCTGATTTAAAGGATGGCCAACTCACTCACGACCTTCCTATATGCGAAAGAATGAAAACATGCCCTGCTTTTGGTAAGGTTTGTAAACAACCAGAAGGGCCCAATGGAAAATTATCAAGGACTCAATATTTAATAGCCATCGAAGTCGCAAAAGGAAAACTCGATAAAGAAATTGCTGCCGAATTTGAAATAGAATTACCAACAGTAAGAACTCACTTAAATAGAATCAGAGAAAAACTTAATGTAAACAACAGAATAGAAATAGCCCTTTGGGCACAAAAACATTCGATAGTTTAATGTTTAACCAGCGTCCGCCAACGCTAAAAATCAATGCAAAAATGATTAGAAATTATCCTTTGCATGCGCGACTCTTTGTAAAGCGCATTATCAGGATAAGAAAACGACTTATCCTGAACGATGAAAGCAAACTTGACCATAGTATGGCAATAAGGATTATTGCCATACTTGAAAAGTATCTTGATTACTATCCCTTTAACACGAGGCAGAGCATGTCAAAATTTGTCTTAAGGCATGCGTCTGACATTATGTATCTTATCCCCGGAAAAACAAGCAAATCTCATAAAAGATTAATGCAATCTTTTAATGAGATATATTCCGAAGCAATCGCCATTAAAAACGAAAAACCAAAACCGGCTTTAATATGAATAAGGTTTATATAGCCGGTAAAGTGTCAGGACTTAACTACCTCGAAACATACGAAAAATTTCTTTTGGCCGAACAAAAACTAAACCGGCTCGGCTTTGAGGTGGTAAATCCGATGAAACTTGTTCCAGATCCAGAAACCGATTGGCAATATGCAATGCGTAAATGTATAAAGGCAATGGTCGAACATTGCAATACCATTTACCTACTGTACGACTGGAAAGATTCACCAGGTGCTCGCCTGGAATACCAAATCGCCAATAAGCTCGGCTTCAAATTACTCACAGACCATATACTACATGAAATTGAAGAGATTAACACTTCCAAAAACTAAGGAAATGTACATTCACAATGATATAAAAAAAGTCGTTTGTCCTTATTGCAATGGAGACAAAACGGTGGACCTGGGCTGGGAAAATATTGGACATAGCAGAGGATCATTAAGAATTACGGAAACTTGCCCGGTCTGCAAAGGAGAAGGAATAACAATTCGTCAAACAATTTACAAACCTATTTCAGAATGCGACCCAAAGCCTATCAACGATACCTCGAACAAAAAAGAATTAGAAGATCAGTCAAAGAATACTCTTTTAAAAATAGAGAAGGAATTACAAGACATAAATGCGAGGCTAAAAGCGGTAATACAACAAATAAGAAAATAATATACGCAAAACCCGGTGCAACAGGGGAAGAAATTAAACAATTAATACAAGAGAATCATGACGCAATCAAAATTCACGATAAAATTAATGGGCACTTATGAAGAAGTACAGATGGTTACTGCCAAAATTGAATCGGTTTGGGGTGTTGAAAATATTGATTCAATTAGTGGCATATTCCCATCCAAACAGTTACCCAACCAAAAGCATATGAGGCCATACCACAGATATATTAGCCTTGATCCAGGTGCGCCAATATCAATTACGGATATTAACGGCAATAAAGTACAAAGTGCAATCTCTAAATTATTTCGAAAACATGGAGATTAATCACGGTTTGCCCAAATCGAATTTTTTCACAATTGCGGTGCCCTATAATGGGCGCCCAATTTCCGATTATGTAAGTATCCGGGATGTTCCCTTAAAAAAAATAACACTAAAAGATCCGAGAACTGGGGAAAAAACGGAAGCTGAAATTCATGATATGTGGAGATTTAAAATAGATAAAGACGGACATCTTATTAATTCGTTTTCAAAACTCACATACGGGATCCCTGGGAACAAACTTGTAAGGCACATGAAGGATACTTATCCAAATTTTTCCAAACACCTTATTATTGACTTTCTACTGCTTAAAAAACTATGAGTAAATATATTGATCAAGAAGAAATATTCAGGGGCACAGACGGAGGTCGGGATGTTTTTTCATACTACTTTCCTGGTATTGACTTCGACGACCGCAGGCACAAATTCAAAATAAGAAACGAAAAGACGGCCTCTGCTCACTTAAGTTATTATAGAGGAAGATGGTACCTGACAGACTTTGGCGATCAAAATAACGTGTCCGGAATGAACGCCATAGAGTGGGTAAAATATGCAGAAGGACTTGAATACATTGATGCATTAAAGTTTATTGAAAGTGTAATCATTCGAAGGGAGATCGGCGGCGGCGACTATCGAAAACCAGTTTATTCTGCAAAATACAGCTGGCGGGAAATGGGAGCTGACGACAAAAAAGGAGAATACAAATTCACATTTAAAGAAAAACCGGCTAAGACAGATCTCCAAGCAATTGGTAGGTATATAACGGTTGAAATTTTGGATGAGTTCCATTGCAAGGTGGTTGAACGTTATGAATACTGTAGTTATAGTAAGAAACAAAAAAAGGATATAGTTCACATCTTTGAATCAACGGATGATTATCCAATTTTCCTTTTTGACTACGGCAATTTTAAGAAGCTATACAAACCACATGAAGTAAACAAACAATACAGGTTCCACTATATTGGAGAAAAGCCGGTAAACTACATTTACGGATTAGATAGACTCGAAAAAGCCGAAAACGAATTTCTTGACGAAGAAAAAGGAGATATAGTTCCGCCACAAGGTAAACCTGATGCCAAGGTTAGAAACTTATTTCGCGTGTCAGGTGAAAGCGATGCCCTTAACCTGGCATCACTTGGATATCATGTTTACTGGTTGAATAGCGAAACAGCATCATTCGAAAGAGACAGTTACAACAGGGTCAATAATCTTTGCGAAAAACACTTCCAGATAATGGACCTTGATCAGACAGGAAAGGAAGCGGCCAGAAAAATGGCTCTTAAATACATGAACCTTTACACCATTGAACTCCCTGAGTGGCTTTCAAAAAAGAAGGATTGGAGAGGCAACCCATGTAAAGATGTAAAAGATTTTATCAATATTGCCGGCAAAGATGAAGACGAAACGAGGGAAAAATTCACTGTTCTAATTCGGCGGGCAAAACCCATGAAGTTTTGGGAAAAATCAGTTGAAGTCGTAAAGGGCAAAGAAAAAGTTGCATACAATATCAACCTTGAATATTACTATCATTTCCTACAAACTCATGGGTTTTATACCATGGATTCAAAATATCACAAAAAGGCCGGATACTGCTATTGCAAAATTGACGGGAAAAGGATAAAACTTATCAACCCGGACAATATTAAAAAGATGGTAAAACGATTCACAAAGGAGTGGATACGTTCGCGAAACCTTCTTGATGAAATTCAAATCCTGAATAAAATTAATGCAAGTACACAGATCAGCGAAAACAACCTTCAGGAATTAACGGACATCAAACTTAATTTTAAGAATTATTCAAAAGATTACGAAACATTAATATTTCAAAACTGCGCCTTCAAAATAACAAAAGACGAGATAAAGCAAATTAAGCATGAAAAACTCGAGAACTTTATATTAGAAGAGCTTGAGGTGAATGATCGAAAGATATCACATCTTATCCCTCGTAATTGTAGGCTTGAGAAAAGCCCAATTATTACGGTTGATCCATCACCCGAATACAAACAATTACTTGAACAACTCGAATCCGCCAACACCCCTGAAGAAAGGGCAAAAATTACCGCTGAAATAAGTCAATTCCCTGAGTGGAAAAGGTATGATGTAACCATTCACGACAAAGATTTTATATATATACAATTCCTTAAAGATCTCTCACGAATTTATTGGCGGAAGGAAGAGGAATCCAACATCCCTTTAACCGAAAAGGAACAAAGAGAACAGGACCAGCTTTTAGCCAACCTTCTTTATGTCATCGGCTACATGGCAGCGGAGTATAAGGATCCTGCAAAACCATGGATGGTAATTATCCAGGACATGAAGATGAGCGATATAGGGAAAAGCTGTGGTCGTTCAGGGAAATCACTAATAAGTAAAGGTCTGTCTTATGTACGCCCTTCATTTTACATACCTGGTCGAAACAACGATTTGACAAAAGACCAATTTATTTATGACGGATACACAAGATTTCACAGGATTATTGAAGTGGATGACCTCGGTGAGTTTGTGGATATGGATTTCTTTTATACGCAGATAACAGGGAAACGCCGGGTTAACCATAAACACCACGCTCCGGAAGTACTTGAATATGCAGACTCCGGCAAAATGATGGTAAGTACAAACTTTGAGCTCCGGAATACGGACCCGTCAACACTGGCCAGATTGTTAAATTCAGGTGTTAGCGACTATTACCACGAAGGCCGAGGAACCGATTACAAGGAAAGCAGATCGCCAATTGATAAATATGGTCGCCGATTGTATGATGATTTTACAGATGAAGAGTGGAATAAATTCTTTAATCTGGTTGCCTACTGCATTCAGTTGACAAAAAGGTTACCGAAAATTATGCCGCCGATGGAAAACCTCGAAAAACGACAACTACGAAGAGAAATGGTAAAGGGGGGAACCAAAGAGGAAGAATTCTTCAAATGGGCAAACAACTACTTTACACATAAACCGGATGATGTGGAACTATTCGACAATATATCACCGATTGAAGTAGGATACTTCAATACTTATATTATCCGTGAAAATGCTTTTCAACAATTTAGGAAAGAACTTTCAGATGCCCATCAACGGAAATATACACCACACCAATTTAAAAAGGCCCTTACGGCCTGGTGTAAGTACTATGGTTTCACTCTTAATCCCCAATCCCTTTGTACACAAGGACAAACAATTAAGAAAACCATTGAAGGAAAAACAACTGAGTTGCTTTACATATCAACCTTAATTGATGAAGATAACGACAAGCTAACACCTCAGGAACGAGATAAAATTCCATTTTAATTGTCTTGATATGAAACGGATGAATGAAGTAATTAATTCATTACCACATGGTACACAAAAAAAACTCGCACAAGAATTTAACACAAGCAAAAGCTTTGTAAGTGCAGTGCTAAACGGGAAAAAAAAGCCATTCAAAAAAGGTCGTCTCATTCAAAAAAGGGCAATAAAAATTGTCGCAACAGAAATTGCGAAAAAAACTGAAGAGAGACTAAAAAAAAAGTATTTAACCGACTAATAATAATATCATGAAAGAAACAGAATTAATGCTAACGGTCGAGTTACAAAATCAATATCAATTAGGTGAAATAATTAGAAAATATGAAGCCATTGGGTGGAAATTCATTGATCGTGGATGCTTTACAAAACATGGGGATATACTCAGGGTAACGATAGAATTTAGGGCAAATAAAATATGCCAGAAATAAGCAAATAGGATTAAAAAACAAGAGCAAAGGTTGTGAATTTATAAGTTGCTATAGTACTCCTTTTGTTATCCTAATCAAGATATAGAACTAATGAAATATTGCCTACACAATAACATAAATTGGGTATCGCTCGAAGCAATAGATGTTATTAAAGAAGAGCCATTTTTATGGGGAGAAGCCCAAATCGATCCGGGCCATGTTTTTAAAAAATTAGGCACCAAAAGTAGAACCATGTATATGTTAGATGTACCAATAACCTATAAAGGGAAAATTGATGATATGTTATTATTTGATGTTGATGGCTCGAGCGAGCAAAATTGGTATGCTGTTTTATTTTACGTCAATAAAGACACGTTGCTTGCCAGGTCAAAAGATAATGCATTTTACGATATAAAAAGATAAAAATTATTCCACCCCTAAGTGGAAGGGGGTTATAATACGACCACAAAACATATAAATTACAAAAAGATGGAAGAAGTAAATCCTAAATTTGAAAGTTGGGCCATTATTGAACTGTTTGGCCATAATCAACTTTCAGGCAAAGTAACCGAATGTGTAATTGCCGATCAATCCTTTGTGCGAATTGATGTTCCGGCTACCAAAAGAACGCCGGCATTTACTAAGTATCATCTTCCAAGCGCTATTTATGGATTGACCCCTGTCGACGAAGATTATGCGAAAAAAATGGCCGAGAAAATTGACGCCAAACCAATTAATGATTACAAGCACACAGAAGTAATTACAGAGATTATTAAAGAGAAAATCTCCAATATGCAATTACATATAGGCGAAAAAAATGATGATTGGGAATCATTTTAAAATAAAGCCTAAAAAAGTAAGTGTACAAAGCACCCTTTGGGTGCTTTTTTTTTATCCATTATCTAAATTCAATTTGTCAAAATGTAATTATTTAAGACAAAGAGGAAAAAGGGAAATATCAACATACTAAAAAGAATAAAAAATAATTGTAATTTGTAATTATAATATCAAAACTAATGACTTTAAAGCAAATAGCAAATTACAAAAAAATTACAAAAAAAAATCGGGTTTGTAATTTCATCTGATTGATAATTTAATTTGGATTGCATATGAGGTATATTTATTCAAAATACTAAAAATTACAAATTTGGTGATTTTTGTAATTATTGTATTTCAATTTTTTACAGCATTGAAAATTTCGACTATTTTTTTTGTAATTCTTTATTTGCTTGATTTCCAATGATGGTTTTATAGAATATGCAAAAAAATTACAAAAAATAGCTGATTTCTCAACTTTTAGTCATAGGTGGTAAAAAAACAATATTGAAGAATTGTCCACGAAAGGGACATTATTGTTAAATTTTATAATTCGTGGTTTTTTTCGTATTTTTCGGGAAATCTTACGACTATGACTGATACCTATACAGTAAATGTTATCGTCAAGCCGTATGTGGCCAGATACCTGGTAAACAATTGCGGTGATCCTGTTGACCTTTCCAAGCTTCCTAAACTTAACAATTTGTTCAGGAGCATTCTCCGAAAAAGTCTTATGAGACATGAGTCCTTGAAAATACCGGACAGAACATCCTATGTTAGCATCATTATTAGCAAAGACACATTCTATCGCCACGGGTGGGATTTGACCAGGACAGACATGATGTATTTTAATGCGCAGATTGAAAAGGAGATAAAATTTATAATGCGCAATTATGTTTCGATGCGTGCTGCTCTCGGTTTTCCGGTTGCAAAATGCATCCGTGATTTTCAATGTTTGTTCAATATGCCTGAAGACGTTTGGAGCTTTGATGCCATTAAAAAAGATATTGACAGGCATACTTCAACAAAAAAAGATAAAGATGTGGAGAACTTCATTGAATCTATTAGCCAAAAAATGAATAAACTTTTCGTGGAAAATTTGTCGACAATCGGGACCATTTCAAACAAATTCAAAAATGAACTTTCAGAAATCTAAATTTGCCGGAGGTATTGCCCGATTATGGATATTGCCTCTTCAATACTACAATGGCGTTAAATTCAATGCAACATCAGGGTTGTATTATCCTTTAGGAATTAAAGGGAAATTGACCGATGTTCCCTTTTCTATTGACTCATGCAGTTACTCGATTAAAAAAAAGGGAAGCGCCTATGACGTTAATATCTCATGTTTTATACCAGGCATATCGTTTTATAATTTACAAGCAAGTATCGATCTCGAATCAACTCCCTTCTTGATAATTGTGAGAGATTATAATAACAATTTTATGCTTTTCGGGGATTACGACAATTTTTTCCTTTATAATCCTGATTTAGAGAGTAATGAAGACTATTCTGAACCTGCAGGCATTAATTTTTCTTTTTCAAGAACAATGCTTAACATGCCACTGCTCATTGAGGACCCATTTGTGAATAACAAACCGGTTGCAAGTAACGTCATTATTTCAGGAAGCGGCTCTGTAGGTGAAACCCTAACAGGTCAATATTTTTATCATGATGATGATGGAGATTCCGAAGGAAATTCCATGTTGAAATGGTACCAAAGTGACGATGAAAATGGAACCAATAAAGTGCTTATTTCAACAGGTCAGACTTTAGTTTTATCGGAAAATAATAAAGGAAAATTCATTCAATTTTCTGTAATTCCTCATGATGGGACCTCATTTGGGAATGAAGCCTATTCAGAATATCTTGAGATAGTTGATTACATTATTCCCAATTCATTTTTTGATGGTATGAGTATTGAAAGTGAATTGGGCGCATATAGTATAAGTGGTTCTGGCAATTTAATTACAATAAATCAATTCTTTTCAGATTTATCGGATCAACCAATCCTTTTTTTAAAGAAGGCTTTAATTCCGAACATTTATACAAAAAAAATCAGAATATCACTTGATGTGAAAAAAAACATGACATTGCTAGACAAGTTCATAACACCAAAACTTTTCGACTGTAGGATAGAATGTCATTTAGATAATGACCCAAATTCAACTAATTATCAATCATATGAAAATATATATATTAGCGATAGCGATCTTGTAGATGAATGGGAATCATATGATATAACAATTGATTCAAGCTATAATTGGTGGTGGGATATATTTTATTTTGGGTTTGCATATTATAATAATTCAAACCTTAAAGTTCCTCCAGAGCAGATCGCCGGGTTAAAAATAGAAATCCGAATAAACAGTATAACTTATTATTAATTAAAATTTGTCCTTTTTACTCTTACACACATAGAATAATATTGTGCCAAACAAATGATTCTTATGGCACAAACTACAATAACCATTGACGGGTCCATAGGTCCATGGCAATATTCAAAGCAGTGGATGAATCAAATGTTGTCTAAGGCAGGAAATGGCCCTGTTTTGCTCAACATTTCATCACTTGGTGGCGATATTGACCATGGCCTTGCAATGCATGATGCGATAGTAAATCATGGCAATGTTTCTGTAAGACTTTCCGGCTTTGTGGCCAGTGCTGCTACTGTAGTGGCATCGGGTGCGAAGACTATATCCATGAATTCAACAGCTTTTTTCCTAATTCATAAAGTATCCGGCTGGATTGATGAGTATGGGTTTAAGAACGAAGATGAGCTGAAAGAATTAATTGAAAAGTTTACGAAAGAGGCCGAAGAAAATAAGAAAATAGACCTCGTTATTGCTAAAATATACGCTAATAGGACTGGACAAAAAGTGCAGGACATTATTGATTTAATGAAAAAAGAGACTTGGCTAACCGCAGAAGATGCGAAAGAGTGGGGATTCATAGATGAGATTATTGAAATGTCAGGGAAAAGCAATGATGTTCCTTTTGCAAAAGTTGCAATGATTGAGGCCGCCGGCCTCCCCCCTATACCAAGAATAAGCCAAAACACAACTAATGACGAAAGCAATCATGTTAGTTCTTTGGCAAAGTCGATTCTTGACAACGTGAAAACTCTTTTGAATTCTGAAAAACACATAAAGATGGACAGAACAAAATTTAAGCCGCTGCTGAATGCAGTAAAGGTCGATGATATTGAACTCGACAAAGACGGTGGTTGCTATTTTAATGCATCGCAACTGGATATGTTAAACCAAGCAATTGAAAAGGCCCATAAGGTCGAACAGGAAAGGCAGGATGCCGTTAATGCTCGCCAAGCAGCGGAGTCTGAACGTGATTTGTTCATCAATGCAGTGAACGGCATTGATGAATCTGTTCATTCTGCCGAAGGAGCTGAGGCAAAAATTAATGCCTTAAAAGAAATTGTTGCCAACATCCCCGGAAGCACAGCTACAGGAAATAATGGTGGTGATTCAAAAGAGGATGCTGGTGTGGATTGGACCAAAATAGACAGCCTTCCGCACAACAAAGAGGCTGACTCCGTAGTGTAATTATTTTTCTAAAATACCTGCTGTATGACTGTTAATGACATCATCACCGAATTCGGAGCGTATTACCTCAGGTCGGGACAAAATGCAAACCGGATTAAGCAACTATTGTTGCAACCTTCCGTTACCCCTTCCTACATGACGCCGATAAAAACAGACGACACTATCTTCCAGATGGCCAAATCTTCAATTTCATCGGTTGTTCAGGGATTTCAAAAGGCATGGACACCAAAAGGAGAAACTAAATTTACGCCCAACAAAATTGAATCTTTCCATCTGAAAGTAGATGTTGAAGAGTACCCGGACGATCTTGAAGCAACATGGCTTGGGTTCCTAGCTTCAAACAGTGTAAACCGTAAAGAATGGCCTTTTGTAAAATGGCTGATTGAGGTTCACATTATTCCTAAAATTAAGGAAGACATGGAGCTGTATGAGTATGGTCTTGGGGTACATGAAGAACCAACCGCAGGCACCCCCAATGCTGTTGGCAAGAACCTGAATGGTCTCAAAAAACTCATTCAGGTAGGAGTTGACAACACACAAAACCCAATGAACCATGTATCTGACATTGGAGCTCTTGATGCCGATACAATTTTTGACCAGGTTGAAGCATTCGTAGACAAAATTTCTGATGTTTATCAGACGAAAAAGATGAATGTTTTCGTGCCTTATAAGTTCATGCGAGCCTATCTGCGAGATAAGAGATCCCAAGGATTCTACAACCTGACAGGTGACAAACAGATTGACAACTCAATCGATTTCACTCCGCAGCAGGTTGTTGGTCTTCCTTCTTTAAATGGTGAAACATTTATGTTTGCCACACCAAAAGAAAACATGTTTCACATAACCAAGAAGTCGGCGAATATGACAAACTTCAAAATTGAAGAATCAAAGAGACAGGTGTTCATTATGTCCGACTGGTGGGAAGGCATAGGCTTCGGTATAAACGATGCAGTTTGGACAACCCTTCCAAAAACCACTTAATGTTTAATTTCAGGGAACTTCTTTTTATAAGAGGTTCCCTTAATACGAATTAATATGGAAGTTTCATTTGTTGACATAGATAAAAATTTGCCCGGTGGCGCCAATATGGGCGGTATCAAGCAAACCGTCTATTTCGCATATCATAAAGATGTGGCTTCATGGCCAACTGAGCCGGATTTTGATTCAGTAACTGATATCGAAGAGCTGGCAACACTAACCGGTGAAATCACCATGAAGTCAGGTACCAGATTCTTTAAGTTGTATCTCACAGACGATACTGGGGAGTTTGAAATTGAATCTGTGGGCGAAAAAGACGGTAAATCATGGATTATGCATCTTCGGTTATTCCATCCTGGACTACAGAAAAAAATCCTCGGATTCATCAATGCCGCGAAAAATGAAAATCTTGTGTTCATAGTTCCTGACAACAATCAAAATCTATTCCTCATGGGTGATGCTTTGCGTCCGGCTACTTATGAAGGTTCACCAGATTCTAACGGTACAGGTATGGAAACATCGGCAAGGCCTGGGGTGTCGATGGAATTCACGTATAAAACTTCAAACCTGTATCAATATGGTGGATCAGTACCTTTAACTGAAACCACATAATGAGCTGGAGGCATAAGTATAAGGTCGTTAGTGTCAAACCCGGGCCAATTGTCACGCGAAAATATGGCACGATCGATCTTAGCCGAGACGACATCCCTATCAAAGTATTGGATTCTTTGCATGCAGAGAAATTCCCATACATTGAGAAAATTCACGGGACCGAAAAAAAAGACAAGGACTCAACGGAGTCTTAATTCCATACCACTTTTTTAACGGGGGTGCTTGCGCTCCCGTTTTTTGTCCTTTTTTAAAGGCAATTGCCTAAATACTTTTATCCTTGCAATCTTCAATTTAGTTCTATCATGGCAGAAAAATTTAAAGCAAAAATCGAGGAACTTCTAAAATCTGAAAGCTTCGATGTTAATAAGGCCGTAGATCTTTATCTCAAATACGGCCGGAACAAAAACCTTGCTCGTAACTTTGCACGCAACCCTAAAAGGTATTCACGTAAAATAAAATGGGAACTATCAAAGATGATCGGAATTTCACTCGTGGAATTTCACGGATGTCAGACTGGAAAAGATAAAAAAATATTACCGCCAATTATTATCAAAATAAAGGGTGACTTATCTGAGTTATATAAGCAACAAGCCGAATTGCAGAAAAAACTGGTTGATTTAGGCGATTCAAATTCAGAGGAATCTAAACTAAAAGCTATTGAAATAGGAAAAGAAATCGATGCTGTTGCATTTAGGTATGACGAGCTCGCAAAAGCTAAAGAAGAATTTTTCAAAAAAGGGATAATCCCTGACGAAAAAAAACTCTATCCTAGTAGCAAATCAGACGATCCGTTTGGACTACAATCTATGTCGGCAGCTGACATCATGAGGCGAAGAGGGAATCTTGTTTCAAGTATTACAAAAGACCAAAACAAGCTAAAATATCAGTCTGACACGAAGCTTGAGAAAGAAAACCCAATGCCGGAAGGTGAAAAAAGAAGGAAAATTGAGGAAAGATTGAAGAAAAAAAATGAAGAGCTAAAAGCAATTGATGACTTCCTAAATAATAAATAAAATAGTGCAAGAGCATAAAACAGTCTCCTTAAACACTTTAATTTATGAGTAAAAAAGCCCTGGAGGACGAAAAATTTGAAGCGATTAAAAGTGCTATTTTAGATTCGGAAGCTTCTCCACTTCCAGATTACCTTCAGGAGACTCTTGAGCGAACAATACAAGCGGCTAAATTACTTGATAAAAACCCGAGTCAGAGAACCGTTGTCCCCATCCTTCGAGCCAAGTACCCTCACATATCACGTTCACAGGCTTATGAGGATTGCCGAAGGGCTATGAGAATTTTTAATTCTGTTCATAAATTTGATTATGACTGGTGGCATCACTGGTTACTTCAGGACATTGCAGAAATGATAGCAGTAGCGAAGGGTAACAAAGAAGAAGGTATTAAACCTGATTTGAAAGCTTGGGCTATGGGGCACAAAAACCTGATAAAAGCTTTAGGTGAACGCCCGGAAACTGATATTGATCCTAAGCTAGTTGAGAAACATCCAATAACAATTGCTGTACAAATAAATAACAAAACAGTCAATATCGACTACAATGACTTTATTAAACTACCAGTACAAGCCAGAGAGGTAATCACTAAAGCACTTGACCAGGAAATTAATGACAACGAAGCTAAGCGAATAATGAATTCATGAGCACCACAGCCAATGAAGATTTAAGAATTGAAAATGCTGAACATATCTATTTAAATGCCGCTCAGCAACGCACTATCTTACTTGCACCAAAAAACAAAGTAAACATTGAAGGCCGGGGAACCGGTAAAAGTTACCAGGTTGGTTGGGATGTAAACCTGGTAAACAGACTTATGCCACGGGCTGTTACTTCTGTTACGGGAACTACTTTCGGGCAGTTGCTAACCAGGACACTTCCATCAACTTTTAAATTTCTTCAAAAATTAGGATACAAGCAGCATATTAGCAAAAAAGATCCTGGCAATTATGTAATAGGACAAAAGCCTCCTCCACATTTTTTGCGCCCATACGAAGAAATCATGAAACACGACAATATTATTTCCTTCGCAAATGGGAATGCAATACTCCTTTTATCCCAAGACCGAGCCGGATCGGCCAGAGGCCCGAACGTGGATTATGAAATATTGGATGAAGCCTTGACAATTAATAAGCAGCGATATGATGAAGAAACAAGCCCTACCAACAGAGGCAATGAAGAAAAATGGGGAAAGAAATCAAGAAACCCGGTCCCTTGGCACCACGGTTTTCATTATGTATCTTCCATGCCATATACGAACGAACAAAAATGGCTGCTCAACTATGCCAAGTATTATGAAGAAGAAAGAGGAATCAGAATCCTTGAAATATGGAACAGAATAGTAAAGCTTCAGCTTCAATTAATAGATGCCCGAAAGGAAAACAATGTTTCATTGTTTCGTGATATTTACAACGAAACAATAAGATTAAAAAGACAGATATCTCCTTTTGTATCAAAAAATGGTACTTTGTTTACGCTTGCCAATGCTCTCGATAATATTGAAAACGTTGGATTTTCATACATAATCCGGGAATATGAGAAGCAACCATTAATGACATTTCTGGTCGAAATAATGAATATGGTATTGGATGTTGTGGAAGATTGCTATTACAGTATAGATAGCAAGATTCACGTATACTATGATTCATATAATACAAGCTTCTTAAGAGATTATGCGGAAAATACAGGGTGGAACTTTCAGAAACTCGGAACTCCGGATTCCAGGTTTGATTTAGATTGTGATCCCAATAAACCTCTTGAAATTTCACCTGACTGGGGTGCTAAAATCGCTCTGTTTGTTGTGGGACAAGAAAGGGATTACGATTTTGCGAGTCGTCAAGCTATACCAACCGATAACTTTATAAATGAATTCTTTATCAAGCCGGAACAGTCACAGGGGGTAATGATAAACGAGCTGGTTGATAAATTCTGTGAATACTACCGCTATCACGCCTGCAAAGATATAATATACTATCACGACAAATATGGCGACCACAAACAGCCCAATGCAAGGAATTCAACCACTTATAACCAACAGGCAATAGAGCGATTTAAGAAACATGGATGGAAAGTTTATAGCAAACATCACAAAGGCATGGAACCACCGCAGCATGAAAAATACCTGCTATGGTCTAACATCCTCAAAAAGGAACCTTCAGACACCTTTTACCCCAACATTAGATTCAATGGCCAGAAATGTAAATACACACTTATTTCGATGAATAATACCCGGGTTATTGATAAGAATGGAAAATTTGAGAAAGACAAATCAAGCGAGCGCAAGAATTCCATACTCCCCGAGGAGGCCACACATTTTGGCGATGCGGCCGATAAAAGAATTTGGACAAAATACAGCAAATTGTTAAACAGAAGATCTTCTGTGTTTGTACCGGCAAGACTTTAACCCTTCTTTCTAATTTTAAAAAAAGCAATTGCCTAAGGCAGTTGCTTTTTTGTTTCTTGAACAATTTACAGACCTATCCCCCATCATATTTCCTGCAAAAAAGAGAAAGCAATTTCCTTTCCCCTTAGGGCGGGGCGGGCTTTCGGCTGTGTTGTTTTGTCAAGAATTTAAAAAATCAGAATATAAACCATTGATTTATCATGTTTTGCAAAAAAATAAACTGGACAAAGTCATCATAAAAAACTGTCCTTTTTTTCATCTGTGATTAAATATTCTTTTGTGTAAAAATCAGAATAATGAAACGACGAGATGTTTTAAAAGAATTTGATATCAAAGAAATATCCGGTGGGCGTCCCAACGTATTTTCCATAAAATTTAGGACCAAACATAGCGGCGAACTCATTTTTTTCCCAAAAGCCATTTCAGTTGGGCTAAAAATGAATATGTCTGCAAACAGAATGAGAGGAGTTCTTGCTGTTGATGATAATTATAAAAAAATAGGGCATCCAACCCCTGTTAGCATTGATAGAATAGTTGAGTTTAACGGAGAAAAAGTTTACCTGTAATGGCTGAAATTTTGTTCGATCCGAATGGGCGTCCTCTATTGGCACATGGTAGTGGGTTTATGGCAACCACAACCGGATTAGACTCTGTCAGCAGGAAACAGGTGTCAACAGTATCTCCCGATCTCGACTATACCGTAACTGTTGGAACAAAAACAGTAGCCTCTTGGGGTGATAATAATGATTTCCCTAATGAAGCCGAAAAAATAATTAACAAAACGGGAGTTCTTAATACCGGGCTTCAGTTTATTCAGAGGTTTACGCTTGGGCAGGGAATATTCCCTTGTAAGGTGGAAGGATACGACGATGACGGGAATGAGGTTTTAAAAGTGGTTAACGACCCCAAAATAACTTCTTTTGTTTCCTCAAGGATGGTGCGTAGATATATGGCCAATGCTTTGAGAGATTACCTGAAATTTGGCGTTGCTTTCCCTGAAGTAATTCCCAATATTGATGCATCACAAATCGTCGGCATTGACGTTAAAAACGCCTTATTTGCAAGGTATCTTGAAAAGAAAAATGGAATTATACCCGGAGTTATCGTTTCCGGTGATTGGCCGGATTCTCCTTCGGATTACAAAACAATAGATCTTCTTGATCCTTTCGACCCCTTTTCTCACTTAAATGGTCTTCGTATTCTTAAGAAAATAAAAGGAAAGACATTTATTTATCCGCTCAGAAACGAATGGAGCAATAATGAATATTACCCTGTTCCGTTATGGCATAGTGCCCATGTGGCCGGATGGACTTCAATAGCACAAAAGGTGCCTTCTTTCCTTATGAAGATGTATGAGAACCAAATAAGCTTTAAATGGCATATAAAAATCCCATACGCCTACTGGGAAAGAAGATATCCTGAAAACAACTTCAAAAGTCTGGAAGACAGACAGGCTGCAATACAGGCTGAGATGGATAGCATCGAAGAAAACCTCACTGGCCCTGAAAATGCCCACAAAGCTTTGTTCTCTATGTTCGAAGTAAATCCAAGTGGACGTGCAGAAGAGCAATGGGAAATTGAGAACCTTGCTGATAAGAATAAACCTACAGAAAACCTTGTTACATCAGCAGCCGCGAACAGTGAAATTCTATTTGCGCTGATGATAAACCCAAACGTATTCGGGGCAGGAATGCCAGGAGGAACTTATGCCGGGAATCAGGGAGGAAGCAATATCCGTGAAGCATTCCTGGTCAATATTGCACTCGCCTGGCTTGACAGACAGAATATACTCGATCCGCTTGAATTGATGCTTGAGTTTAACGGCATCAAGGATATTGAATTAAGGTTTAGAAATACCATTCTCACAACATTAGACACAGGCTCAGGAACCCAAAATACATTAAGCTAATGATTGTTACCAACATAGATCAAGTTCGAGAAGTAATACCAATAAATGCAAGAGTCGAATTTTCAACATTACGACCTTACCTAATTCTTGCAGAAGAAAAATTCCTGCAACCTGTTCTGGGTGAATTATTCTATAAACGATTAGATGATCTTGAAGATCCGAATGAAAAGGAAGCAGTTGTTGTGAAGAAATGTATTTATGCTGTGGCTAATTATGCAATGTGGCATGGATTTGACATGCTAAATGTAACGTTTGATGACTCGGGATTCCTAAGATCTGATAAAGATTCTGGATTATATAGATACCAGGAAGAAAACCTTAAATCCCGTTTTAAAAATGATGCCTTTGATCACCTCGATGGTCTCATTGAATATTTGCAAAACAACATCTCCGATTTCTCAGAATTCAAAGAATCAGAATTTTATATCGAAACAAGTGACTCATTTTTTAAAACGACTTCCGAGTTTAATAAAATATACAACATTAATAATAGCCGCCTCGTCTTCCTTCAAATCTCACGTTTTTTTGATCGTGTTATTGATTTTGAGATTATTCCAACAACCGGCCAAGCTCTTTTCAATAAGATAAAAGAAGAAATAAAAAAGGATAATCCGGACGAAAATATTTTAAAACTGGTCCCTTACATAAAGAAAACTCTTGCGTTTTTGTCTGTAGCTTATGGCCTTAACGAGCTTGGATTGAAACTAACTGAAAAAGGGATGTTTTTTGAAACGGAAGAAAGTGGGTCTGATAGTAATATTAAAACCACTATGGCGAGCAACGAATTAAAAGAACAAATATTCAACCGGGTAAAAAATACGGGTAATTCATATAAAGCAATGCTCTTTGAATATTTGAGATCAAATTCCGAGCAATACCCTGAATTTACTCAGCTGAATGATACAATTAAGTCTAACCCTTTTCGGCGTGATAATGCCGGGAAAAAAACCTTTTTCGTATGATTTTACCTGACTGGGTTATTCCTTCTGTTTTTATCGCAATTATTGGATTTTTTCTCAGGAGATACCTTTTGCAACAGGACAAAAAGTATGATGCTCTTTCTTCTGAATTGAGGCAACAATCTGACAAGTTTTTAACAGTGGTCGAAGAGCTAAAAAATGTGATTGCAAGCCTTCGGGTTAACTCTGCAACTCAAAAAACATTACAAGCAGAGAGATATAGGCATACAACTGAACAATTTAAAAGAATTGATAAAGAATTAGACGACCATCAAAAACACACGTCAGAACAATTTAAAAAAGTGGACAAAGAAATTGTTGCTCTAAAAAAAGGTCACGAAGACAATGCTTCACAAATCACAAAAATAAATGAAAGGTTGAAGTCTTATGCTTACAGCTTATCTGAGAAGGGATAATACAGGGAAATATGGGACTTTTGGAGTGTTGTCTGTTCCTGAAGTAGGTTTCAGTTGCTTTTCGGCTGAACCGCCCTGGAAAAACAACAGACGAAATGTCTCGTGTATCCCCCCCGGAGAATACATAGTTAAAATTTTTCAGTCGCCTAAGTACGGAACAATATTTCATGTTACAAATGTAAAAGGCCGATCATACATTCTTATTCATTGGGGCAATTTAGCCGGTGATGTGGAACTTGGATTTAAAACTCACACTCAAGGGTGCATTTTGCTTGGTAAAAGCATTGGGGTTCTCAGTGGCCAAAAAGCAATTTTAAACAGTAGAATTACAGTGAAAAACTTCATGCGCTTAATGAAATACGAACCTTTTAAACTAATAATATTATGATACTTGAAAGTGTTCTTGGTGTTGCTACCGGATTTATTGGTAACATTTTAACCTCGTTCTTTAATCTTAAAGCACAAAGAGAGAAAAACAAACACGAGATTGAGCTCATAAAGGCAGAAACATCTGCAATGATCGCTGAAAAAGAAGCTAACATCCGTGTATCAGAAGTTGAATTGCAGAAAGAGTTAGAGATCAATGACGCCAAAATATACCAGGAGTCCCAAAAGCAAGGGCAACAAAAAGCACTGGAAAGCTCTTTGCTGCAAAAATTATTTGATAACAAATGGACCATGCCGATAGGGGTTCTTTTGGCATTCCTCTTGGGAATTGTAGATTTCTTGAAGCAGGTTATGCGTCCCGGCTTAACCGGATATCTTGTTTTTTTAACCAGCTGGCTTACTTACGAAGCTGCATTAATTATTCAGGCAAAACAGGAACTTTTGTCGGCTGAAATGGCAATGGAAGTATTTAATAATGTCGTCAATATCGTCATTTATTTAACTGTTTCTGTGGTTACCTGGTGGTTTGGCGACAGAAGAGTGGCAAAATTCTTATATCGGCTTAATGATGGTAATTTAAGGGAAAAATAATGGTTAACATTGCTATTACTGATTCCGGCCCGTGGTGGTGGAAAAGAGAGAGGATCCACAGATTCTCACATCCTTCAAAATGGGAAGAGGTCACACCAAAGCAGATGAAAGCCATAGCGAAATTGCTGACAGGTGAAATAAAAGAAGATAAACTCCTGTCAATATTCCTTTCATGTCCGAGGAGAATAGTCAAAAAGCTTGACGATTATGCAAGATACAAGTTAAGCGATTTGATGAGTTTTATTTCCATAAAGCAGCCTGTTGACAGGTTTATAATTCAAAAAATAAAAGGGAGAAAAGCACCTGAAAAGCGATTAAAGGATCTTTCTTTTGCTGAATTTATGTTCGTTGATACTTTGTTCGCCGATTATTCTGAATCTGAAAATGATACTGTTTTGTTAAGAAAATTTGTCGGCCACCTGTTTCGACGGCATAAAAAAGGCAAACGACCGGAATTCGATGGCAATATAGATTGGAAATGGACCCAAAAAGTAAAATTATGGGAAATGCACGCTGCCATATTGAATTATGGCCTTATTAGAACTTGGCTTGAAAAGTCATATCCGGCTGTTTTTACGGAACAAAAAAATGGAAAATCAAAAAGTAATGGATGGGTGGATGTTTTTGACAGTATCGTCGGAGATGACATTGTTCATTCAGATGAATATGCATCAAAGCCGGTTATGGAGGTATTAAGGTTTTTGAACAAAAAAATTATTGAGAGTAGAAAATTAAGGCATAAAAAGAAATGAAAACAACTCTGACAGAATTTATTGAATACCTCGAAGGTCTTGCCTCACACAATACGGATATTAAACACAATAGGGATTCCCACCCTGCTTTCATCCGTTTTTATGAGGCTGAAAATGAAAAGGCAACTGCAAGAAATCAAATTAAAAACCTTCCGTGTGTTTTGATTAAAGATTATGACTTCTCTTTTATTGACAACAAAGCGGATAATCTTCATAAAGTGAGGGAAATTGAGTTTATGATCCTTGACAAAATAACCAGAGAAACCAAAGATGTTTACGAAGTATGGGAAAGAACTGAAGAAATTGGAGATGAATTTATTGTGCGAATGAAGGATGACAAACGAAACGGAAGAAGTAATGTAGTAAATGGATTCGACTTGGACAATGTAAAGGGAGTGCCTGTAGATGTCGGTATTGGTGGACTTTATGGCACAAGTTATACAATAAGAATTAACAGTATCAGGGCAAATGATCCGGAACCATCAAAATGGAATGATCTATGAGTTTAAGCATTGTCTCACAACCTCGAGTTATCGATTTTGCTCGAAACCCTCTTTTCTTTCGTCTTGTTTCATCAACTGATGGAAATTCTTATGACGATTACCATATTCGAGCTAAAATTTTTGTGGAAAATTTGTCCAATCCAGGGACATATTTCGAACTCCCTGAGTTTAGACTCGATCCTTATTCTGACGGTACGGTTGAACTATATGATATAGGTAATGTTATTAGACGTAAATTTCAAGGTTACTTTGATTTGCCTGACTTTGAAATGTCAGGGCCAGTAAAAACTCTTGCAACGGTGATACAATACAATGTCACCTTTACTGAAATGGATGGGGATAATGAGATTGGATCTATTAATTCCGGGAACTTATTAGCTATTAACGGAAAAATAAATCTAACAGATTATCCGGGATTTGATTTAAGAACTTTTCTGAATTACAACAAAAAATTCCTCACCAATAGTCCGGAACGTATTTATACATATCACGGCTCAAAACATTATTTATATTACATTAATACAGAATCAGATGCAATAACTGTAATATTTAAAATACAACTTCACACAAAATCAGGAGTCAACAATTATGAGTCTGATAATGTTGTTTTGCAGCAATATCAAGGAACTCTATTCCCTGTAGGAGATGTAATAGCAACATACGGTAATGAAATAATTTATGCAACGGTATGGCTTGAAACCATCAATGGGACCATTCTTGCAGGGCCCAAAAACTATTTCTTTCGAAACAAGACGTTGTATGCCAAGACTTTTATATTTCAAAACCGGTTTGGCGTCTTTGATACAATTAACACATTCTCACAAGAAAACAATGTCACCACTGAGCGATCAAACAGTTTGAAAAATCTTACTCCAGGTTTTCGACGTCTTGATGGAAATGTGTCCTCAGAATTAATTTCTCTTGTTGATACTTTTGAGGCTGAAACAGGTGTAATACCTATTGCCAACGCCCAGCATTATAAAGAATTAATTGAAAGTGAAGCGGTATTTCTTCAATCGGAGGATAGATGGATAAGGGTAATTATTGACGCAGGAAGTTTTAAAATCACAGATGAAGGAGATGATTTGCAAAATGTTGCTTTTAGTTATCGAGCAGCTTATTCGGGCGACATGCTAAATTCCGAAATTAAGTTGCCGCAACCGGAACATGAAGATTATAGTTCTGAATACTTAAAAACAGACTATCAATGAATCTAACAGATTTACTCGCTTACATCGATGCAAATATTAACACAAAAACCGGAACTGATAGAATAACCGGTGCTCTTCATAACGCTGTTCTTAAACAGACAATTAATTCTTTAATCGAAATAATAAGCACCGGATTCGGAGGTAAAATTTCAACATCCGACAACCCGGGTTCTTTTTCAAATCCTATTTATTTTATCGCCACGGAAAAAGGAACATATAACTATTGTGGTGGGGTTTCGGTTGCCAAATTACCGGCGTTTATTGTTTTCGACGGCAATGAATGGAGTGTAATGGAATTCGATTTATCTGTTGATATTGATATTCCAGAAATTAAAGCCAAGGGGGTCATTCTCGATGGAGCCATCCCTCCTACGTCTCCCAAAGAATTTGACTATTATATTTTTCTTGGTTCGGAAACTTTAAATTGGAATGGTGTAACTATTAATCGTCCCGGAGTAATTTACTGTAAAACTTCGAATCCTGTTTCTTGGGGTTTTGAACCGTTTGAAAAAGATATTAGCATTGATGACATAGAAGGGCTTGCAAACGCTCTTCAAGACGCTATCAATGCTGCCAACGATGCAGAAAATGCTATAACCGATCACATTGAATCCTCTAATGCTCATAACGCCGATTCAATCGTCGTTGATTCTTCATCTTTTTCAAAGAATCTGACAAGCGAGGACAACACTGTTCAGAAAGTTGCAGAAAAAGTTGATCAGATGGAATTGGGAGGTTCCGCACTTGCGTCCACATGGGAACCTAACATGGCTGCTATTATGGAATTGACAGAGCTGGAAGACGGCATGGATGTGGGGAATTATGAAACAGGAGATGTGTATGAGTTTGATGCATCAAGCACTGCGGAACATGACGGCGATATTGTCATTAAACCAAATTATATTGACAGTAATGAACCTGGTAGATTAATTAAGAAAAAAACTTTTAGCACGGTTGGACATACCCATCAAGCTTTAGATGTTTATATGTCTGATGGTAAAAGCGTAGAGGAGGCAGTTAACGAAACCAGAAAGCAGGATGTCGATTTTTCTGTCAATATACCGTTTAATTCATTACTTACTTCGATGCCAGAAACTCCCTCGAACACTGAGCTGATCTTTGTTCCTGAAACAACTAATGCCATTGCAGGGGGTAAGTGTATTGTTGTCCTAACTGCCGATGGAAATTCTGAGCATATTCCAGGTTTTGATCCACTGTTTAAACAAGCACCTGATTCAATGATATGGGATAATACAGCAGGTGTCAAGAATACAATTGAATTTTTTTATGACGGGACAACCTATTGGTATACAATTATTCGGGAAAACAGTAATATTGCTTACAAGTCTGAAGTAATTTTAAAGGGCGGAGCATCTGGCCCGTTTACTCCCACACACGACGATGATCCGGTGCCCAAAAAATGGACAGAAGATACAATTAAACAATACGTAGCAAATTATTATCCCGGGAACCCGTCGCCCGACGGAGAGAATCTTGGATGGTATGGAGTAAAATGGGATGAAGGCCGCATAAACAGTGGATGTGTAAGAATAGGCGCACTGTCAGGATATCCGGGAGGTGGTGCTTATGGTGAGACCGGATACGGAATTAACACAAGACCTCTATCTAATATTCCTGAGAACCTTCTGTTTGTGCATAATAAGATTAAAAGCGTGATGCTTAAAGATGATGGCACTGAAAATTATGATCTTGACCCTAACGATGGGCACAACAGGGCCGGAGTTCCACCTTCTGTTTTTGGCACATGCACTGCATCTACTAATACAAGTGTTAGTTGCACAGGATTATTTTCTGGCAACGAAGATGAATATCTTGGGAGGTATCTACATAATACCACCAACGGAAAGACAAATAGGTATGTAAAAATTACAGGGAAAGTAAATGATGATACCGTAACAATAGAAGATCCAAAAAATGGTTCTGAAACCTCTGCTGTCTTCGATGTGGGTGATACATTTGAACTTTGTACGGCAAGATTTGACGGAGTGGATGGTCAGGCAATGGTCAAAATTCCAAAAATTTATTTCTTCCAAACATACAATGCTTCTCCTGTAAATTCATCTAAATATGAGGTCAGCGTTGGAGTATCATTATACCCGTATTCCGGATTTTCGGTTCATCCTGCATTTATTGATGGAAATAATAATGAAGTTGATGCTATTTACATTGCTAGATTCGAGGCAAGCGAAGACAACGTCGGTCTTGTATCTCTACCAGGATTCTATCCATCGCATTCAAAGGCATTACCGACATTCAGAACTTTAGCTCAAGCAAGGGGAACAGGCTGGCAACTTGAAATGTTTTGGTACAGGTCTTTAATTCAATTATTATTCTTTACAGAATATGCTGATCTAAACTCAGATTTGAGAATACCTGGATATGTTTATGGGAAATCCAGCTCATCTTGGAAAAGAAAAACAGGAAGAACATTACATGCAGGTAATTCGAGCATTTCGGTAGAAGCCGATTCATGGCATGATTCAGATATTGTAGACAGCACAGATTGGGGAGAGAATAAAATTGTGGCAATGAGCTATCGGGGAATAGAGAATTTGTGGGGGCATATGTGGAAGTGTCTGGATGGCATCAATGTTCTTGATTATAATGTTTATGTAACTAATAATAAATCAGCATTGGCATCTGACACACATTCAGGATATACTGATTTGGGCGTGGAAATTCCAGGAAATTCATATTTTAACACAATACACGCGATAGCTGGGGCGATCGTGCCCAAGACGACAGGCGGAGGTAGTGTTTATAACTATTGTGATTATGTTTCTCGAGCTTTGGGCTGGCGGGTTTGTTTTTCGGGCGGCGCTCTGTATTACGCTGGGAATGCTGGCGTCTCGCACCTGTATGCGGCGCTCGATTCGGGCCGGGCGATTTGGTCTTTCGGGGCTCGCCTTTGCTTTTAAAGCGCAGAGCGCAACCGAGCTAAAAACATAAATTAACATTTTTTAGGTTAAAAGGCCTCGTTTGCTGGCGGGTTTGTTTTTCGGGCGGCAATCTGAATAACGCTGGGAATGCTGGCGTCTCAAACCTGAATGCGGCGAACGATTCGAGCAAGGCGAATTGGAATATCGGGGCTCACCTTAGCTTTTATACAAAAAAGCCCTTGTCTTTTAACCGTGCCACTTGGCAAAAAACAAAAGCACAACAAATGGTGCTGGTAGCTATCGCGAAAGCTCCAAGTTTATAAAAGCAAATCATGAAGAGATACGGAAACTTATTTGAAAAAATTGTAACAAAAGAAAACATCCTTGCAGCACATATTAAAGCAAGAAAAGGCAAGTCCCATTATAGGGAGGTTAAATATGTCAACCAAAACATCGATAAATGTATCACTGATATAATGGATTGCCTTATAAACAAAAATTATAAATGTTCGGACTATGAAATAATTACAAAAAAATGCGGAGAGAAAATCAGAGAAATTTATAAACTACCTTATTATCCTGATAGAATAATTCATCACGCTATAATGAACATTATGGAACCAATTTGGGTAAGAACTTTGATATATGACACATATTCTTCTATCAAAGGACGGGGCATACACAAAGGTGTTGCTCGTATAAAAAGGGCATTAAAAGACTTCAACAATACACGATTTTGTTTAAAATTAGATATCAAAAAATTCTATCCATCTGTAAATAATACAATTCTCAAACAAATAATAAGAAAGAAAGTTAAGGACCACGACCTACTGTGGTTACTGGATGAAATTATTGACAAAGAAAAAGGCTTGCCAATTGGCAATTTATTGAGTCAAATGTTCGGAAATTTGTATCTATCAGGATTTGACCACTATTGCAAAGAGGTTCTTAAAATAAGATACTACTTCAGATATTGTGATGATATTGTAGTGTTAGCATCAGAAAAGCAGTTTTTACACGAATGTTTTAAGAAAATGAGGGAGTATCTAAATGATAGACTGAAGTTGTCTGTGAAATCAAATTATCAAGTTTTTCCGGTAGATGCTCGCGGCATTGATTTTTTGGGATATAGATTTTTCCATGGCTATACGTTGTTAAGGAAAAGAATAAAATTGAATATGATTAAAGCCCTAAAAGAAGGCAATAAAAAAGCTATTCCGAGCTATACAGGATGGATGAAACATGCAAATTGTTTTAACCTAAAAAATAAATATTTTAATGAAAGCACAAGCAACTAAAAGACCTCCGGATATTGAAGATTTGGGGAAACAAAAGAGATTCAATTTCAACGTTCAAGAAATAGACACAGATGACGGAACCATTTTTGAATATGAATTTGTTGTTTGCGACAACAACCGGGATTCGTTAATTACAGCCTTGATTCGTCGTAAATACACTACTGACAAAGAATTGGCATTAATCAATAATTATCAGGACGGGGAACAGGAGCATATTGACGAATACAACGAATATCAGTCATATAGAATAGAGTGTAAAACAATTGCAAATCAGTTTTTTCAGCAATGAAAAAATTTTCAGACTTTGCCCAAGAAGATACAGCATTCACTGGTGACAAAATACAAATTGAGAAGCTGCTAAACATTCCAATTATTGTCTACGATTATAGAATAAAAGAAAGCAAATTCAAAAAAGGAAGCTCAGATAAATGCCTTACAATTCAATTTTCATATACTGAAAATCAAAATGAAAAATTTGTGGTGTTTTCGGGCTCATCCGTTCTAATTAATCAGTGTGAAAAATACAGAAATGAAATGCCATTTGAGGCAACCATTCAAAAAATTAATAGATACTATACTTTCACTTAATTATTAATAAGAATGAGCGAAAAATTAAATATGAAAACCCCTATCACCTATTACGGGGGTAAACAAAAGAAACCCAAGAAAACAAAAACAGAAGTTTTAACCATGAATTTTTGACCGTTGACCCATGCTCCAAATTATTGTAGACAATCAGGCCATTGACCTTTATGGAGATACAGAAATAAGGGTGGAAGAAAACTTCCCATACTTTGACTACGAAGGTATACAATCCGGAGTTGTTTGGCATTTTGATGTGCCCGTTACTCCAACCAATGAAAAAATATTCAACTATGCTAATTATGTCAATGTTCGGGGGAAAATTAGGCTGTACGATGCATCTATAAAAATAAACGGCATCCCCATTGCTAAAGGTAAATTGACACTGTCTTATGCCCGTGAAATACAATACCGGGTTTCCGTTGTTTTAAATGATTTTGGAGTTGACTTTGACGGCATTAACATGAATGATTGCGATGGTTCTTTCTCTCTTGGAAGCAGCCAGGAAGAAAGAATACTAAACGCCAAAGAAATAAACAACGGCAATATTGAGGCACCATTCCGCTTCCCGGCCATTTATGCACCAGAATTTTACGGAGAATTAAATAATGTAGGTGAAGGAAAATATAATTCAAATTTTCTTGGGATACTTAATAATTGGGATTACTTAAACGAAAAATTCATCGAAAATGAAGATGGAAAACATTTCAACACACTGTGTCCTCAGTTTTTTGTAAAAGATGCATTAATACTCGCCCTTGAGTTAAAAAAATGGCGGCTAAAAGGCAATCTTCTTGACGAGTCAATGTTTAACCAACTGCTCGTTCACAACAATGTATCAATCGACAAAGAGTTCTTGGATCACCTTTTAAGGATTAGCTTTTCCGATGATTCTTATAACAACATCTCAGCTTCGGAAAATGCCACTGCAATAATGCGATTTAACAGAGTACTCGAGGATGTTGACAGATGTTATGACAGTTACGGCTTTTTGGTCCCGGAAGACGGCATTTATTCTGTTTCCGGAATAATAGACATGGCCAACGATGCCATGGGCTACCTTCAGATCCCAAACATGGAATACATAAGCGAATTACAGGTACTCAAAAACGGAAATGTTCAACACACTGTTCAAACAACATGGGTACCTCAAGAAGAAGTAAACCAATCGGCCGAGGTTGAAACTTCATTTTATGCCTATCAAGGTGACCTCATTCAGCTTCAAATTAAACTGCTCGAGACAAAAAGTGAATATTATTCATGGTACTACGATGACACCCATGATCCGCCATTGCATAATGTTCCAAGAATTCTTTCAGGTTCCTATGTTGAAATAAGAAAAAAATATCCACGAATAAATGAATATACCGATGTGGTGTACAATAAACACATGCCGGATATCGAAGTTTTAACGTTCTTAAACGACCTGCGAAACGCCTTTGGTGCAACCATTTTTTTCGATTCCGCCAACAAAATAGTGGAACTTGTTACCCTAAATTCAATTCTGAAAGACAGGAATAAGGCTTATGATATCAACAAATTTGTCCTGGCTTTGGAAACCGAGAGCGAATTAAAAGACAGCACACCGGTTAAGTTATCCTTTTCGGAAGAAGCTGAAAGCAACAATTTCTACTGGATTAAAGAATTCGGTTATCAGCTCTCAGAACTATACTACAAAGAAGATATATATGCTCTCGCAACAAAAGAGGATGCTGTTTACAAAAGCAAAATATCAGGCAATGCAGTCGAGTTTGAAAATGTTTCCCATCTGAATAACATATACAACGAAGATGCGGAAGGTGATGACGTGACAGATGTGAAACTTGAAATCGCTCCGGTACGAATGACCTGGTTCCGCAAGGAAGTTAAAGACATTCCTTCCGGAATAATGATTGTATTGAAAAGCAATCCCGTGGAAGGCGATATTTTTGCTTTTACGTATGGCGGTGTGGAATATTCCTGGACAGCTACTACAGATGAAGGAACGGCCGACCCTTCATGGTGGGATCATTATTTCCATGTCAATCCTCAAAAAACACCTTACACAAACACCTACAATTTATACTACAGTGTGTTTTTTTCGCTGTATTATAAAGGAGTTAATTTAAATGTTTCCAGGCACGAAGGCGGACAGTTTACGGCCAGATATATAACCATAAGGGAGCCGCAACAAACATCAAATATGTTTAGATATACCGGCAACAAATCATTTGTTTCCATTTCACAGATAAGTGATCCCTTTGTTCAAATTCCCGAGCCTGCTTTCGATGTTATGCCCTATTTGCCAGGTATTGGAAGCAGCCCTTATAATGTGGAAGAGGCAGACGAAATTCCTATTTTCCTTGGTTTTTATTCACATAAGTCCGACAATAAAGCGCCTATATCAAGAAGTGTGTCGCTTCACTACCATGAAGATTCAATACCGTACGATTTCCGGAATGCAAGCTTCAACTTTAATAAAACCAATTCGCTCGATGAATTTGTTTCACCATTTGCCAAATGGCAGGAGGATAAAGAAGAAATAACCGTGCCGTTGGGTGGTATCGGTATCTGGGAAATGCTTGAAATAATGCAAATGAACCGGCCAACAAACAGTCAAAACCCGCAACCAAGATGGATTGCTTACAAAGGAACGACTTGCCTTCCGAAACAAGCTTCATTTATCATCGATGTTTACGGAAACATTAAAGAAGCCGAAATAATAATTGTTAGAAACTCAAAAGAATAAAAATGGATGTAGAGGTTATTTATAAAGGCATTGACGATTTTAACCGCGAAGTAAAACAATGGGGTGATAAGGTAAAATCCCTATTGAAGAGCAATGTAAAAAGTATGGCCACAAAAGGTACGGGAAGTTTAGCCAAGAAGATTGGGGCCAATTATCGAAAACCTGACGGAGAAATAGAAAGTATCTCATACAAATTCCCCAGATACGGTATTTTCTTTGCCAAAGGCGTTGGCCGCGGACACGTAATGCAAAACGGCCGTGTTGTAAGAGGAATAAAAAACAACAAAACAGTGACACTCACCGGTGGCACCATTAACCGAGAACCAAAAGACTGGTTTAACAGTACTGTTGACAAAACAACTTCAGAACTCGCTGATATAGTGGCAAAACATAAAGCCGATAAAGCAGCAATCAATTTAGCACATTTGAAAATTAAATAATTACATATCCTTAAAATCATGGCTAAAAGCGGAAAAGATGCAACCTACACTCGAAGGATAAACCTTTACATTAATGGTAAAGAAGTTCAAAATAATGTCGCTTCGATACGCAAAGAGATGCGAAAACTTATCGCTTCTCAAAATAATATGGTTGTTGGTAGCGAAAAATATAATAAGACTGGCCAAAAAATAATCCAGTTAAATGCCATTTTAAAAAAACATAGAGACAGTTTATACAAAACGGGTGAACAATGGCATTATGCCAAAAATTCAATTGGTGATTATAAAAAAAGACTTGAAGAAACAAGAAAATCTTTAGAAAGTTTAGAGGTTGGGTCGGAACGATATAACAAAAAATTAAAAGAATATCACGAGCTCTCTGAAAAACTCAAACAAGCTGAAAGTGACAAGTCCAGTTTTATAGGAAATAAAAACAGTATAGCCGGCATTGAAAATGAAATGCAAAAACTAATTGCAGCCCAAAAGAAAATGACAATTGGCAGCACAGAGTACGTCAATACCGGCAAAAAAATAAAAGAATTAGATGCAACATTAAAGCAACACAAACAAGAAATTTATGGAACAACAACACGATGGGGATTATTAAGCGATAAGGTCAAGGCATTTAAAACTATTGCTGTTGCTGCAATTGGAACCGCCGTTGCTAAAGTTTTTGGAACTATAACAAAAAAATCAAGAGAATTTGAAGATGCCCTTTCCTCCCTGTCTTCTATTACAGGGGCAACTGGCAGAGATTTGTCCTTTTATTCAGACGAAGCGATAAGATTAGGGCAAGCCTCTACTCAAAGTGCGACACAGGTTGTTAAAGCCATGGAGCTTATTGGTTCTGCAAAACCTGATTTGTTAAAAAATAAAGAAGCACTTGCCGAAGTAACGGAACAAACCATTGTGCTTGCCGAGGCAGCAGGTCTTTCGATGCCTGAGGCCTCAAAAGCCTTAACCCAGGCTATGAATCAATTTTCTTTGCCCGCAAGTGAATCAGCAAAGCTTATTAATGTCTTAGCGGCAGGTTCCAAAGAGGGTGCTGCTGCAATCCCGGATATAACATCTGCTATTTTGAAATTTGGAACAGTGGCCAATAGTGCCAATATTAGTGTAGAAGAAAGTGTTGGGTTAATTGAAACATTGGCCGAAAAAGGTATTGTTGGGTCGGAAGCTGGTACAAATTTAAGAAACGTACTTCTTGAACTTCAGAAGGGTGCTGATGACACAAACCCGGCTGTTGTCGGATTAAGTACCGCTCTCAAAAATTTAGCAGAACAGAACCTTTCTTCTGCCGAAATGACTGAACGTTTTGGAAAAGAAAATGTAGTAGCAGCGAAAATTCTGACAGAAAATGCCGATATGGTTGAGCGCTACACAAAATCGGTAACAGGAACATCCGTTGCTTACGAACAACAAATTAAACAAACTAACAACCTTTCCGGTGCCTGGACAAAATTTTTAAATAAAGTAAACGCACTTATCCTCGGAATTAGTCAAAATTCAAATTTCACCGGGTTCCTTGCCAGCATTGTCAGAGGGGCAAGCAAGGTTGTAGATGTATTTACGGCATGGACAAAGACCGGAATCGAAAAGAAAATTAGAGAAGAACAAAAAGAGGTGAATATTCTTGCATCACGATTAACCGATGCTAATACAACAACTGAAGAAAGACGAAAATTATTGGAAAAATTAAGAGATATTTCACCTACAATTGTCAAAGGATTGGAAGCTGAAAACCTAAACTATAGCAAACTGCAGGAAAACATCAAAGCTTATAATAAAGAATTAACTAATAGAATTATAATTGCCAACCTTCAGGAAGAAGAAGAAAAAGCAATGGCAGAACTTGCCCAGGCACGAGTATCTGAAGCTAAACAATGGCTGAGGATACAAACAGAAATGGTTAAAATTAACCAGGAAATTGCCTTATCGGAAGGGACACGTGAGGAAAAGCTAAATAAAATTATAGATAAATTAAAGGAAGAAGTCAAACTTCAGGAAGAAGCCGGTATTGCTGGAGAAAGAACTTCATATACTTCCTATGGGGGTTCTACACAAACAAGGGACACGAGGACCAAGGAGCAAAAAGACCTTGAAAAATTGTTAACTTACAGAACATGGTTAAACAATGCCATTAAAGAAAGAAATGAGCTTGAAGAAAAAACGGCAAATTATTCTGAAAGAGTAGCTCAATTAAGAGAAATTCTTGGCCTAAATCAACAAATAGAAGAAGTGACTAATGAAGCCAATAATAACACATTTGGTGATGATAAAACATCTACAGATGAACAGGAAGAAATCGAATTAAAAGCACTATATGAAAGAAAAAGAGAGCTTGAAGAACAACTGGCAGAAGAGATAAAGAAAATTCGCCGTGAACTTGAGCTCGATGCCATGAGCGAACAGGAGCGTGAACGTGCATTAATTGAAGAAAAATACAATGAATTACAAGAAGAGGCAGAACAGCATGAATTTTGGGAGGATTATAAAAAAGACGTAACCGAACTCAAACAGAAAGAAATAGCTGCACACGAGGAAAAATGGAACAAGAAGAGGCTCGATTCCAGGCGTGAGCTGGAAGAAAAAATACAGGAATTGTTACTGGAAGGAAAAGAAAAAGAAGAAGCCGCTATCCGGAAAAAGTTTACAACTGTCATCGAAGAAGCAGAAAAAGCCGGGCTTGCCACAGAAGAGTTATATAAAAAAATGCAAGAGGAAATTGATGCTTTGGATGAAGATGGTAGAGATGCACTTGGACAAACGCCCGATAAATGGGAAGAGCTTCATAATAATTTGAGAACTGCCATGCAATACATCGACCAAATTGGCAGTATTTGGAGCAGCATAAATCAAATTCAAAGCAACAAAGAACAACAGGCTTTTAATCAATATGAAGAAAACATTGACGCACAAAAACAACTTTTAAACGATCGTCTTGAAGAAGGATTAATAAGCCAGGAACAATATAATGCCAGGGTTGCCAATTTAGACGCCAATTTGGAAGAAAAGCGGGAGGAAATGGCTGCCAAACAAGCCGAACGAGAAAAAAGGCTTCGCATTTTCGAAGCTACAATAAATACGGCAGCTGCCGTGGTTGAAGCTTTGCCAAACATCCCTCTTTCAATTTTAGTGGGTGCGGCCGGAGCCGCTCAAATTGCAGCAATAGCCAGCGAGCCGCTTCCCGAGTATGCCGAAGGCGGATATACACGAGGTGACAGAATTTACAGAGCGGGTGAAAAAGGAAGAGAGTGGATAGCCAGCAACGACATGCTTATGGACCCTTACACGGGTCCCATTATCCGAATGTTGGAAGATATTCGACAAAGAAAAGTGCCGTCAAGCATCTTTGCACCGGCACAGCCTAATGTGGATGAAATCAAAAAAAGTGTTCCGGCTTTCGAAAAAGGCGGATATACCAATATAGCTCCGGCAATAGAAACTCCCTCAGCCCAAACAACTATAACAGTCAGCGATACAGAAACAATTGCAGCAATGAAGCAAATGGCAAAAGATATGAGAGAATTAAAGGCTTTTATGTCCGATCCACGAAATCGCCAGGCTGTTATTAATTACAACACACTTAAACGGCAAACTAATGAAGATGATTTAAGGGGGACAATTGGCAAAGTGAAATAAAAGGGAAAAAAAGAATCTTTTTTAAATTTATCCCATCATTCACTTAAAAATTGTTATTATGAAACATTTATTTTTAATCCTATTCCTTGTGATGATGGGCTCGACAGCCTTTAGTCAGTTCAAAGAATTGCCCGATGTACAGTACGAAAAGCACGGGGTGTCATACACCGTTAATGGTGAATATAGCACCCAGCAACTTGCCGCACAGTTGGCACACACTAATTTTTGTATTAACAAGTTTCACCGATTACGAAAGGCTTCCAGAATTGTCGGATATACAGGCTTTTCATTGGTATTAATAGGCTTAAGCATGGAAGAAGATACCGGTGTTTTTCTTTCTGGAGTTGGTGGTGCATTTGGCTTTATTAGCTGGACACTATCATTATCTGCTGAAAAATGGCTAAAAAGAGCTTCTATTAAACCAACACAATACGGTGCTACTTTTGTTTTTGAATTTTAAAACCATATAATCGGTTATCCCAATCTTTCACTCCTTAACTCTTCCCTATTTGATATTTACTCATCAACAGTTTTAAAGAGGCTGTTGCAAAAAATTATCGCTCTATGTTGTTTTTATTAGCATTTTCCATAATCTTATTAATAATGATAATCAACAAATTAACTAAACCTAAATCTCGAAGCACTAATAAAGTAAAACCATCAACTACTCTGATTACCGATTCCAAAACCGGGGAACCTGAATATTTTATTTTTGACGTAGAAACATCAGGTTTACCACGATTCAGACAAGCCAAAGCATCAAATACCAGAGCATGGCCTAGAGCTGTTCAAGTATCCTGGATATTATTGGATGCTGAATTAGCTATCATAAAACAGGAATCTCACATTATTAAACCACATAAATTTAAAATCCCTGAAGAAGCGGCAAAAGTCCATGGTATTACTCACGAAAAAGCCATGGCTGAAGGGAAGTCAGTAAATGAAGTTTTTCCAATATTTATTGAAGATTTGGATAAATGCAGCACGGTTGTTTGTCACAATGCCGTGTTTGATGTCTCTGTAATGGAATCGGAATTTAAACGTCATGCTTACGGTCAAAGCATTGTTTACATAAAAAAAATACACTGCACAATGATTGAGGGTACTAAGTATTGCAAAATACCAAGCGATTTCGGAAGAGGGTATAAATACCCGAAACTGGAGGAATTATATCAATTTGTAACAGGCGATTGGAAGCTTAAGAAATTACCCAAAATGCACGATGCTGCCAATGATGCTTTGGTAACTGCCATTTGTTTTAAAGCGATGAAAGGCGAGAATGTAAAATTCAAAAACATAAAACTAACCTATTAAAACAGGCTTAAATTGTTGTAATTACCCGAATAATGCCATAACATCAAATCATTTTTTTGCATTTTAAAAAATCATTCGTACTTTTGTAATGCATTAACAATTCAATTAGGGGGCAGAGATGCCCACTGTCTTGCCGATAGTGGTTTTTTTATATCCAAAAATTGGCAACGTTCTTTTAAATTAATGATATTTTTATAGTCATTACATTATTATGATGTAATTGGCAAGATACGGCGGCGTATCTCCCGTGGATTGGTTGTAATGGCCATTCCAAGCCCCTTAATTGGTGTTAATGCAGCGGGTCAGATACGCCGCTTTTCTGTATCTATAATTTAAATGCATTAACACCATGAGAAAACAAGTACATGAAGCCACTTCTACGGTGGTGGCAAAAGTAAACGATGTAAAAATCGTTGTAATTGAAAATGGCGAAAAACGGGTAGCCATTAAACCTATTTGTGAGGCTTTGGGAATAGATATCGATAGCCAAAGACAGAAACTTCAAAAAGATGAAATTCTAAGTTCAGTTACGGTGCTGAGCACCGCAACTGGATCGGATGGAAAAACCTACAAAATGGTAACCATACCCTTCAAATATGTATTTGGATGGTTGTTTACCATCAACCCCAAAAACGTAAGGCCCGAGGCCCGCGAAACTGTTACCAAATACAAATTGGCATGTTACGATGCCCTGTATAACCACTTTGCTGCTCAAAACGAGTTCCTGGAACAAAGACAAAAGGCCATAGATGCCCACCTGGAACGCGTAAAAAAAATACGAGCCGAGTTTAACCATGCCAAAGAAGAACTAAAAAAAGCCAATGAAGCACTGGAAGAGGTACGCAGAATAAGTTTTCATGAATGGTTAAACGAAAAACGGCAGTTTACTATCCCCTTTCCCGAATATGCCGAGGAAGGAGGTGAGTCATGAATGCAAAAATTCAACATAACTCCGACCATATTGAAGTAAATGGCTGCAAATTAACAACTGAGATGATTGAAAGAATGAAGTCGTTCCAGGAAGACGATTACTTGTCAAGAGTGCAGCAAAACATCTCAGAGGTTCTTTTATTCCTTCTTCTCTCCGACCGCGGCGATATGACACCCGAACCGCCTTCCAAAGAACGCATCGATGACATTGCAAGTCGTTTGTCATTATTTATTAGAGAAATTGAAGACCTAAAATTACCCAGGCATCTGCGCAATTATGCCGATGGTGATTAATCGGAGCGTCCGCCAACGCATAAAAAAAGGAGTGCCGCCACACTCCTTTTTTTATGCGTTATAATTCTGGGTAATGGTCTCGTATCGAAGTTATCCTCCTGCCCCCTTTGCGTTTCAAATAAGCAGAAGTTGTACTCAGACTTGTATGTCCCATTTGGTCCGAAATATCTTTAACCGGAATACCGCTTTCGCTGGCCAATGTTCCGCCGGTATGTTTCCAACTGTATAATTTGTACTCGCGTGGCATTTGAAGGGCGTCTCTAAATTTATTAAACCTGTATCTTAAATTATTTTTACCCAAATGCTGCGGTCCGGGCATGCCGTTTTTGCCAAACACATAATAATGCCGAGGGAAAGTATGAAGCTTATATGTATTCCGTAATTTAGCCAGGAAGTGTCTCGGAATTTCTTTTACATTTTCCCTTCTTGTTTTGAAATGATTCCGGTCAATAAAAATTAATCCCCTGGCAAAATCTATGTCATCAATTTTAAGTAGCCTCAATTCTCTTCCTGGGCGTAAATAGCAATAAAACTCAAATTCAATAGCCATCCAAAGCTGCGGATCTGCCTCTGGAATTATTTTTTTAAACGCCTCAATGTCGGAACTAAAAACCGGTCGAGGAGCTTCATCATTAATCCTGTTGCATTCCGGAATATTGTAAACCGGATTTATTCTTAAATCCTCATTTGTTATAACAAATTCAAAGAGAGAAAATAAAATCTGTTTATACTTACCAATACTGTTTCCAGACAATTGACGTTCGTCAATCAGAAACCGAAAGAACTCTATTATTAATTTATTTGATATGGCTGAAATATCGTTTCCAGATTCCCCCCTTGCATCTACCCAAGCATTAAAAGTCCTAACCTTGCTGGTATAGCTCTGCAGTGTAGCCGGTTTTACCTTACCTTTGATGCTTTCAAGAAACTTGTTTGAATAATAATTGAGAGTTCGATTTGAAGATCTGCGCTTTGAATAGATATCGGACAATCCTTTGTATTGAAGTGAATCTTCGTATATGACCTCAGTCTCGTCAACAAAAGGCGTCCATCCTGAAAGTAACTTTTGCCTATACTCTTCAATAAGTCTTTCCGCCTCTGCTCGTCTCGCTTTTGCTGATTTGATACTGTTTAACTTTCCACTGCGTTTAAAGCGGACCATTTTGTCAGAACGCGGATCCCTAACGGAAAAGTAAACAAACCATTTTTTGCCTGCCGGAGCATGAAGCTTCGGCAGGATTACCATCTTTTTTCTTCTCATTTGATTTTTTGTTTATGCGTCCGCCAACGCTTAAAATCCTTAAAATCAATGCAAAGACAAAAAGGCAGGTAATTCAATTTCCAATACACTTACAACACACTGTAAGCAAGATAGTTATTAAAAATTGTCGGGGTGGCGGGATTCGAACCCACGACTTCGTCGTCCCGAACGACGCGCGCTACCGGGCTGCGCTACACCCCGAAGCTCCAATGCTTCTTAATTCGGGCACAAAAATATGCTTTTTTTATAAAAATGCCGTTAAATTTCCATGTTATTTTTCAAGAAATGCCGAAAAAAATAAAGCCAAATCCGGGATTCGTAGAACTACTAAATATTAATCAGGCAGATAGTGTTTATTGGCCTCAGACAAATAAATCAATGAAATTACCAAAGACATGTTAATACGCCTTTCGTAGAATAAAAACTTGCATTATTTCACTTTTTCGTCCGACAAGGCATTTTGATGATCAAAGTGTGTAGTTTTATCAACCAACGAACAGACCGTTGCATCTCCGGTAACATTAACCACCGTTCGCAACATATCCAATATTCGATCAACCGGCAAAATGATTCCAATCCATGCAGGATTCAATCCAACGGAACTTAACACCACCATAAGCATAATCACACCGGCCCCGGGAATAGCAGCAGCTCCAATACTTGCAAGAGTTGCAGTTAAGACAACCGTCAATTGCTGCCCCAGATTAAGATCCACCATGTGCATTTGCGCTAAAAAAATCACTGCAACTGCCTGATAAAGGCTTGTTCCGTCCATGTTGACGGTAGCGCCTATAGGTAACACAAAACTAGAGATCCGTTTATCAACCTTAAGATTCTCCTCTACACATTCTATGGTGACCGGCAAGGTGGCGGCGCTACTACTGGTTGTAAAAGCCAACATTTGGGCAGGACTAATTCCTTTTAAAAAATCTTTAAAAGAAAGTCCTCTTACAAACAATCCCATAAAGGCAGGATAAACTATAAACGCCATAATCAGCAACCCCGCAACAACCACCAAAACATACCAGGTAAGGCCTTTAAACAGCTCCAGAACACGAGCAGGATTATCTCCGGCCATTTGATTCACCATCCCGGCCATAAGAGCGAAGACAAAAAATGGTGCGGCTTTCATAATCAAATCCACCATCTTTAAAAACACTTCCGCTATGGCATCCAAAATGCCTTTCAATTGGGTTACACTATCCTTTTCTACAAATAGAATAGCAATCCCAAAGAATATTCCGAAAAAAATAACCTGAAGCATATTTCTGTTATCACCCAGACTTAGGAAAAGATTGTCGGGCACCATCTTTTCCAGAAAAACCAACGGACCTTCCGCTTCGGCTTTCTGTGCTGACTCCAGTTGGTTTCTGACTTCATCACTCTCTTCAAATCCTCGTCGTGAAGCTACTTGTTGCAACACTTCTGCATATACCGAATCCTGTGATAACCAACGGCCATCATTGGGGGCTTGCCCCTGATCAATGAGCCATAACTCGTATCCCAACCTGTTTTCAACACGAGCATTTTCATCCATCGTTTTTCCGGGAGAAACAACGTTGACCAGCAACAAACCTACGGAAACAGAGATAGTGGTGGTGGCCAAATAGAGAAGTAGAGTTTTCCCTCCCAACCTTCCCAAATCTTTAGGATTCCCCAGACTTACTATTCCCCCCATTATGGAAAATAAAACTAGGGGAACGGCAATAAGCTTGAGAAGACTTATGAATATCCGCCCCCATGGGGCAATCCAACTTTCCGTAAAATGTGTCCACCCAAACCAGCTGCTTAGCACAGCCCATATAATACCCAAAATAAGTCCGATGATAATTTTCCAGTGCAGCGGTAAGTTCTTAAGCATCCTATTTATTATGAAGTGTTAAAATCGGAATCAAAAACAACTTCGAACAGAGACCTCCTCTTCCATTCCTACAACTTTTATCTACGTTATTTGTTGGATGGAACTCGTATGACCACTATTTATACGTTTTCTTGTTGTGACAAATTTAGTTGGTCATGCTCGTTTCATTCATCTTAATAACCCAAAATTCTATCTTCTTTTTATTCTATAATTTGAAATTATTGATACGTTTTATTCATCAACCAGGCATCGGCGATGACCATCGCAGCCATTGCTTCCACGATAGGCACAGCACGAGGCACAACACAGGGATCATGCCGCCCTCGGGCTTTCATAATTGCTTCATTACCCTGTTTATCCACTGTAAATTGATCTTTCAGGATGGTTGCCACCGGTTTAAAAGCGACCCTAAAAACAATATCTTCACCATTTGAGATGCCTCCCTGAATACCTCCCGAACGGTTGGTTTTAGTTCTGATTTTTCCTTCATGCGAAAAAAATTCATCATTATGCTGCGATCCACGCATGGACGCAGCCTGAAACCCCATTCCATATTCAAATCCCTTCACAGCATTAATAGAAAGCATTGCTTGTCCCAGCTTGGCATGAAGCTTATCAAAAACCGGATCTCCCAAACCAGCAGGTACATTTTTAATTATACAGCTAACAACACCACCTACTGAATCCTGCTGTTTCCTGACTTCATTAATATAGTCGATCATACGTTGAGCAGTGTTGGGATCAGGACACCGAACCGGAGTCGATTCAATGGTCGAAAGGCTTGAAGGAATACCTGTTAAGGCAATTTCTCCCACCTGTGATACAAAAGCGATAATTTCAAGTCCGACATCACGCAACATTAATTTGGCTACGGCTCCGGCAACAACCCTTGCAATGGTTTCTCTGGCGGAAGAACGCCCACCTCCCCGATGATCCCTTATACCATATTTTGCATCATAGGTATAATCGGCATGAGAAGGTCGATATAAATCTTTAAGATTATCATAATCAGCTGATTTTTGATCCTTATTCCAGATAACAAAAGCCAAGGGAGTTCCTGTTGCTTTTCCATCAAATACTCCGGAAATAAACTCCACCCGATCTTTTTCATCTCGAGGAGTGGTAATATTGGATTGCCCGGGTCGTCGGCGGTCCAACTCCTGCTGAATAAAATCCAAATCAAGCACCAAACCGGGTGTGACCCCTTCAATAATACCGCCAATTCCCTTTCCATGGGATTCACCAAAGGAAGTCAGCTTAAACAAAGTTCCAAATGTATTGCCTGCCATTTTTTAATCTTTTTGAATGGGATAAAAATAACGGATCACCTCAACATGAGCAAAAAAAAGGTGTTCCATCATTAATGAAACACCTCACTAAGTAGTAATTCTTTATCTTAGCAACTACAACCGTCACCACAGCTACCGGAACAACTACCACCCACAGCTTCAACTAATTCCTGTTCGGTGGCTTCTCTGACTTCCATTACTTTACCAGAAAAATGAAGATCATCACCTGCCAAAGGATGATTAAAATCCATTTTAACGGTCGCATCGGTAACTTCCAGAACCATTCCATTCAGGCGATTTCCCTGTGCATCTTGCATAGGTACCATATTGCCTATTTTGAGCAATGATTCATCAACTTGTCCGTTAACCTCAAAAATATTTTTTGGAAGATCAACTATTGCGTCGGCGTTAACTTCACCGTATGCTTCATGAGATTTCAGTACAAAATCAAAACTATCACCAGCTTTAAGGCCTTCCAGTTTTTTTTCGAACATCTCAATCATTTTACCGGCTCCAAATACAAATTGAAGGGGATTACCATCACCGGTCTCTTCAATCAGATCACCTTCCGCACCATTGAGACGCAACTGATATGAAAGCGATACAAATTTGTTTTTTCCAATTTCCATTCTGACTTTCTTTATGTTTTATTATTGATTGAGCAGCAAAGTAACAGAGATTTTTAGTCTAAATCAAATTCCTTCAAAAAGAATTCATGAGAAACACTTAAAATTTCTACTCATCCAACTGATTAAAATCAATCTCCTCGGCGACAAACTCCGACAATCGAGTATTCTGACAACGGATGGTTCGCCCTGGAAATTTCTTTATTAAACCGTAATTATGGGTCGCCATAACAACGGTTTTTCCTTCACTACAGATATTGTGCAGGAGTTCTAATAACTCATCGGATGTATCAGGATCCAAGTTTCCAGTAGGCTCATCAGCCAGAATTAAATTGGGTTGATTCAGCAAAGCTCTGGCGATCCCGACCCTTTGTTGTTCCCCTCCCGATAACTGATGCGGCATCTTATATCCTTTGTGTACCAGGTCAACTTTCGATAATACATCACGGATCTGATGATCCATTTCTTTCTGATTCTTCCATCCGGTGGCTTTCAGAATAAACAGTAAATTATCATATACATTGCGATCGGTCAACAACTGAAAATCCTGAAAAACAATCCCCATACGACGTCTGAGATAAGGCAGATCTCTGCTTCTAAGATCTTTCAAACGATATCCGGCCACAAAACCATATCCCTCTTTAAAAGGCAGGTCGCCATAAAACGTTTTTAACAAGCTTGATTTTCCGCTTCCGACTCTGCCAATGAGATAAACAAATTCACCTGGTTTAATGTGCAAGTTCACATCTCGCAAGATGATGTTTTCCCGTTGGCGAACCAAACCATCATTGATTTCGATAATATTGCCGTGGTTATTTACAACCGGAAGAGTTTCTTTCCCCATAATTTAATAATCTCTGTTATTGACTTTGGATAAAGGTAATTTGCTGTCTGGACATATCAAAAAACTATATACTATTTGAGTTTTGCCAAACTTTCTTTAATCCTTTTCATTGCATTGACTAATGACTGGTCATCACTGGCATAAGAAAACCGGATGCAATTATCACTTCCAAAGGCCGTGCCGGACACTGTGGCAACATGTCCTTCTTCAAGAAGATAAAAACTAAGGTCCTTCGAATTTTGAATGATTTTGCCATTATATGATTTACCCAAGAAGGCACTAATATTAGGAAATAAATAAAAAGCTCCGGCGGGTTTATTTATTTTAAGATCCGGGATATCTTTAGCCAGTTCCAGCACTAAGTCACGACGTCGTTTGAAGGCATCTACCATTTTTAAGGTTTCATCCAGAGGGCCATTTATTGCTGCCAAAGCGGCCCGTTGTGAAATAGTGCTGGTTCCAGAAGTGTATTGGCCTTGTAAACGAGAACATGCCGAGGCAATCCACTGAGGAGCTGCGATATACCCCAAACGCCACCCCGTCATAGCAAAACCTTTTGAAACCCCGTTAACGATAATTACCCGATCTTTCATCTCCTCAAAGGAAGCCAACGAATAATGCTTATCCTCGTAATTGATATACTCGTAAATCTCATCAGAAATTACAAACACGCGAGGATGTTTGGTCAGTACCCTCGCTAGACCCTTAAGCTCTTCCTGCGAATATACACTCCCGGAAGGATTACAGGGACTATTCAACAACAGCACTTTCGTTTTAGGGGTAATTGCTTGTTCCAACTGCTCAGGAGTAATTTTAAAATCCTGCTCAATATTGGCATGAATAAAGACCGAGATGCCACCTGCCAATTGCACCATCGCCGGATAGCTCACCCAATAAGGCGCAGGAATTATTACTTCATCCCCCGGATCGACCAATGAATAGATGGCATTAGACAATGCTTGTTTACCACCTGTTGAGACTACAATTTGCGATGGTTGGTAATCCAGATTATTATCTCTCTTAAATTTTTGTGCAATGGCCTCTCTCAGTTCTGGAATGCCAGGGACCGGCGGATAGTGCGTAAAGTTATCATCAATGGCCTGTTTTCCGGCTTCTTTAATATGCTCAGGAGTAGGAAAATCGGGTTCTCCCACACTAAGATTAATAATGTCAACCCCCTTACTTTGTAACTCGCGGCTACGCTGCGACATGGCTATTGTTTCCGACTCAGGCAAACGGGCAAGCCGATTTGACAAATTGCTGTTCATTAGTATAAAAGTTTTTCTAAATCATTAGTCTAATGGAACTCACATTCCTAAGTTTCATACATCCTATTTTCCCAAAAATCGGGACTAGCTATGGCAAACTCAGTTGCCATGCTCGTTTTTCTTTTATTTTTATAATGGTAATAAGTCCAAAATCTCTTTTTAAAAGTAACGATTCTCCTGATTCCTTATGGATGGAATAATTTTGTTGTAAACTTACCGTTCCTCGTTTTCCTGAAAATATCTCAATTCGGCATCCATTTAATCTATTGAAATAAATGAATAATAGATAATACATTGTATTCAAGGTTTTCAAAGCATTAGCCGCCGAATTTCGTTATAAATACAGCCCTTCTTAAGATGGCCCTATATTTTGCGACATTCCTGTTTTTCAGCTTTTCTCCTGCCATAAAAACACAAAAATAGACTTTTTTCCAGTGGTAACAATAACATAGATCATATTAAGGAAAATATGTTTTCGCGCAAAAAAACAGAGATAAAATAACTTTGATTAAGCAAACGTTGATTAGATTTGTCCCAAATGGCAATCTAAAATATCCAATAGTATAGTTTTTGTACTAATAGCGCTATATTTCTAATTAAAACAAACGTCACACATTTTAAAAACGACAAATTAATTTCTTAGGATGGAAACAACAGAATTCATTTGGAGTATTGGTCCTACAGTAATAATATCTGTATTTACACTGGTTTTGGTTAAATGGTTTCTCAATCAAGAAGCATCCAGACGAAAACAGGAGTTTATGCTGAAAGCGGAAGAAACCATATTGAAGCACCGCCTACAGGCATTTGAACGCCTGGCTCTGTTCTTGCAACGAATTTCTCCTGAATCTCTGGTATTAAGAGAGCAACGAAAAGACATGAATGCTTTTCAACTGCAAAATCAACTTTTGAAAAGTATCCGTTCGGAATTTAATCACAACTTAGCCATGCAAATTTACCTTCCCGCTGAAACCTGGGAACTCATTCGACAAGCCCGTGAGGAAGTTGCGAGGCTTATTAACACTTCTGCAGCCCAAATTCCTCCCAATGCCCCTTCTTTTGAATTGGGCAGACGAGTTATTGAAAATGCCGGAGAAGCGGCCAATCATGCTGTCAAAAAAGCACTTAATAGGTTGCAGAAAGACGTTGAAGAATTAGGCTTACATTAAAGATTTCCGTAGGGGATTTTATTCAAAAAAAGGCTGTCCCTGATTCAGAGACAGCCTTGGTCATAAAGGAAAGAAAAAAATACTTTGTTATTTCCTCGTTCTTGGAGTGGTTAATCTACAGATGCAAGATAAACTCTTAAAATACTTTTTGGAGAAAATTCCAACAATCTATAGACATTTAATTTTTTAATTTCTCGGCCAATAGTTTTCCTAACATACGACATTCGTCGTATTTAGTTTTCTTTAGAGCATGTTTTTCTTCTACCGGATGATCAATAATTTCCCAATTCAGGGATTCCCCAAACTCTTTCAATCTCTTAGTAGCGGTTCCAGCCCAGGTAAAAGATCCTAATATTCCAAGACAGTGATTCTTTACCCCCATATGTTGTATCTTATTGACTAATGCTTCCATATTGGGATGTAATCCATTATTATAAGTAGGGCTGGCCAAAACAACCCCTTTATATTTAAATATATCAGAAATAATAAACGATGAATGTGTTTTGGAAACATCGTATATTCTAATTTCTTTTATACCCTCTTCAGCCAAAGCCCGGGCAGTAACTTCCACCATATCTTCGGTATTTCCATACATAGAAGCGTAAGCAATCACCACACCTTGGTCTGTATCAAAACTACTCCAGCGATGATACCAATCGATAACCTCCTGAATATGGCTACGGATAATCGGCCCATGGGCCGCAGCAATCACTTTAATATCTAACCCTTTAAGTTTTTCAAGGGTTTTTTGGACAGGACTTCCAAATTTACCGACAATATTGGAATAATAACGACGCATCTCATCGTGGAAATAAGAAAAATCCATTTCATCATCAAAGACAGCGCCATCCAAAGTCCCAAAGCTACCGAAAGCATCGGCCGAAAACAAAACCTTTTTGGAAGCTTCATACGTCACCATCGTTTCGGGCCAGTGAACCATTGGAGCCATATAAAACTGAAGTTTATGCGATCCTAAATCCAACTCATCCCCTTCCTTAATCTCCAACACATTATCATGGATTCCAAAAAAGCCCTCTATCATTGGCAAGGTCTTTTTATTTCCTACAATTTTTATTTCGGGATATAAATTACGGATTATACTGACAGACCCTGCATGATCAGGTTCCATATGGTTAATAATCAAATAATCTATAGCTCTATCACCAATAATGGCACTAATTTTATTTATAAACTTTTCCACCTGACCAATCTCCACGGTATCAATAAGAGCTATCTTTTCATCTTTGATCAGGTATGAGTTATAGGCCACCCCCCTAGGTAAAGGCCACATGTTTTCAAACAGATGGGTGCGACGATCGTTTACCCCCACATAGAAAATATCGTCAAACAAACGAATAGGTTGATACATCTTTTATTTTGTTTTTATTATTGTTTTCTGATTAGTAACCATACATCACTATATTCAGGATAATTCTCCCGAATAGATCCGATATTCCGTCGAGCAGGATCTTCCTCATTGTAAGCGGCGACCGAAACCCTGAACAATCCCTTTTCATTTTCAAGGACAATCGGAACAAATCCTTTTTTGATAAGCGTTTCTTTGTAATTTTTTGCATTTTCCAGATAACGGAAAGAACCGATAATCACATAGTAATGATAAATGTTCTCACTTGTTTCCTTCACATCTACCGTGCGTACTTTTTCCTCCCTCACCACAATTGCAGGTTGTTCTTTTTGATCTGTTTTCGTGGTTCCGGAATTATGTTCTTCTCTGATTTCAATGCCGTCTTCTTTCACTCCTTCTGCAAAGGGCGATTCATTCATACGAGATGATCCCCTGCGCAATGAGCTACATGATCCAAAGACCAAAACAATGGCGCCCAATAACAAAACTTTTCTAATCATGATTTATACTCCCAATAAGATGAGATAATTCGCTTTTAACGGCATCAAAATTGCAAAAAAAAATCGGTGAGATCAAAAAAAAGAGTAAGTTGATAATACCAATAAAAACCTATATTTGCCAACAAAAATTACCTTATCCGAATAAGCTTAAACAGGTTTATTCGTTTACAAAGATGTTTATTTATGCATCACTCACATCTGCATATAATAAAGATTGTAATCTAATCGCTAACAAATAAACTCGCAATTATACACAATTGCAACATTTAGTCTAGAAAACATAAATTATTTTAATCCAGCAAGATCAAATTAAAAGGCATGGCGATAAAACAAAAAAATAACAAAAATATCGGTCGCAACCTGTTGCGTTATTTTATTGTCTCTGTAATGGTTGTCGGCATTGGAATCTACGCAATTTATAATCTCAAACACAAAATATTTGCGCCAAACGTAGTAATACAAGAGGGTAACACCTATAGCTTTTATATTCCCACAGGAGCTACCTATTCCGATGTCAGCGGATTACTGGAAATATCAGGGGTGGTAAAAAATCTGGAATCATTCAATTGGTTGGCAGAGAAAAAAGGCTATCCCGAAAAGATAAAACCTGGACACTACGTTTTGAAAAATGGGATGAACAATAACGAACTGGTAAACATGTTCAGGGGGGGACTTCAAACCCCTGTTCGTTTAACGTTCAGCAATGTTCGCACCAAACAACAACTGGCGGGTATTGTGTCAAATGTTATTGAGGCAGACTCTGCTTCCATTGCAACAGTTCTTAGTAATGATTCCATTTTATCTGAATTTGGATTTGACACAGCCACAGTTTATGCCATGATCATTCCAAACACCTACGAAATGTGGTGGAACAGTGATGCTCTTGACTTTCTGAAACGCATGCATCGAGAATTCAATAAATTCTGGACAGACAATAGACTGGAAAAAGCCAAACAAGCTGGACTTTCTCCTATTGGAGTTGCCACCTTGGCAAGCATTGTGGATGAAGAAACCGTTATGGAAGATGAAAAAAAGACCGTTGCAGGTCTTTATATCAACCGTCTAAAACGCAATATGCGCCTACAGGCAGACCCAACCATCAAATTCGTATTGGGTGACTTTTCAATTAACAGAGTGCTTTCAAAAGATTTAAAATTGGATTCCCCTTACAACACATATCTATATGCGGGTCTACCTCCAGGGCCCATCCGTTTTCCTTCAGTGAAAGGTATCGAAGCGGTATTAAATTTTGAGAAACATAATTATCTATATATGTGTGCAAAAGATGATTTTTCGGGCTATCATAACTTTGCCAAAACACTGCGCCAGCATAATATCAATGCAGCTCGCTATCGAAGAGCATTAAGGCAAAGACGAATCTGGCGTTAACCTTTTGGTGTCATTCACAGAATATTAACTTCAGGATCCAGCTTAATTCCAAATTTCTCTAATACATCCGATTGAATTTCACAGGCAAGGTCGGCAATTTCTTTTCCTGTTGCGCCCCCTTTATTGATGAGCACAAGTGCTTGCTTGTCATGAACTCCGGCATTCCCAATACATTTACCTTTCCATCCGGCCTTCTCAATCAGCCAACCGGCTGCCACTTTAAATCGGTTTTGTGCATGTGGATATCCCACAGCATCCGGATAATTTTGTTTTAGAGTTTCAAAAAGCGGCTTTTCCACTATTGGGTTTTTAAAGAAACTCCCGCCATTGCCAAGTTCATTGGGATCGGGCAGCTTCGACTTCCGAATGTCAATGATGGCATTTCTTATATTTTTCAAATTTGCCGGCCCACGCTTTTCCACCGCTTCTTTAACCTGTCCGTAATCTAACAGATATTTCGGTTTTTTACTTAATCTCAACACCAAATTGGTTATAACAACGTTGTTTTGAAGTGGCCCTTTAAAAATACTGTATCGATAGTCGTACATACACTCATTAACATCCATAGAAAAGACTTCTCCACTGTCCAAAAGAAATCCCTCCACCCGATCTACTACATCAGCGAGTTCCACGCCATAAGCCCCTATATTTTGAACTGCTGCAGCCCCTGCATTTCCAGGAATATAGGACAGATTTTCTATTCCTCCCAATCCCCTTTCAACACACCATGCAACACAATCGTCCCAATTTTCACCGGCTGAAATGTCAACTAAAACTGTATCCTTATTGTCTTCCAGCAACTCAATCCCTTTAAACGCAGGGAATAGAACTGTGCCATCAAAATCGCCTGTAAATAATAAATTGCTACCACCACCCAGAACCAGTTTTTTCGGATGCTTATCACTCTCCTTTTCAAGCCATTGCTTTAATTCCTTTTGGGTGTCAAATCTGTAAAACTTGCGGGTATATGCGACAACCCCGAAGGTGGTATAATCTTGGAGGGGATAATGATTATAATACTCCATTCAATCGACTTTTAAATATTTTATAGGACAAATTTAACGCTGTTCGTACAAATGCCCCTGCTTTTGGGCAAATATCTATACATGAAGCGTAATATTATAAGTAAGAAGGATGACCTGAATAAATTGTTGATGCAGATAATTCTTACCACATTTTATAACATACGTACCTTCAAAGCTTCATACGTCAATACAAAAGATTGAAAATCCGTCTTTATGATCCTTTATTTAAACTATCTGAAGGTTGCCCGTAATAGCCTGTGTTATAATAACCATACCCCTTATCGTTTGGATTAACATCATTTAGCAAAACCCCTAAGTGTTTAATTTCATCGTTAATCAGTTCGTCAATGGTGACCGCCAAATGTTCTTTGTTTGTTATTCCTGCGCGCACAATAAAGAGACTACTATCGGAATATTGCATCAGCAAACGGGCATCAGCCACCAATCCAATGGGCGGCGTATCCACAATAATAATATCAAATCTGTTCCTAAGGTGTTCAAAAAGCTTCTTAATCCGACTTCCCGAAATCAATTCTGACGGATTGGGGGGAGTCACCCCTGCCGGGACCAACCATAGGTTATCCACATCCGAAGAATAAACAATTTCATCAAAGCGATTTTGGCGAATCAGATAGCTGGAGATTCCTGCATCCCTCTGCTTATCAAATATTTCGGAAAGCCTCGGTTTTCTCATATCAAATCCCACCAAAGCGGTTTTCCGACCGGATATGGCAAATACTGAAGCCAAATTTAAAGCACAAAAGGTTTTGCCTTCTCCTGTATTGTTTGACGTTAGCAAGATAACCTGATTGTTCCTTTCGGACGACATAAATTTGATTTTGGTCCTTAATGACCGAAACGATTCCGCAATCAGGGAGTAAGGCATATGGGTGATAACATTCTCTGATTTGGCCTTACTACGCGCGATGAAACCCATAAAAGGAATATCTTTAGTGATAGCCTCCATCTCTTCCCGATCTCTGATCTTATTATTAAACGTTTCTTTTAAAGCGATAACGACGGCAGGTAGAATCAATGCCAGTAAAGCCGCTTTGCCGTAATTACTCTTTTTATTCGGCGAAACAATCCCTGTTATAGAGGCCTGATCAAGCGTTTCATTGTCGGGAATATTTGATGCCTTTGCAATTTGAGTTTCGGAATTCTTTTGTAACAGAAAGGTATAAATGGCGTCGTTCAATTTAAAAGCTCTTTCCAGTTCCAGATATTCTTTTTCCAGTTCAGGCAGTCGATTCATATGAATCGATAAATTATTTATCTGACTTCGAATCTCATTCTGTTGAATTATTAAAGTCTCGATACGTTTATCAATGGCTTGGACCAGTGTTTCACCAACAACTTTCAAACTTTCATTTAACTGAGAATAATATGGATTATCTTTTCCGGCTGAATGAATTATTGTTTTCATTTCCGACCAGGTATCCAAATATTTGTTTACCAGACGGGATATCAAACCTGCATTTTCATCCGCGAAGGCCGTGAGCAAAAAATCATCTTCCAATCGGCCGTCGATGAATTTCATCTTTAATTGGTTCAGATAGTCATATTTTATCCTTAATAATCTTAATTCCTTCTCCTTCTCCAAATAATCATCGGCCAACTGAGTGGCATAATCGGACGGTACCATAAACCTGTTTCGCTTACGGAAATCCATTAATTGTTCCTGCGTTTTATTCAATGTATCCTCCACACTCTTCAATTGTTTACGGATAAATTCAAGGGAACGGGTAGCCATGTCGTTTTTTCTTTTCAGGTTGGTTTCCACTATCACTTCCGATAAAACATTTAGAAACCGGATTATTTTTTGTGGATTTTGACCTGTTATAGAAATAAAAACAATTGAAGAGCCTTCCCTGTAAGTGTTGATTGAAAGGCGTGATCGATACCTAGCGGTCAGTTGCTGATTGGAATTAAACTTGATATAATAATTACCTTTCGAAGCTTGAACAGAATGTTTAGACAGGATCCTAAATGAAAAGTTTTTATGTTTTATCCATTCTCCTGGTTTTACCTCCTTTTCAAATGTATATGGAGCGACATGCGAAACATCCTGAGAAAGATCAAATCGATGCAAACGGCCCTCCTCGGAGGAAGAAGAAACCCTGTAGTTTCCGGTTGTAAGAATCGAAATGTATACCGGAACATCCAAAATTTGCGGATGTTTTTTATCTATCTCAATTTCAAATGGTACCGATTGATAAAGCTCAGTATCCTTAAATCTTCCATCAGCATAATAAGAAATATTAAAATCGAGTCTTCGAATAACTTCATTTATGGTTTTTTGCGAACGGATGATGAAAGATTGGTTTTCAATATTCCGAACTTCGGCCGATAGCCCAAACCCATCCATCAAGTTAACCTCATTCAGCATCTTTTCCGAATCGCTTTTGAATAACATGGTTACTGCCCCTTTATAAAGAGGCGATGAGTATCGATGATACAGATAAACGGAAAACAAAAAGAAGGGAACCGTAATAGCAAACAACTTCCAGTTTCGCCCAACCAAACGGGCAAGCTTTTTTACATCTGAAAAACTATCGGCTTTTCCCGAATATCTATACCGCTGATAGGGAGAATCTGCTTTGGGGGATACAGCCATTTTGACGGGTTTTGTTTATACGGAACAAAAATATAAGAATATAATATATAAACTAACACAAGATAGTAGATTTATGAAAAGGTTTTGAATCCATAACAACCCCTGTTCTTAAATATAAAATCCCAAATATCAATTTCGACGAACAAATTGCGTCAACTTGGAAGCATTTTTAAAAAACAAGGTGCGCATACCTCCTACATTGTTAGTTCTAAGCGCCCTAAGATCTTCGCTCGATTTGGCAATGACGTTTCTAATCGAACGATTGCTTAAGCCTCCTGTTCGCATTCGCACCATAACTTCAGGCAGGTATTCAACGCGCAATGATGGCACCGAAAGTGCCCGAAGAAGCCATTCATAATCTGCAGAAATTCGGTATTCAATATTAAAAGTGCCAACCAATTCGAGTAATTGACGACTGAAGTAAACTGTTGGATGTGGCGGCATCCAGCCCCATTGAAGTCGTTGTGGACGAAAGGATCCACTTCGCCAATAACGAACCACTTTGTTTATATCATTGGGACTAACATACTGCAAATCGCCATAAAGCAACTGAAAATCAGTTTCAACATATCGATCAATCACCCGGGATAACACATCAGGGGTTGCCAAAACATCATCAGCATGAATAAACCCTATTACCTCACCTGTTGACATTTGAATCCCCTTATTCATGGCATCATATAGCCCCTTATCCGGTTCACTGATCCATTGATTAACGATATCTTCGTTCTTTTTTAAAATATTAATGGTGGCATCAGTTGAGCCACCATCCACAACGATATATTCTAAATCTACAAAATTTTGATTGCGTACCGACTCAATAGTAGACTCTAGAGTCTTAGCAGACTGATAGGTTACGGTAATTAGTGAGATTTTTTTATTCATCTGGTACCATTGTTAATAATCACTTTTTACAAAGATGTACCGTATTTATTTGTTGCGTAATTTTCTCGCTTTAATTCTGATTAACAAAGCAGGAATGTAGAATATCACAAAGCCTACTACGAAATTCATTACCAGAAGTTTCAACATTCCAAAATCTTTGAGCAAAAAGGAAACAGCAATAAAAAGGATATTGACCACCCCCAAAATTAGGGCCACCTGAATATGAGAACATCCTAATGTTAGCAATCGATGGTGAATATGGTTTTTATCTGCAATAAATGGCGAATTTCCGTGCGACAACCTTAGGAAAAAAACACGAAGTGTATCGATTACTGGGACAATTAAAATACCAACAACCACGGCCGGGGCCGAAGTCATAGTAACAGCCAATGAGGCCCTTAGGTTGGGAGCATTCGATTCCATAAATCGGATGGCCAGCACGGCAAGCAGAAAACCAATCAACATGGAACCGGTGTCGCCCATGAAAATTTTTTGGGTTTTGGTGAATACATTATAATATAAAAATGCTAGCAGGGAGCCTGTAATGATGACTCCTATTATGGTCTCATAAATATCATTGTTAATATAAAACCAAATGGTAAAAGCTAAGGTGGAAATAATACCGCTAATCGCCGCTAGCCCATCAACCCCATCGATAAGGTTAAATCCATTGATGATAAAAATCACAAACAGTAGGGAGATACAAAAACTGGTAAAATAATCGGGTTGAAGGCCAAAAAAACCGTGAAACTCAGTTATTCTTATATCACCAAATCCTACGATTATAAAAGCTGCCAGAATTTGCCCCAAAAGTTTCATCATTGGAGCCGTTATTAAAATATCGTCTTTGATTCCTATAGAAAAAATTACCAACAATGAAGGCACAAGAAAGGGAATAGGCGTAAAATGGAACCAATCCAGAAAAATAGAATAAGTAAACAGGAAGCCGATAAAAATGCCCAGTCCCCCTAAATTCGGAATTTTCTCTTTATGGACATGGCGCTTACCAGGTTCGTCAAACAAATTTTTATAGTAGGATACCCTAAGAATCGTTGGGATGGATAAAAAAACCACTAAAAATGACAATAAGCAAGCTAGGGCTATTATTAAAATTGTAGTATAATCATTCATTGTTATTGTTTCACAATCATTTTCCGGTACAAATTTATGAAACCTTTCGACAAACTTAAATTTCCTGATGTTTAAATTGTAAAAAGAAAACCATAAATTTGGGCGATAAAAGGAGTCTATTTATGGGTAACATCATATCGTACAACCTTATACTCTTAACTTTAAATAATTTATATTAATCACATCAATAATAGCAGCAGCCGGGTATGATTTTGACCCGATTAATTTTTCGTAGAATAATGTTTTGAAATTTAATTTATGTTGAGATATCTCACTTCAATTCCAAAACGGTACCGTCGCTTCTTGCGTCTTGGGCTTTATGTCGTGATCGTCACTGGTATGACTCAAGGGTGTATCCCGCAAAAAGAAACGATTTATTTCCAAAATTATGAAAAGGACAAAGACTACCAAAATCCCTATAACGACCTCACTTCATTAACTGAGCGTTATGTCTTAAGGCCGAATGATGTATTGTATATCCAGGTTACAACGAGTAATCCGAAAATCTCTGAATTTTTTAACCCCAATCGTTCAACAGGAAGCAATAGCCAACTCAGTCAATCGCTTTATACCTACCTGATCGACGATAGTATGCATATCGACTTTCCGTTTGTCGGAAAAGTTGATTTGCGTGGATGCACCTTACAACAGGCCAAATATAAGATGCAAAAAGTGCTTCAACCCATGGTTAGTGACGCGCATGTAAAAATGAGACTGGCCAATAATTACTTCGTAATTCTCGGGGAAGTAGGGAATCCCGGACGCATTCAAATGGATAAAGAGCAAATCACCATCTTTGAAGCAATAGGATTGGCTGGGGATATTAAAACCTTTGGTAAAAGAAAGGAAATAAAGATTGTCAGGCCTTGGAAAGATGGATATCAAACCTTATATCTGGACATTACGGATAATAACATTGTTGGCTCCGATCAATTTTACGTTTATCCCAATGATATAATCTATGTAAGACCTATGAAAGCTAAAAGTTTTGGAATTGGAGAAACTTTTTCTTTTGGGATGATCAGTTCCGTTCTTGCCATATACCTTACAATTAGAGCCATAACACAATAACTTTTTTTAACGGTTAAGTCGCTGATATAATGAACAGGGTATCCAATCTTAGCACTACTTCTCATAACAGGCCCCAACCAGATTCATCGTCGCAGTTCATACTCGATTATCGGAAGTTACTGCATGATCTTTTAAACTTTTGGTGGCTTTTTGCCATTACGATTCTCCTCTCTTTCGGGTTGGTATTCATCCTTCATCGATACTCTACTCCTATTTATAAGGCATCTATGTCCATTCTTATGGAAGAACGAGGCTCGGACCGTACAAAGGAAGATATGATGCAAGGATTTGGGTTGACACCGGGAGAACGGAATCTTGATAACCAAATTGCAGTTCTTACCTCTCGCGATATCATTCGTAAAACCATTGACCAGTTAGATTTTCATATCAGCTATTTTGCGGCCGGTCGCCTGAAGGATACAGAAATTTATCCCAATCCGGGCTTTGTTGTGGAGTTTGATTCTTCGGCATCGCAAATAACCGGCATTCCGGTCAATGTTACCATTCTCGACGACCAACACTTTGAACTGTCTGTTAAGACCACCAATTACGCTGTTCTGAACTTTCAATCGGGAAATACCGCTCAATACAGCGGGAACATTGACTTCTCTCAAAAATTTAAATTTGGTGACAAAATAGAAACCCCTTGGTTGAAAGCCCGTATTGTTCGATCCGAATACGGATCGGCCGGAGAAAACACTTATTACTTTATTTTTAACAACCCGGAAAGTCTGGCTGCCCGCTATTATAGTATTCTTCAGGCCAAAAAAGCCGGAGAGAACAGTACGATTGTGCATCTGTCGGTTACGGGTTCCAATCATCAAAAAAACATCGCATTTCTCAAAAAATTATCAGAAACTTTCATTAATACCAACCTTGAAAAGAAAAATCAAATTGCGACCAATACCATTAATTTTATTGAAGAACAACTGTTAATTATATCCGATTCGCTTGCCAGGAAAGGAACCCAGCTCAGTAATTTTAGGACCCACCACCAAATCCAGGACATAAGCTCGGAAGCCGAACATTTGTTTAACCAAATTCAGGAACTTTCTACCCAAATTTCGGAGAAAACCCTTATCATTAATTATTTTGATTATTTAAATCACTATTTTTCAGCCGACAGCATTCTTCAAAAACGACTGGCTCCCGCAACCTTTGAGGTTAATAATCCCATTATTTCCGGACAGATCACTAAAATTATTGAACTCAATAACGAAAGGTTAACTCTAAACGGTCAACAGAATCCTTATAAACATGAACTGGACAAACAAATTCTGGTTGCCCGCAATACTTTATTAGAGGCTATTTCTAATCAAATTGATGTTTTTAATGAATCCATCAGTCGGCTTAGAAATGAAAAGATACAGATAACACGCCAGCTATACCGGCTTCCGGAAAAAGAGAGAAAACTTCTTGGCATTGAACGTCAATTCGACCTTAACAACGAAGTTTATACCTTTCTGCTCAGAAAAAGATCGGAAGCCCAAATTCAGAAAGCCTCAAATACCTCCGATCATTCTGTCTTAGAAGCCCCACGTTATTCCGGGATGGTATATCCCCAAAAATCTGCGAATCGCCAGAAAGCCTTATTCTTGGGAGTATTTATTCCTCTTGCTTTCATCGTGCTGCGGCAATTGTTGAATAACAAAATAACAACCCCGGACGAACTGGAGCGTCTATCTACAAAACCTATTATTGGCCATATCATTCACAGCCAAAAAGGAGTTGCCAATATTATACATAAATATCCCAGATCTGTTATTGCCGAAACCTTCCGACGCGTTAGAACACGACTGGAATATCTGACTGCCGGGGCTCAAACACCTATCATAGCTATCTCCAGTTCCATGCCGGGCGAAGGAAAAACATTCTGCGCATTAAATCTTGCGGCAGTTTTTGCCTATTCCGGGAAAAAAACGGTTTTGTTGGGTTTTGATATGAGAAAACCGGGACTTAACAAATTGTTTGATCTGGACGGAAGCGATGGTCTCTCCCACTATTTTCTGGGAAAAGTTACGCTCGATGACATAATTTATAGTGGAGGGCAGGAAAATCTGGATATCATACCCTCAGGGGTCATTCCCCCCAACCCGTCGGAATTGATCTCGTCGGCCAAAACAGACGAACTTATCAATGATCTCAAAAAACGTTATAACGTAATCATTCTGGATACGCCGCCGTTAGGGATCGTTGCCGACCCCATTATCCTTGCCAGAAAGGCCGATACATTAATCTTTTTGGCAAGACAAAACTTCACCATTAAAGATGCATTTATTCAGACCCTGAACCATGTGGAAGAAGAAGGGATTAAAAATGTTGGTGTTCTGTTTAATGATTTGCAGGTTAAACGCGGGAAAAAAGGCCTGAAATATGGATACGGATATGGATATCGTTATGGGTACGGATATGGATATGCCTATGGTAAAGGCTACTATGAAGAAGAGTAAAGGCATCTTCCTTGTTTGCTTATGGCCATTAATTTTTAGACTTTGAAAAAAAGAGAAGAATGTGTTTCCGATGTTTGTTGATAGTAATTTCCATCTTTGCCAGCCCCCTTGCCACAGGGCAGCTTTATAGTCATTGGAACCATCATGCATTAAATCCCATCGATCGGATCAGCAACCGCCCGGGACAAAACTTGCATACCGCCATAGGCCCCATGCGACTGGATGAAGTTGCGAACTATTACAACGTGGATTCCCTGATTCAAAGAGGCCTTCCCCTCCCCCGACCAAATCAGAATATCGTTGGTCGTTTCTTCTCTAACGATCTGTTGAAATGGAATGACAACGATGTTTCTGTAACTGTTAGTCCTCTTTTTAATTTTGAGGTCGGCAAGGATAATCAGGCCAACAAAAATTGGTACGTCAACACCCGTGGTGCCATGATTGAAGGTACGTTGGGTAAAAATGTGGCTTTTTATGTCGATTTATTAGAAAATCAGGCCACCTTCCCGGAATACATCGATGCGTTTATCGACCAAAGAGACGTTATTCCGGGTCAGGGACGACATAAGGATTTTGGAGATGATGCCCATGATTTTTCTCAATCAACCGGTTATCTTTCCTATAACGCAGGGCGCTGGTTTAATTTTCAAATGGGTTTTGGAAAACATTTTATTGGAGAAGGCTATCGTTCACTTTTTTTGTCGGATAATGCATATAGTTATCCCTATCTAAAAATGACCGCCACATTTCTTCGTGCCAAATACATGCTGATGATTAGCGAGCTGAAACATTTCGAAAGAGATGAAACCTTGGGAGATCCTCGTTTTGAAAGTAAATACGGAGCTTTTCACTATCTCAGCTGGAATATCGGGAAACGATTTAATCTGGGACTTTTTGAAAGTGTGATTTGGGCAGCCGAAGACACTATTGGTTATCGAGGTATTGATGTCAACTATGTTACACCATTAGTTGTTTTGCGACCGGTAGAGTATAATCTGGGCTCACCCGACAACATGACCATGGGAATCAGCATGAAATATATCCTCTGGAAGGATGCTGCACTTTACGGACAATTTGTTTTGGGAGAATTCAAATTTGATGAAGTCTTTTCCGGCAATAAATGGTGGGCCAATAAGCAAGGATTTCTTGTGGGCACAAAGACATTCAATATTTTTGGAATCAACAATTTGGATTTCATCTCGGAATACAGCCAGGTTCGTCCGTATACCTATTCGCATTACCAACCCATCACCAATTATGGGCATTTTTATCAAGAACTGGCGCATCCTTTGGGGGCCAACTTTCGTGAGAGTGTCTCATTTTTAAGGTATCGGCACAAACGGTGGAATTTTGAAACCAAACTACAACTGGCCACCAAAGGTTTGGACACCACCGATGACATTAGCTATGGTGGTAATATCCATAAGCCCAATGTTACTCGACCGGATGACTATGGTCATTTTATTGGTCAGGGATTAAAGTCAAAGCTCACCCAGGCCCAAATGAATGTTATTTATCTGATCAATCCCAAAAATAACATGAATGTCACTGTAGGTTTGCGCTATCGTAAAATGTCCAATGATCTGGAAACCGTAAAAGGCAACTATTTTTACCTGGCATTCCGCACTTCATTGCGAAACGTTTATTATGATTATTTTCAATGACGATCCTTAACCCGTTGCTCCCTACTCACTTTTTAATGCTTGCCCTTATTTTTAATCTCTCTTTGTTTTACTTTTTCGGCCGGATTGCCGCGATAAACGCCATAAGCCTCTAATTTTCCACCGGCAACACTATTCACTGCCAATACCGAATGTGACAAACAGGTTGTTTTGCCTGTAACGATTGACTTGGCCCCAATCCAGACACCATCCTCCAGTACTATAGGGCCAACCATCAGATCAAAAGTCGTCTTCGAAAAATCATGATTGCCGCATAAAATCATGGCACCCTGCGACAAACAGCAATGAGCTCCGATATTCACCTGTGCCAAATTATCGATCCATACCTCCTCTCCTAACCAGGTATAATCGCCCACTGTCAGCCTCCAAGGATATTTGATATTGACCCGAGGTTTTATTACCACCCCCTTACCAATCTTTGCCCCAAAAAAACGAAGCATCCTTCTTTTTAACCCGGAAAACGGAAAAAACGGATTTAGGAAAAACAGCCCATTCACAATGTACCACGCCCCCCTTACAATCATGTGTCGGCCGGGATGATACCAACTGTTATCATATTTGGATAAATCTACCTTCATGAAATTCTTTTTTTGATGTCAGATCAAACCGGGAATGCATACCTTAAGATCCTGTTCTACAGAACCTAAAATGCAAGCCCCGCTCAAACCTGTTATTCAAAAACAACCAAAACTACAAAAGATTTGGCACATAATACAACCCAAAATAACCGGCATCCCCAACCTGTTTAAGGAAAAACTAATATAAAACACTTTACGTCGGCCTCTAATAGTTGTAAATTAATAGCATTTACCAACTAAAAATTAGTCATATGAAGGCATTTAGATTATTAACCGGAATATTTTTTCTGGCAATAATTGCCGGATGTAACAACAAGCCGAAAATAGGCTTCTTGATGGATACAATAAGTCTGGACCGTTGGGAAAAAGACAAAGAACTTTTCGAAGAACAAGTAGAGAAAATGGATGGTATTCCTCTGGTACGTGTTGCCAATGGCGATTCACCAACACAAATTGACCAAGCCACCCAGCTGCTTTATGACGGAGTGGATGTTTTGGTGGTTATTCCTGTTGACCTTCATGCCTCACGGGATATCGTTAAAATGGCCCATAAAAATGATGTCCCGGTTATTTCATACGACCGGATGATCCGCGACTGCAACGTAGACTATTATGTCTCGACCGACAATATTCATATTGGGGAACAACAAGCGTCCTATCTGTCGAGAATGGCACCTTCCGGCAATTATGCGCTTCTGGGTGGTTCCACAAAAGATTATAATGCTACCCTCCTGCATCTTGGATGGATGAACGTGCTTCAGCCACTGATCGAAAAGGGAGATATCAACCTTGTTTTAGATGAATATGTAAAAGAGTGGAATGCCAAAGATGCCTTTTCTATAATGGATAGCTTCTTGTCCAAAACCAATACACCACTGGATGTGATTATTGCCGGAAACGACGACCTGGCAGCGGGTGCCATTCAAGCCCTCAGGCAACACAACCTGACGAAAAAAGTATTGGTGGCTGGTCAGGATGCCGAGCTGGAAGCCATACGCAACATAGTAGCGGGCGATCAAACCATCACCATATTTAAACCCATTGATGCTTTAGTATCTACTGCGGTAAATATGGCCATGAAACTCGCAGAGGATGAACCTATCAACACCAATGTAACGGTTAATAACGGATTTAAGCTGGTGCCCGCCGTTCTTCTCTCCTCTCAGGTCGTTAATCGTCAAAACATCAAGTTAACGGTGGTTTCGGAAGGTTACCTGGAAGAAGGAGATATTTATAAAGAAAAGTAGGATGCCTTAAGACCATGCTTCGGCTAAAACCATGATAAAAAGAATTGATGTCTATTTTATCAGGCCATATTTTTATGAGTACCTTTGCAAAAAAAAATTTGTAGATGATACTCCAGGATACCATATGTGCCATTTCCACTGCGCCCGGAGCCGGTGCCATTGCGGTTATCAGACTTGCCGGTCCGGAAGCATTTAGCATCGCCGAAAAAGTGTTCCGCCCGGCCTCCAAACACAAAATAATAAGTGATCAGCCGGCTCAAACCTTACTTTACGGTACCATATCCGACGGCATCAACGACATTGATGAAGTGGTTGTCGCCATTTTTCGTGCACCCCATTCTTTTACGGGCGACGACATCATTGAGATTTCCTGTCATGGTGCTGTATACATTCAACAGAGAATGCTTAATCTTCTCATTGACAACGGTGCCAGAATGGCCAAACCCGGAGAATTTACGCAACGCGCCTTCCTCAACGGGAAAATGGATCTGAGTCAGGCCGAGGCAGTGGCTGACCTTATTGCCGCTCGTAGCGAATCGGCCCGAAGAGTCGCCCTTCAGCAAATGAAAGGAGGCTTTTCTAACGAATTGGTCAATTTAAGAAGCAAGTTGTTGGAATTTACTTCACTAATCGAACTGGAACTTGATTTCAGCGAAGAAGATGTGGAATTTGCAGACCGAAAACAGCTGATCGATTTGGTCAATCAAATAGACTCTGAACTCAAGAAACTGATCAGTTCCTTTTCACTTGGTAATGCCATAAAAAACGGCATTCCCGTCGCTATCGTGGGGCCTGCCAATGCCGGCAAATCAACCCTTCTGAATGCTTTGCTCAACGAAGATCGCGCCATTGTTTCTGATGTGCCGGGAACCACGCGTGACGCCATCGAAGATGTGATGAACATCAATGGACTCACCTTCCGTTTTATCGATACCGCCGGTATCAGGGCAACGCACGATAAAGTGGAAAATATTGGTATTTCTCTTACTTACAACAAAATTAAACAAGCTTCGGTGGTTTTGTTGATGATGGATGTTCAGGATAATGACCAAAACATTCATCTTACCGTTTCCGATGTCAAAAGCCACATGAATCCCAACCACCAAAAGCTCATTGTGATCATTAATAAAACCGACTTGGTGGACCCTCAAACCCTGCAAAAAAGGTTTTCTGAAGAAGCATTTCGAAAATCAACAGGAGCAGACGCCATCATTCCCGTTTCTGCTAAACACAAATCTAACCTTGAGAGCCTAATCCGTCATTTGTTACAAACCGTCGATACAAACGCCATCGACAATAACCAGGTCGTGGTTTCCAACGCCCGTCACTACGAAGCCCTCAAAAAAGCCCGGGAAGGTATCATCCGCACCCGTGAGGGCCTTATTAATGGCATTTCGGGCGACTTTATCGCCCAGGATATCCGGGAAGTTCTACACTACCTGGGTGAAATCACCGGTCAAATCACTACAGACGAGGTACTTGGAAACATCTTTAAGAACTTTTGTATCGGCAAATAGCTGAAAACCATCGGTATAGTTACATTTTACAGGACAATCTATAAACATTATTCAGTGAGCCAACCGGTTCTGGAATGGGCGGCATAACGGTTTAGATGTTTAGATGTAAGATTTTTAGAAGTAAGTTGTAAGAGGACAAAAATCATTTTCGGAGCACGATAGAACTATTTGGACAAACTATTTTCGTATTTACACAGGTGATTCGATAAATCATTTCAACAGTAAAGGTGAAAAAATAACAAAAGGACGTGAAATTCAACTTTCAAGTCACTTAAAGGATGAAAATAGTAAAGTGAGTAATAAATTAATTGAAGATATTCAGGCTAATAAAATGCCTTAGGTGGGAAAGATTCAGAACAAATTAAAGGAGATTACATTTCTGGAATTTTAAAATTTTAACCTACGCACCACCACCGCACACATAAAACTATATTTGCATTATCAACGAAACAACAGAAATCGAATCAAAATATGAGCAACGAAGTCAATAACAATAACAGCAAAGTAGAAGTAGGATTTATTTGGCAAATTACCAATGATGTTCTTTGGAATGCCTTTAAGAAAAATGAAATAGGCGATGTGCTGTTACCTTTTGTGGTTATCAGACGCCTGGATTGTATTTTAGAAGCTGTTAACGAAAAGGTTCGTAAAGCTTACAATGACTTTCACGATAAAGTAGCAGAAGATAAACTCGACCCCATCCTTCGCAAGGCTGCCGGAGGATTAAAGTTCTACAACACCTCAAAGCATACTTTAATATCACTAAAAGACGACCCTCAAAATATTGAGATTAACTTCAATAATTACCTGAATGGTTTTAACCCGGATGTACGTGAAATACTGGACCATTTTCAGTTCGATAAAATCGTAGCTCGCCTGATTAAAAATAAGTTGCTTTACGAAATGATTGATGCCATCTGTAAGGTGAACCTGAATACCGATAAAATTGACAACCACGGCATGGGTTACATTTTTGAGGAATTAATCAGAATCTCAAATGAGCAAAGCAACGAAACAGCAGGAGAACACTTTACCCCCCGTGATGTTATTGCCTTGATGAATGCCATTATTTTCGCACCCGAAAAAGAAGAACTAAGTCAGCCCGGTATTATCCGAACCATTTACGACCCTGCCTGTGGTACGGGTGGTATGTTAAACCTGGGCAAAAAATACATTAAAGAAGTATTGCTTGCCGATAGTCCCAACAAGCCAACCATTAAAACCTACGGACAGGAAATAAACGAACAATCGTTTGCCATTGCCAAATCAGAGGCATTAATTACGGGAGAAGATGCCAATAATATTAAACACGGTAATTCTTTTTCAGAAGACCAGTTTGTCGGAAAGCATTTCCATTATATGATGGCAAATCCACCTTACGGGGTTAGCTGGAAGAAAGACCAAAAATTCATTCAAAACGAAGCCTTAAACCCAGCAGGGCGTTTTTATGCCGGTTTGCCACGTACCAGCGATGGGCAGTTGTTATTTTTGCAACACATGATTTCTAAAATGGAGCGTGATGGTAGCCGTATTGGCGTAGTCACCAATGGCTCTCCCCTATTTACCGGTGATGCCGGTAGTGGCGAAAGCGAAATCCGAAAATGGATAATCGAAAATGACTGGCTGGAATGTATTATAGCATTACCCAAGGACCTGTTCTATAACACAGGTATCAACACCTACATTTGGTTTATTACCAATAAAAAAAGACCGGAACGCAAAGGCAAGGTACAGTTAATAAATGCAGCGGCCCACATTGAAAAAGGAACCAATGGTAGTAAAAAGGTGGAATATATTTTTGCCAACCCCATGAAAAAAAGTTTGGGCAACAAACGTAACATCATTGAAGAACAATTTATTGCCCAAATTGCTGAAATTTATAACAATTTTGAAGAAGGCGAATATTGCAAAATATTCGACAACGACCACTTTGGTTATTATCAACTAACCATTGAACAGCCCCTGTTAGATGAAAATGGCAACATAGTAACCAATAAGAAAGGAGAACCCAAACCCGACCCCAAAAAGCGCGATAAAGAAAATGTGCCTTTAACCGCCGATATTGAAGAATACTTTGAAAAGGAAGTAAAACCACACGTGCCTGATGCCTGGATTGATTTTGACAAAACACGCATCGGCTACGAAATCAACTTTACCAGGTATTTCTATAAATATAAAGGTTTGGAAAGCTCCGAAACCATTAAAGCCGAAATTGCCGAATTAGAACAAGATATTAGTAAATTATTAAACGATTTATTGTCATAAACTATGAACTCAAAATATCATAGTATTCTATTCATCATTAATTATCATAGTGAAAGACAATGAAGAAATACGAAAAATATAAGGATAGTGGAATTGAGTGGATTGGTGAAATCCCTGAGCATTGGCAAATCGTAAATTTTAGGTATTTAATTAATACTCTCACTGATTATACTGCCAACGGTTCTTTTGGAGATTTAGCTAAAAACGTTGACTACTTAGATGAGGGATATTCAAGACTAATTAGATTAACTGATTTAAGAGCTAATTTTGAGAACAAAGGCATTTATTTAAACGAACATTCACACAATTACCTTAACAAATCTGAACTTTTCGGAGGAGAAGTTTTACTTGCAAATGTTGGTGCTTATGCTGGTTTGGCATGGGTATTTAAGAATTTTCAAGGGAAAGCATCTTTAGGACCTAATATGTTTCTTCTAAGATTTAAAAATAAGTTAGATAATAATTTTGCATATATTTCTTTAATTTCTGATTATTTACATAATCAATTACTTAACAAAGCAACATCTTCAGCTCAACCAAAATTAAATAAAGAAGATGTAAGGTCTTGTTATTTTATATTACCTTCAAAAGAAGAACAAACCACCATCGCCTCCTTTCTCGACCACAAAACCGCCCAAATAGACAGCCTTATTGAGAAAAAAGAGCAACTCATTGAAAAACTTAAACTGCAACGCCAGGCCATCATTAACGAGGCAGTTACCAAAGGTTTAAATCCTAATGTACCTATGAAAGATAGTGGCATTGAGTGGTTGGGTGAAATACCGGAGCATTGGGACGTGATTCAAATGCGTCATTGTTTTTCTTTTACCAAAGGTTTAAGTATTACAAAAGAAGCTCTTAGTGAAACGGGTATACCTTGTGTAAATTATGGCGAAATACATTCTAAATATGGATTTGAAGTGAACCCTGAGAAAGATAAGTTAGGATGTGTCACTGAAGATTTTCTTCAAACGAATGAAAATGCCTTATTATCAAAAGGTGACTTTGTCTTTGCTGACACTTCAGAGGATTTAGAAGGGTCAGGTAATTTTACTTATTTAAATTCAGAATTACCAACATTTGCAGGATACCATACAATAATTGCAAGATTAAAAAACTCAATACATTATCGGTACTTCGCATATTTTTTCGATTCATTAGCATTTAGAACTCAAATTAGAAAACAAGTAAAAGGCGTAAAAGTATTTAGCATTACGAATAAAATACTTAAAGGAGCATTCCTTTTCTGCCCTCCTGAAAAAGAGCAAAAAGAAATTTCAAACTATATAGATAATAAAACAAGCAGTCTATTTAAAACAATTCAAAAACTTGAGCTATCCATCGAAAAGCTCAAACTCTATCGCCAATCCCTCATATCCGAAGCAGTAACCGGAAAAATAGATGTAAGGGGGTGGGAAAATGTCTGAACCTTTGAAAAATGTTTGAACTATGATTTAAATGTTGAGCATGAATACTAGGATTAAAAAAGAATACAAATATTCTGAACTGACAGGTAAAATTATTGGTGCTGCCATGGAAGTCCATCGCATATTAGGAAATGGATTTCAAGAAGTGATATACCAAAGAGCGCTATCCATCGAATTGCATAAACAAGGTCTGGAACACGAGCGCGAAAAGGAAATGCCCCTTAGCTATAAAGGTTATGATATAGGTACGCGCCGGGTTGACTTTTTTGTGGAGGGAAAAATAATGGTCGAAATAAAAGCAGTTAAACAATTGGAAGACGTTCACCTGGCTCAGGCAATTAATTATTTGGAAGCTTACAAAATTGATATCGGCTTATTAATTAATTTTGGGAGCACAAAGCTACAATTCAAACGGGTAATGAAACCAAAATCATAGTTTTCATTCAATCAAGAGAAATCATAGTTCAAGACAATTTCGGAGCAAAAAGTTTACAATTTAAACGGCTGGTAAATAAGAAGTATAAACAAAAAAATCAGGGGAATCCCAATATCAAATAAAAGTTCAGACGATTATGGCTACAGGAACAAAAGAGATACATTTTGAAGAACATATCGAAAATTATTTGGTAAATGAGGTAAAAGAATATCATGTGATATCGCCTCAGGAATATAGTAAAGAGTTGTGCGTAATTCCAAGCGAAATAATTGCTTTTGTAAAAGATACTCAGCACGAAAAATACAAGGCATTGAAAGAACAATACGGTGCTAATGTGGATAAGCAAATAGTGAACAATATTGCGCGTAATCTGAATAAAAACAAAACGCTGCATGTTTTTCACAACAAGGTAAAAGACCGTGGCCAGTTGCTGAATATGGTTTATTTTAAACCTGCCAATAACAAAACCCCGGAACACGAAGAATGGTACAAAAAAAACCGTTTTGCCATTGTTCGCCAGTTGCAATACTCAAACAAAAACAACCATAAAATTGATATTGTGCTTTTTATCAATGGCATTCCGGTGGTTACCATGGAGCTTAAAAATGCGCTTACTGGTCAGACCCACCACAATGCCATAAAACAGTATATCAAAGACCGTAATCCGAAAGGAGAAGCTTTTCTGGAATTTAAACGCTGTTTGGTTCATTTTGCGGTAGGTACCGAAAAAGTATTTATGACCACCCAGCTAAAAGGCGATTCCACCGTTTTCCTACCTTTTAATCAAGGACTGGAAAACAGTAACGCCAATGGTTTTGCCACTTCTTACCTGTGGGAAGATGTTTTGCGAAAAGATTCTTTATTGGACTTAATTCAGAACTTTATAAGTGTTCAAACCGATAAGGAGACCTACTACGATGAAAAAACAAAAACATTAAAGCAAAAAATATCGACAAAACTGTTATTCCCTCGTTTCCATCAACGTAGAGTGGTTCACCGTATGTTAGAAGCGGTTCGTAAAGATGGCGTAGGTGGAAAATATTTAGGGCAGCACTCTGCCGGTTCTGGAAAATCAAATAGTATCACATGGTTGGCTTATCGTTTATCGGGTTTTTACCAAAACTACACCGATAATAAAGCGCTATTTGATTCTACCATTGTGGTTACCGACCGAAGAGTGCTTAATTCTCAAATCCAGGAAAACATAAGACAACTTGACAACACCCCGGGTGTGGTGGCTTATATTGACGAGAAAAAATCTGCCCAGGATTTAAAACAGGCAATTCTTGAAGGGAAACGTATCATCGTAACAACACTTCAAAAATTTCCTGTTATTTCCGACACCATTACCAAACTGCCCAATAAAAATTATGCGGTAATTATTGATGAGGCGCATAGTTCGCAATCGGGCGAAGCTGCCGGACATCTACGTAAATCCCTTTCCCTGGAAGTTGCCGAAGAACTGGAATCAAAAAATAAAGATTTAGACGAAATTATTGCCGATGAAATAAAGAGTAAAGGTATTCAAAAAAATATCTCCTTTTTTGCCTTTACCGCTACGCCAAAACCCAAAACAATAGAACTATTTGGGACTGTTCAGGAGGATGGTTCAAAAGCGCCTTTTGATATTTATTCAATGGAGCAAGCGATTAAAGAGGGTTTTATCCTTGATGTATTAAAGAACTACACTTCGTTTAAACGATACTTTAAAATTGTTAAGCGGAACGAAATACCCGATAAAGAATACGAGAAGAAAAAAACAGTGCAGCTATTAAGTTCGTATGTCGATTTACAAGACCATGCCATTGAGAAAAAAGCCCGAATAATGATAGAACATTTTGTGTCTCAAACCCAAAATGAAATACAGGGCAAAGCACGGGCAATGTTGGTTACTCGTTCTCGCTTGCATGCCGTTAGATTCAAACGCAAGTTTGATGATATCATGCGCGAGATGAAATTACCGTACAACGCTTTGGTGGCATTCTCGGGTACCGTTCGTGACGATGAAACAGGCGAAGATTATACCGAGGTTAACATGAATAATCTACAAGGTAAAATAAGTATTCCGGAAGCCCTGAAATTACCCAAATACCGCATATTAATTGTAGCCGATAAATTTCAAACTGGTTTCGATGAACCTTTACTGCATACTATGTTTGTCGATAAAAAATTGGGTGGTACAAGTACGGTACAAACCCTCAGTCGTTTAAATAGAACTACCGTAGGGAAAGACTCAACAATGGTGCTTGATTTTGTAAACGACCCGGAAATGGTTCTGGAGGATTTTCAAAGGTTTTATGGTAAAAACTACATGGAAGAAGAACATCAAACCGACCCTAATGCCTTGTATGATGTCCAAAACAAAATCGACTCTTACAATTTGTTGTATAAAAAAGAGATTGATGCTTTTGCTAATATATTTTTCCGTAAAGGTGACAACTACGAAAAATTACAACCCATTTTAAATGAGGTATGCCGCCGATACGAGGAAGAATTGGACGACGACCAACAAGCAGGCTTTAAGGGCGATGCCAAGTCTTTTGTCAAGCTATATCGCTTTTTAAGGGGTATCATTACTTTCACTGATGTGGAATTAGAAAAGTACTACGTTTTCCTAACGGCATTAATAAAGAAACTTCCCTACATCAAATCAAGTATGCCTTTAGATGTATTAGGCGAAGTGGAACTACACAGCTATAAAATTCAACACAAATACACCACTGATTTAAAATTGGTTTCTGGGGATGGTGAAATGAAAGGCATGACTCCCGGCGGTGGAGGTCGAAAACCTGAAGAAGAATACGACTTGTTAACAAATATCATTAAAGTGTTGAACGACACCTTTGGGTTAGATTTAACAGAGGAGGACCGTGTGGATTTTGAAAAAATGAAAGATAACATCTATTCAAACGAAGAATTAATGAGTTTCTTTAATCCTAATAACACGAAAGAAAATATTCAGGAAAAATTCAATGAAGAGATAGATAGTGAGTTACTCAATTTCATCAATACCAAACTTGAATTTTACAATAAACTTTCCGAAGATCGCGCCAATACAATGTTTAAACAATTATGGTTTAACGACCTATACGACAAAAAGGTAAGAGGAATTTCAATTTGAGATTAATGAATGAGGGAACAGGAAGAATATAATAAAAGAGGCTACATCATTTGATAGAGATTGTTCCATTTTTCTAAACAACCTCTTTTACAAAAGATATTGAACCTCGGGAATTTATTTTACCACAAAAAGGTATTATAACCCTGTACCCCTCCCCCTTTTTGCCACCCCCAAATAGACATTTCCTGAACCCAAAATTCCTAATGCAAATGTAGTGAGTCATCCGGTTCTGTCAGGAACGACTGAGGTACGATACTTCTTTTCAATTTAGTGTTAGGGGATTTTTCGACCTGTAATTTTACAGATTCTATTTCAGCCGCCGATTTCCTTTAATTTGAAACCCCATCTCTTTAAACCCTTTGATTATCGGAGCTTTAACCACATTATAACAGGAATATTTTTTTAGGTATTGGGCTCAATTGACAACCAAAAAGAAATTTTTAAATTATTTCCCACATATCAAATCAGTTACATCTCCGGGAAATCATCAAAATTCACTTAAATAGTGAATTTTTTAATCTTTATTATTCGTATATTTGCACTACGACTTTTACAAAAATGAAAATTGTATTTAAAAAAGAATACTTAAAAGAACTATACGAAGACGGAAAATCCCGAAATAAAAAGTATCGGTTTCAACCGGGAGTCATAAAAAAGTATATACAAACCATCGACAAATTAAGGGTAGCTAACAGCATTGAAGAACTATTCCCTATTAAAAGTTTGAACTATGAAAAACTTTCCGGTGACAAAAATGGCCTTGAATCGGTCAGAGTAGATAAAAAATACCGAATAGAATTTATCAGTTCTGTAGAAGGGAATGAACCTGATACTATTACCATTTGCTCAATCATTGAATTAAGCAATCATTACAAGTAAAACCGAAAATAATGAAAACAAAAGAAAACATATTAATACCGGCACAGGCGACTCACCCGGGTATCTTAATCAAGGATGAAATAGATGCCAGACCCGACTTAAATCAAAGGGAATTAGCAAACGAACTTGGTGTAAAACCCTCTTTTTTAAATGAAATTATCAAAGGCAAAAGACCTGTTACTGCCGACATGGCAATCTTACTAGAAAAAGCCTTAGGTATTTCAGCCGACTATTGGATGAAATTTCAAGCTCAATATGAAATTGATAAAGCCAGAGTTAAGCAGAAAAACATCGAGAAAATAAAAAATATCGAGATTTGGAATATTATAAAAAAATACGTCCCGCTTCGTTACTTAAAAAAACACAATTATTTAACCGACGACTTATCAACTGACATAAAGACTATTAAAAAAATTTACAATTTTGAATCCGTTGATGACTTAGTAACCCTGTTCTCAAAAGAAAAGTACGCCTACTATCGTAAATCAGACAAACTTAAAATTGACAACAAGAATATGCTTGCTTGGACTTCATTAGCCCAATATGAGGCCAAAAACCAAAAAGCAAACACATTCACTTTTGACAACCTACCACAGTTGCGCATACAGTTAAACCAACTCTTTTACGAAAATTCTGACACCATCAACCGAGTACAAAATTTAATGAATCAATACGGTATAAAAATGCTATTCATTGATAAACTGGAAAAAACACCCATTGATGGTTTTTCATTTTGGTCGTATGAAAACCCCGCCATAGCCTTAACATTACGACACAAAAGAATCGACAACTTTGCCTTCACAATAATGCATGAATTGGGGCATATAGATTTGCATATGAAAAATGATAAGAAAAAAGAATTTATGGATTTAACAAAAGGACAAAGCATTAATGAATACGAAAGAGAAGCTGACCGTTATGCCCAAGAATCATTAATACCCACAAATGTTTGGGAAGATATTTTAGAGAATTACTTACCTCTGAATGATGACAGAATCATCTCACTTGGAAATCAATATAAAATAAACCCTGCAATTTTTTTAGGCCGTGTTTGCCATGAAATAAATCATTTTGCAATAAAAACAAGAATTGATAAAACGATTAAATAACTTAATACAATATACCACTAACCCTTCTCTTCCCCTTCGGCATGGCTTTCCAATCTACTCCAACAAGGGTACTGGTAAGTATAAATTTAAAAAACCACCTCTTATGCCCTTTGTCTCCGCTTTTTTATCCCCTGTTAAGTATTGGGAAAGGTATTCTCAAGTTTTGGTAAAGCAAAAGGTTGAATCCCTATCCCACCCTTAAACTATATCCAAAAACATATAATGAACCGTTTAGCCGAATTCGTTAAACAGCGGAGAAAAGAAGTGAACCTCACACAGGAGGAGTTTGCCGAAAGAGCAGGTGTAGCTCTTACCGTAATCCGAAAAATTGAACAGGGAAAAACCAATCTCAACATGGAAAAAGTCAACCAGGTATTGGCTATGTTTGGCCATGAACTGGGGCCCGTCAGTATTAAGGATTCAACTCAAAGCGGTGAAGCATGAGACGAGCAAAAATCTATTATCAAAATGATTTGGCCGGAATACTGGTCGAAACAGACGATGGAGAGTATGAATTCACCTACGACAAAAAGTATGTGAAAAAATTTCCCGACAGGTTTCTGACTTTTACCATGCCTGTAACGGAAAAATCCTATCGTTCAAACCGACTATTCCCCTTCTTTGAAGGGTTAATTCCCGAAGGCTGGTTACTGGAGAATGCCTCCAAAAGCTGGAAAATAAATCGAAATAACCGAATGGGATTATTATTGGCTTGTTGCAAAAATTGCATCGGGTCTGTATTACAACTTTGTTACATCTCACCGGCAAACAACAAACCCTAACCATCTCATTTATAACTACCTACAAAATTTTGTCATTTTTTGTATCGGCAAATAACCAATAGTGAAGCTTTTAAGAAAAACACCTTCTCATTATAATCAGCAAGACCTTGTGATGGGAATTGACGATACCATTAACCGGTTTTTGATTACACCTTTAGAGGTATTACGACGGTTGACATTTTCAGAATAACAGGATATCTTCTCAAAATTTAATCATTGTGGGGATGGGTATTTCCCCTTTTAGGGGATAAAGGGGTGAGCACCGGACATAACAAGCATTAAACTAATCTCATAGATTTATTTTTTAGGCATCAAAATGAGAAATTTAAAATTATTCATAGCCACCAGTATAGACGGCTATATTGCCAAACCCAACGATGACCTTAGCTTTCTAAAATTAGTTGAAAAAGAAGGTGAAGATTACGGTTACGCAGCCTTTTCGGCCTCCATTGATACTATTATTATTGGTCGAAAAACTTATGATTATGTTGTAAGAGAAATCGGGCCATCTCACTACGACAATGGTGATCGCTTGGTCGTTGTGGATTTGCAATCCACAACGCATCAGTTTAGGGATTTGTAATCCCGTCCTTATACTCGATAAAAATTAAATTGCATTTAAACATTTCAATAATTTCCGCGTTGAATTGGCCATTTTTTAAATACGGATTACAAATCCAAATCTTTAGTTCAGCGTGGATTACAAATCCACGCTGACGTAGAACCGGGAAATTTAAAATTATTCATAGCCACCAGTATAGACGGCTATATTGCCAAACCCAACGATGACCTTAGCTTTCTAAAATTAGTTGAAAAAGAAGGTGAAGATTACGGTTACGCAGCCTTTACTTCCACTATTGACACTATTATTATTGGTCGAAAAACTTATGATTATGTTTTAAGAGAAATCGGGGCATCTCACTACGACAATGGTGATCGCTTGGTCGTTGTGGATTTGCAATCCACAACGCATCAGTTTAGGGATTTGTAATCCCGTCCTTATACTCGATAAAAATTAAATTGCATTTAAACATTTCAATAATTTCCGCGTTGAATTGGCCATTTTTTAAATACGGATTACAAATCCAAATCTTTAGTTCAGCGTGGATTACAAATCCACGCTGACGTAGATAAGTTTTTCCCGGTATTGGGAATAAGTTTTACCTAATATCAGGAATTACCCTTGGTCGTTGTGGATTTGCAATTACAACGCATCATTCTGGGGATTTGTAATCCCGTTCTTCTACTCGATAAAGATTAAATCACATTTAAACCCGAAAAATGCATTAGGCAATCTATTACGAATTAAAATTGCTGCCAATCAAGTCACAAGCTAACTTGTTTCCATTCACCATAGCGATGCCATGCCTCATTTCAACAAGTTCTTGATTGATTGTACTTTAAATTCTCACAACGAAGTTCTAATGCATAATTCGGGATTAATTCTTTTTCTTTTGATTTATTTATACGGATTGCAAAGCCATTTTTTAAGTTATGCATGAATTACAAATCACGCAGACGTGTGATTACTATCACACGATATCGTTCATTATAATCACATGGTCCTGGTGATTACTACATAGCCAGTTTTAGTATAAAATTTAATACAACCTCCAATTAAAAACCACCCCTTCACTCCCTTTGCAGCTTTGCGCTTCCGCGTTTTATCCCCTGTTAAATGTCGGTATAAGCTTATACCAGTTATCGGGAAAGGTTATACCAGATGTCGGGATAAGCTTATACCAGGTGTCGGGATAAGGTTATACCAGGTGTCGGGATAAGGTTATACCAGGTGTCGGGATAAGGTTATACCTGGTGTCGGGATAAAGTTATACCAGATGTCGGGATAAGGTTATACCGGGTGTCGGGATAAGGTTATACCTGGTGTCGGGATAAGGTTATACCAGATGTTGGGATAAGGTTATACCAGATGTCGGGATAAGGTTATACCAAGTGTCGGGATAAGGTTATACCGGGTGTCGGGAAAGATGAAATAGGCATCCGTATAAAGTATCTTATATAATTACTTCAAAGCTTATTATGTCCGGCGCT
>NZ_JBQTGH010000007.1:0-291039 GCF_052400625.1 Thermophagus sp. OGC60D27
TCCCAACCTTTGGTATAAGGTTATCCCAACCCCTGGTATAAGGTTATCCCAACCTCTGGTATAAGGTTATCCCAACCTTTGGTATAAGGTTATCCCAACCTCCGGTATAAGGTTATCCCAACCTTTGGTATAAGGTTATGCATAAAATCTGTATGGGTAATTGGCTGTTACGGTCTAATTGTGCCGGTCCGGGCGAATTGTACAAAAAAGGGTTATTCCGGTTTATAAATATTTTTTTGAAGAATGAGCGTTCATGTTGATTCGAGGAGTTGCTCAGTCGGACGAGTATTCGTCGGCAACTGTTCCTTCACCAGTTGGATATTCCGGCACAAGTTCGACGAAAGCGGTGGGGCATTAGGAAGAGGGATAGCCATCTTTAAATTCCGGGATTCGTACCATTGCCTGCCCAACAATCGTTAAGACTGATTTTTTTCTCATAACTGTATTGTTTTAAAGTGAATAATACAGCTATTACGATTTGTGACTAAAAGGATTTATGCTATTTTTGATATGGGCTATCCCATAGGGATTTAGTTCAACAAAACCTATACATAATGCGGGTTTTGGTGCTAAATTGGAAGTGAATGAATATTAACAAATATATCGGTAGGCGGACAGTGAAGTGCTTTTTAATCCCGCACTACGCATAGCTAAACCGTTATAGCCCATTAAAGAACTAAGAGAGTGAGTAGCAGAAAAGAGTTTTTAGAAACATTCGAAGGTCAAAAGTACGAGTACTGGAAAAGGTTTTCCAGAAATTCCATATTTATTACTTATCAAGTTGAACAATTTCAAACAAAAAGAAGTAAAAGTAAAATTGAAAATCTGCGATTCCAGAATTATATTCTTGAAAAAATAATACATGATAAAAAAAGATGTTTTAGAGGTAATGTAGCCGCTGAGTTTATTTTTAAGGTGAATCAGAGAAATGCGCCAGCAGTTCAGTCACTTCTTAAACATTATATTGACTTAATTCAAAAACCATTGAATGATGTAAAAACGAAAAGAGATTTTTTATTATTAAAAGATGATTCACAAATTAAGGCGTTATCATCGCATTATTGGAAGGTTAATAATAATGAGAAACAAGAAATAACAATTATCATAATACCATTTAGAGACTTTGTCTTTAATTTACAGCTTGCTAGTGACTTGCAGTTTGGTAGATTTAAAGAACTTAAAAATAAATCAGATTTTGATAGAAATGGTTATAACAACGAGAATTCAAATTTTTCGGAATATAAAGAAGTAGAACATTTGAGAGGAGTTAATATTGAAGTTGACGGAGAAAAAATAGATTATAATGAGTTCAATCGACAAATTTATATCGAACAAAACAATCAAATATTTTTAAAGTCAAATTCAGATTTATTTGCTAATAGTGTTTTATATCTAATCACAGAACCAGAAGATAATAAGATAGAATTTTCAAAGCTTAGATTTTCTCCTAATAAGATTGGACGCGTATCTGCATTGGAAGGTTGGTACAATATGGATTTAGGTAGTGTGCCAGTCTCTGAGGGCGAAAGTAAATCGTTTAAAGAGGAAATAAAAACAGCCATTAAGGAATGGAAAAGTAAAAATGGAAGGCTTTTACCTAAAAATTCTTCTATTGCTTTGAAATTTTTCTACGAAAAGCCAAGTAAAGTCACCCATGATTTAGACAATTTACTTAGATATGTTTTACCACATTTTAAAGAATTAATAAGTCTTGACAGATATTTTAAAGATGTACCTTCGATTGAAATTTACCAGATACAAACTATATCCAAGAATAAAGATTCTGGTAATTTGTATTTAAGAATTGAAGAGTTTGGGAAAAATAATTTATTTCGAATAACTCAGAGATTGATTGACAAATATAATGAATAACGGGCTATAACAAAGTGTCATATGTAATGCGGGTTTTAGCGGTTTTAGTAGCTGCGGCTCGTTGTTGCAACACCGCCAATTCGTCTTTGACGATTGAAGGAAAATTTGAAATATTGAATAAACGAATTGGCTACGTGCGTATTTGAGAGTTCATCACTTTTAATCCCGCACTACACATACACAAACCGTTGTGTGGCATAAAAGGAGAAGCGTGCCTGTAAGCTTTCCCCAAAACAGGACAATTTAAAAAAGAAGAATAGGTTATACTATTAAGCTGTATTTATAAAAGGAAAAAGATTCACACCACAGATTTCTTGGCTATTAAAAGCGGATGAAGAAGGAAGCCCTGTGGATGAGCTGTTAAGGAAATCCGGGGTCAGCAAAGCCACATTTCAAAAGTCCATTGAAAGATTTAAGAGCCAAAGATATTTTGGTGATTGATGGTTGCCCAAATGCTTGTGGAAAACGAATGTTGGAGCAGCACAACTTAAAAAAATTTAAACATCTTGAGGTAACCGAAAAGGGTTTCAAAAAGGGCAGTTCTCAATCCCTTGGGGATTTGAAACATCAATAAAAATCAATGAAGCAAGGCGCATGCAATCTACAGTGTTTGTTTGGTCGGGGGTGTTCATTGAGTTGTGTCTCTTCCCATTTTATTCGTAATAGATTTTCTAATGCATTTTTTGGGTTAAATCGTTGTTGCAATGGAATTTAAAGTTAGGGGTTAGTCATTCGTCTATTTAGCTCCCCAATCCCTTCAATCCCCTCAATCTCATGGCCTAACAGCCTGTCGGATTAACCACCCAATGGCCTCTTGACCTAAAATCCCCTTCTGCCGGTGTAGTACTTTTGTCCCCATTATTTCATTAGAACGTCGTAATAGAATTTCTTTTAGGTTTCTAAGGGTCACTATTCTTGGTCGTTGAAGATTTGGGAAAAAGCAACGTTTATGGCCATTGGGGATCAATGAAGCAAAAAAGTCGGAATTTTAATCCCGACTTCTGAAATTTATTCACAATTGAACCTATTCCTGAAAAGGTCTGATGGGCAGAACCAGAGGCCTGTTGTTGAAGCCCTGAATCCGAGCTTACAACGATTTACAAGCCCCCCTTTAATGTTAACGGTACTCATCCCAGCTTTTAATCGGAATATCGCTGATGTCCTTCTTGCAGAAAGCATAAATAAATGCGCTGGCAAGTCTGGCATTTGTAATCAAAGGAATGTTGAAATCCACCGCTCCGCGACGAATCCGATAACCGTTTTTAAGTTCCCCTTTAGTCAGGTTTTTAGGAATGTTAACGACCAGATCGATTTTCTTTTCACGGATGTAGTCCAGGGTGTTGGGCTTCATATCCGGTTGGTCGGGCCAGTGAAGCAGGGTGGATGCAACCCCATTTTCTTTGAAAAATTTATGGGTCCCCGTGGTGGCAAAGATATTAAAACCTTTTTCGACCAGAAGTCTGGCGCTTTGCAATAACTCTACTTTGCTTCTTACCGGCCCGGAGGAAATAAGAATGTTCTTTTTAGGAATTTGGTAGCCCACGGCCAGCATGGCTTGTAGAACGGCATCATAGTAATTGTCGCCGATGCATCCCACTTCGCCGGTAGATGCCATATCCACGCCAAGAACAGGGTCGGCATTGAGCAGGCGGGCAAACGAAAATTGCGGTGCTTTTATGCCCACGTAATCGAGTTCAAAGATGTTTCTGGCCGGGCGATCCACCGGAAGGCCCAGCATCACTCTGGTGGCAATGTCAATTAAGTTTATTTTCAAGACTTTTGAGACAAAGGGGAAACTGCGTGATGCTCTCAGGTTACACTCAATGACTTTAATGTCATTGTCCTTGGCCAGCAGCTGCATGTTGAAAGGACCGGAGATGTTCAGAGCTGCGGCTATTTGGCGGGCAATGCGTTTGACCCGTCGGATGGTTTCGATATAGAGTTTTTGTGGGGGAAAAACGATGGTTGCATCGCCCGAATGGACTCCGGCAAACTCGATGTGCTCAGAAATAGCATAAGCAATCATTTCCCCATTTTTGGCCACTGCATCGATTTCAATTTCTTTGGCTTGTTCTATGAATTCCGATACCACCACGGGATATTGTTTGGAAACATTTGCCGCCAGTTGGAGGAAATGGCCGAGCTCTTCTTCGTTTGAAACCACATTCATGGCGGCACCGGACAATACATAAGAAGGACGAACCAGTACCGGATACCCCACCTCTTCGATGAATTTGTATATATCTTCGATGGTGGTGAGTTCACTCCAGCGAGGTTGATCTATTTTTAAGCTGTCGAGAAGAGACGAGAATTTTTTGCGGTTTTCGGCGCGGTCGATGTCTTCCGGGGCGGTCCCTAATATGGGGACATCGTTCTTGTGCAGCCGCATGGCCAAGTTGTTGGGAATTTGTCCTCCCACCGATACAATAACACCTTTAGGCTTTTCCAGATCACAAACGTCGAGTATGCGTTCCAGTGTTAATTCATCGAAAAAGAGACGGTCGCAAACATCGTAGTCGGTACTTACCGTTTCCGGATTGTAGTTGATCATGATCGAACGGTACTTTTGCTGGTTGATGGTGTCGATGGCATTAACACTGCACCAGTCAAATTCTACACTGGACCCAATCCGGTAGGCCCCCGACCCCAGCACGATGACCGATTTTTCATCCTGCTCGAAAGAGATGTCATGATACTCCCCGTTATAGGTTAAATAGAGGTAATTGATCTGTGCGGGGAATTCTCCGGCCATGGTGTCTATTTGTTTCACCACCGGGAGAATGTTTCTCTGTTTTCTGTGTTTCCTAACTTTGAGCAGATGTTCTTCCATCTTATCATCTTCGGGGTTCAGCACCACCCGTGCAATTTGGAAGTCGGAATACCCCAATTGTTTGGCTTTGATTAGAAGCTCATCCGGGATTGATTCGATGGATTTACAGGCCGATAGTTCTTTCTTTAAATCGGTGATGTTTTTGAGCTTATCCAGAAACCATTTGTCAATTTTGGTGAGATGATGAATCTCTTCGACGGTAGTTCCTTTTTGGAGCACTTCAGAGATGGCAAAGATGCGCTGATCAGTGGGGGCTGCCAGTTCGGTTTCCAGATCTATGTCTTTCAGCGGATGGTTGGCCACAAAACCATGCATGCCTTGCCCCACCATTCGAAGGCCCTTTTGGATGGCCTCCTCAAAGGTGCGGCCGATGGCCATGATTTCGCCCACACTTTTCATGCTGGATCCGATCTGTTTGGAAACTCCGGTGAATTTATTCAAATCCCATCTGGGGATTTTGCAGACAATATAGTCCAATGCCGGTTCAAAAAATGCCGGTGTTGTTTTGGTGACGGAGTTCTTCAACTCAAAAAGTCCGTATCCCAGTCCCAGTTTGGCCGCAACAAAGGCCAACGGGTAGCCGGTGGCTTTGGAGGCCAGCGCGCTGGAACGCGAAAGGCGGGCATTTACTTCAATGACCCTGTAATCTTCAGAATTGGGATCCAAGGCATATTGAACGTTACATTCTCCTACAACGCCGATGTGTCGAATAATTTTGATGGCCAGTTCTCGCAGTTTGTGGTATTCCGCATTGCTTAGCGTTTGCGAGGGGGCTACTACAATGCTTTCGCCGGTATGAATGCCAAGAGGGTCGAAGTTTTCCATGTTACATACCGTGATGCAGTTGTTGTAGCTGTCACGTACGACTTCGTATTCCACCTCTTTCCATCCTTTCAGAGATTCTTCCACCAAAATTTGGTTGGAATAGGAGAGTGCATTGTCGGCCCGTTTAATGAGCTCTTCCTCATTCGAACAAAAGCCGCTTCCCATTCCCCCGAGCGTATATGCAGCTCGTATGATGATGGGGTATCCCATCTTGTTGGCGGCTTTTACCGCATCCTGAACCGAATTCACCGCAACGCTTTTGGGTGTTTTGACGTTAATCTCAGCCAGCTTGCCGGCGAAGATCTCTCGATCTTCCGTATCGATGATGGCTTGAATGGGGGTTCCCAATACCTCGACATCGTACTTTTTGAGAATCCCTTGTTCGTATAGTTGAATGCCGCAGTTGAGGGCTGTTTGGCCGCCAAAAGCCAATAATATACCGTCCGGTTTTTCTTTCTTTATTACCTGCTCCACGAAATACGGTGTGACAGGAAGAAAATATATTTTGTTGGCAATCTTTTCCGAAGTTTGAACGGTAGCAATATTGGGATTGATAAGAATGGTTTCTATTCCTTCTTCTTTTAGTGCTTTTAGTGCTTGTGATCCGGAATAGTCAAATTCACCTGCTTCGCCAATTTTTAAGGCTCCCGAACCCAGGATAACCGCTTTTTTTATGTCCTTTTTCATTAGTATAAGATTTGCCTAATTTATTGGTCTAATGCAACTCGTATGACGAACATTTATCTGTTCTCTTTTTCCCGTGGAATTGGGATCAATAGAAACAATTGCTATAGGAATGCTCTTTCCATTCGAGTAAGTGCTGTTTAATTTGTTGGTTCACTGATCTTTCCTCTGTAATTGGTACAAGTCGGGAGAATTCACATCGCCTTCCTTTGTTGGTGTTGCTGTTGCGGCAAAATTCGCCTCGTTTGCTTTGTTGGTTGATAATTTCTTGTTCAGGAAAGATATGGTTTACCTGTTCTTCGGGATACAAAGGTACATTATTCTTTAATAATCACCATAGCGGGCGATTGTTTTTTGCATATATTTTGAATATTTATTAAAAATCTTGAAAGGGGAGATGTTGTTGGAGTTTCGAGTAATTCTTGGTGGCAGTCGATTTGGAGGGGTAAAATAAAAATACAAAAAGATGAATGAATTTTGGATATTTATATAAAATGAATAATTTTGCATTTGTATTGAATATTTATTCTGGGGTTCTTCATATTAAGATTACAGAAGGTTCATTTTATGATATGAAAATAAAAACGCAACGATTAAATCTGATCAAACAATTGATCTTAGAACATAAAGTAGGAAGTCAGGAAGAGTTGTTGAACCTGTTGGAAGCAAAAGGTTTTACCACAACGCAAGCTACTCTTTCGCGTGATTTAAAGGCTCTTAAAGTGGCTAAGAAGCCGGATGTTGAGGGTGGGTACGTTTACGTGCTGCCGGAAGAGGATGACCAAAAAGGAGAGGATGGTAATAGCGATGTTTTTCCCGTTAGTGGGTTGGAATCCATTGAGTTTTCAGGGAATATGGCCATTTTGAAAACCCGGCCCGGTTTTGCCAATAGTATTGCCTCGGTTATCGATAGTCAGGACCCTTTCGAAATTATTGGGACCATTGCCGGAGATGATACTATTTTGCTGATTTGTAAAGAAAGTGTGTCACGGCCCGACGTATTAAATGCTTTGTCGGCCTTTATGCCAGGCATAAAGCGAAAGTTGTTGTAGAAAATCAGCTGTAAGTTATTCTGGAGGGAACTCTCAGATGCCCCTGTTGTGAATTAGTGATATTTTGTTGGGGAGGGAGCTGAGAGTTATTGTGTTGGGGATTTTTGTCCCTTCGAGCGTTTAAAAACTAATTGTCAATTGATGTCACAGATAATAAAAAAGAATAATAAAATAGAAATACATATTGCTTCGGAGAAGCATTTGTCATATGTTGATACCATTTTGGCTACAATAGAAAAAGCGGCCAAAATCAGGGGAACCGGAATTGCCCGTAGAAATCCGGACTATATCCAAAAAAAAATGGTTGAAGGAAAAGCCATTATTGCATTGGATGGAAGTGAATTTGCAGGGTTTTGCTACATTGAGTCGTGGGGCCATGAGAAGTTTGTTGCCAACTCGGGATTGATCGTGGAAGAGAAATACCGAGGACAGGGGCTGGCCAAAAGAATTAAAAGAAAGGCCTTTGAGCTTTCTAGAAAAAGATATCCCAACGCTAAAATCTTTGGACTGACAACCGGGTTGGCGGTTATGAAGATTAATTCTGAGTTGGGATATAAGCCGGTGACCTTTTCTGAATTAACGGATGATGAGGAGTTCTGGAAAGGGTGTCAAAGTTGTGTTAATTACGATATTCTGATGCGGACAAACCGAAAACATTGCCTTTGTACGGGAATGCTTTTCGATCCGGCCAAAGATGCCAAGCCCGAACCTTTAGCACCCAAGCGCCTGAGTGTTTATGGCCGATGGCTCAGATTTAAACAGTTTGTTTTCTTGAAATCGAACCATATCAATAAGAAAAAGGGTAAGCGAAATTTGTTGAAGAGTCTGTTTGCTGCATTGTTTGCCTGATGGATCTGCGTGGGCAGAAATTGGAATGCAGGTGCAGGATTGGAACAACTAATGGCGGAAATTTATCGGTAGAAAAATAATTTCTACCCATTTCCCCGGAATTGGGTTGCTTTAAATTAATATTTGAAATAAACTTTAGACCAATGATGCGAGCTTGGCAAGAATTGTGATGAATATGTTAAATTGTTGCATGCCTGCTTCATTCGGCCGATGACCTAACTGAAATGTATACAAATGAAACGAGCATGATCAACTTAAGTTTGTCACCACAAGACTGTGAATAAACTAGGTCAAGCGAGTTCCATCAGACTAATAACTTAAATTAATTTTATACTGATGAATGAAAAAGTAGTGTTGGCTTTTAGCGGTGGCCTGGATACATCGTTTTGCGTTAAATACCTGAAAGAGGAAAAAGGGTTGGATGTATATTCGGCTATCGCTAATACCGGTGGTTTTCGGGAAGAGGAACTTAGCGCCATTGAAGCGGGCGCCCGACAACTGGGGGTGGCCGATCACGTAACATTGGATGTAACTGATCTCTATTACAGGAATTGTATTCGTTACATGGTTTACGGGAATGTACTTAAAAATAATACTTATCCGTTATCGGTCTCTTCGGAGCGTATTTTCCAGGCAATGGCCATTGTTAACTATGCCCGAAAAATCGGAGCAAAATATATTGCTCATGGAAGCACCGGGGCCGGAAATGATCAGATTCGTTTCGATCTTACCTTTCAAATTCTTGCACCGGAAGTAGAAATATTAACCCCCATCCGGGATCTTACCCTTTCTCGTGATGAGGAGATCGAATATCTTAGCAAACGGGGTATCAAAAAAGACTGGGCTAAGTTGGCTTATTCAATCAATCAAGGCTTGTGGGGAACCAGTATTGGCGGAAAAGAAACCCTCACAACCGATCAGGGTTTACCCGAAGAAGCTTATCCCAAGCCTCTGAAAAAGCAGGAAAGCGAAGAACTGGTTCTTAAGTTTGAAAAAGGTGAGTTGAAAGCTGTGAATGGAGAGACCTTTGCCAATCCGGTAGATGCCATTAGAAAAGTGGAAGCCATTGGCTCTGATTATGCCATTGGCAGGGATATCCATGTCGGGGATACCATTATCGGAATTAAGGGACGTGTGGGATTTGAGGCGGCAGCTCCCCTGATGATCATAAAAGCGCATCATTTGCTGGAGAAACATACTTTGACCAAATGGCAGTTGTATTGGAAAGAGCAATTGGGAAACTGGTACGGCATGTTGTTGCATGAGGCGCAATATCTGGAACCCGTGATGAGAGATATCGAAGTATTTCTGGAACATTCACAAAAAAATGTGACCGGGGAAGTTATCCTAAAACTGTATCCCTATCGCTTTGAAACCGTCGGCATTCGGTCGCCTCATGATTTGATGGTTAGTGGTTTTGGAGATTACGGCGAGGTGAACAAAGAGTGGGATGGAAACGATGTGAAAGGGTTCACAAAGCTAATGAGTAATTATCTGAAAATATTCAATAAGGTCAATGGTTTTGATGTGGAAACCGGTACCCCCGATTGATGAATGAAGTGGTTTCGGAAACAGACAGACCGGAAAGTAATTTAATCTGAAAATTAACGATCCAAATTTTTTAAAGAATGATAAAGGCAGGTATTGTAGGTGGTGCCGGTTACACTGCCGGCGAGCTCATAAGAATATTATTGAGGCATCCGTCGGCAGATATAGTATGGATTCACAGTAGCAGTAATGCCGGGAATGATGTGTCGGACGTACATGCCGATTTGGTTGGTGAATGTGAACTGACGTTTACTGATCAAATGAATTTTGAAACGGTGGATGTTATATTTCTCTGTATGGGGCATGGAAAATCGGCCTTATTTATGGAAGAACATCGGTTGCCGAATCATCTGAAAGTGATAGATCTCAGTAACGATTTCAGACTCAACCGTGACAATAATGAATTTATTTATGGGTTGCCAGAGGTAAACCGACCGAAAATACGTGGATGTCGATATCTTGCCAATCCGGGCTGTTTTGCCACTTCTATTCAGTTGGCACTTCTCCCCTTGGCTGCCAGTCATTTGCTTGATGAAATTCATGTTCATGCCATCACCGGATCAACGGGTGCCGGGCAGGCGCCGTCGGCAACAACCCATTTTAGTTGGAGAAATGGGAATGTGTCGGTTTATAAGGCATTTGGGCATCAGCACCTGAGTGAAATGAATGAAACCATGAGGGAACTAATGCCGGGCTTTGATAAAGCCTTTAACTTTGTTCCGCTGCGCGGGAATTTTACACGGGGAATACTGGCGTCGGTTTATCTCGATTGTAAATTGGAGGAAGCTGAGGCCATGGATCTTTATCAGAGGTTTTACAGTACGCATCCATTTGTTACCATTTCCAAAAAGCCTGTTGATGTGAAACAGGTGGTGAATACAAATAAATGTTTGTTACATATTAAAAAACATGGCAGCAAGCTTCATATGGTAAGTGTTATCGATAATCTTACCAAAGGGGCATCCGGTCAGGCTGTTCAAAATATGAATTTAATGTTTGGTTTGGATGAGTCGGAAGGATTACAATTGAAGCCAGTGGCTTTTTGAGATAGATAGAGGGTTGTTTTTACGGTTTAAATTTAGGTGTTCATTTTTTTTTTTTTTAATCCCACGTTTCTTCCGGCCTGTTGTCGCTGCATTCAGTGAACTGCAGCGACAATCCCAAGCCAATTTTAAATAGTGATTGTGAGCTGTTTGTCAGATCTTTGGATTTGAGCAATGGCTTTTTTATAACGGTTATTAAAACTAAGTTTCATGGAGTTGTTTGACGTTTATCCGCTAATGGATGTAAATCCCGTTTCTGGTAACGGTTGTTATATTACCGGCGAGGACGAGACCGAGTATCTCGATTTATATGGTGGCCATGCTGTGATTTCAATAGGTCATTCTCATCCTCATTATATCCGGCGGATAGGGCAACAACTGAGCCGTATTGGTTTTTATTCCAATTCTGTGATTAATCCGTTGCAAAAAGAACTTGCTGAAAAGTTGGGGAAAATATCCGGATTGGACCAATACCGGCTTTTCCTTTGCAACAGCGGGGCAGAGGCCAACGAAAATGCGTTGAAGTTAGCCTCTTTCGTAACCGGGAGGAGTCGCGTCATTGCATTCTCTAAGGCATTTCACGGACGGACTTCAGCAGCGGTGGGGGTGACCGATAATGATGCCATCCGTTCACCATTGAATCAGGGAATGGATGTTGTTTTTTTACCGTTAAATGATCTTGATGCAGTCAGTAAAGAATTGAATAAAGGGGATGTGTGTGCGGTGATTATTGAAGGAATCCAGGGGATTGGGGGTATAAATGTGCCGGAAATTTCGTTCCTGGAAGATCTTCAAAAGTTGTGCAATAGATCAGGATGCAAACTAATTCTGGATGAGATTCAGTCGGGATATGGGCGAAGTGGACATTTTTTTGCGTTTCAAGAAGCTAACATCGAACCAGATATAGTAACAACCGCCAAAGGAATGGCCAATGGTTTTCCAATGGGAGGCGTATTAATTAAGTCCGATATTGAAGCCAAGCATGGTATGTTGGGATCTACCTTTGGTGGCAATTACCTGGCCTGTGCCGCCGGACTGGCAGTCCTGGAGGTGATAGAGTCAGAAAACCTGATTGATAATGCTGCCGAAACCGGAAACTTTTTGTTGTCAGAGCTTCGGAAAATCGACGGTATAAAAGATGTAAGAGGAAGGGGCCTGATGATTGGTCTGGAATTCGACACACCCGTCAAAGAGCTTCGTCAAAGGCTACTGAAAGAAGCGCATATTTTTACCGGAGTATCGTCCACCAACATCATCCGACTTCTGCCGCCCTTACCCCTGACCATTCGTCAGGCTACGGTTTTCCTGACGGCTCTTAGGCGGCTTTTGGCACCGTAAACCCTTTCGTTATGATTAATTCGTACTGGAATGAAGAATGGAAAGAGATTCCTTTTCAAAAAGGAGCATTACGAAAACGTTATGCGATTTCGAATTATGGACGTGTAGTTAGTTTTAGTGCCGATGATAGAAGTGATGCACAGCTGGTGAAGGGAGGTGTTATTAAAGGTTACAAGACATTGCCCCTGAGACCTTTTGGGCGATCACGGACTTTGTACATTCACAAACTGGTGGCGGAGCTGTTTCTTAAAAAGAAATCGGAGATGCAGAAATATGTCATTCATCTCGATTTTAATAAATGCAATAATTATGTGGAAAATTTAGCCTGGGCCGATAAAAAGGAAATGTTCAAGCACCAACAAAAAAACCCTAGCGTGGTCGACGGACGGAAAAAACTTAAAGCATCCCGACGATGTGAAGGGGGAAAGCTTACCGATACCCAGGTTATGTTGCTGAAAAAGAAAATTACTGATCCCAACCGAAAGACAAAATTGAAAATTATTGCCAGGCAGTTTGGCATCAGTGAGATTCAGTTGCACCGCATAAAACGTGGAGAAAACTGGGGACATATCAAAATTGATGAATCCCAATTTACGAAAGACAAAAACCCGCAAGTTGATGATTAAAAAAATTGCAATTATTGGAGGTGGCAACCTGGGCGCTGCGATAGCTAAAGGGCTGGTGAAGGCTGAAACACCTTTTAGGGGAGAACTGGTCGTGACCCGGCGAAGAATACATCTCATTAAGAATCTTGAATCAGATGGCATTAAAATTCAGTCAGATAATGTGGACGCTGTGAAAAATGCCGAGATGGTCATCCTGGCTGTGAAACCGTTTCAGCTACAAGAGGTGATCAGCGAAGTGTTACCCTACATGGATGATTCGGCTTTATTGGTTTCATTAGCAGCAGGAGTGGATTCCCAACAGATATCTGACATGTGTCAGGGACGCAAAAGCATATTTAGGGTAATGCCAAATACAGCCATATCAATAGGTCAGTCAATGACCTGTATTTCTTCTTTTCATTCGACGGAAGCGGAGAATAAGGTGGTTCAGGAGTTGTTTGAAACCGTCGGAGAAGTTCAGTTTATTCCGGAAGAGTTGATGTCATCCGCGACGGTGCTGGCAGCATGTGGTATTGCCTATGCATTAAGATTTATTCGTGCTGCTACCCAGGGGGGAGTGGAAATAGGATTTGGTTCCGAGCTTGCACTTAAAATTGCCTCTCAGACGGTTAAGGGAGCTTCTGAGCTAATTATTAGGGGACAGACGCATCCTGAGGCTGAAATTGATAAAGTAACAACCCCCAGAGGAATTACCATCTCCGGCTTGAATGAAATGGAACATCAGGGGTTTAGTTCTGCATTGATAAAAGGGGTGATTGCCTCCTTTGAGAAAATTGAAAATGCTACAAAAAAGAAGTGAAAAAGAATAATTTGAATTATAAATCCATCACAATAAAAGTTGGTTCTAATGTTCTGGCCCGGGAGGATGGGTCATTGGATGTTCAAAGAATAGATCATCTTTCCAAGCAGATAGGATGGTTGCATAAACAGGGCATTAGTGTTATATTGGTTTCTTCAGGGGCCGTTGCTGCCGGAAGAGATGCCATCAAAAATGGGTTTTTTAAAGATCCGGTCTCGCAAAGACAATTGTTGTCCTCAATCGGTCAGGTGAAACTGGTTAATATTTATTCGAATTTATTCGAAAAACAGGGGATTACCAGTGCACAAGTGTTGGTTACTAAGCAGGACTTCAGTACTCGGGAACATTATTTGAATATGAAGAATTGTTTTTCCGTGTTGAGGGAAAATGATATTGTTCCTATTGTCAATGAGAATGATGCCGTTTCGGTTACAGCACTGATGTTTACCGATAATGATGAACTGGCTGGATTGGTCTCATCCATGATGGATACCGATGCTTTGTTTATTCTGAGTAATGTCGATGGAATCTATTCGGGGGTTCCTGGTGAAGCAGGTTCCCAACTTGTGCGCGAAATCAGGGAGGGAAGAGATAGTCCGGAAGACTATATTTTGCACACGAAGAGTGACTTTGGTCGTGGAGGGATGTTGACAAAATGCAGAATTGCCCAAAAAACAGCGGCATCCGGCATTGCGGTTCATATCGCCAATGGAACACGAGATAATATTATTGTGGATCTGGTCAATGATGCAGAAAAAGTTCCTCATACCTGGTTTGTGCCAAACGGTAGACGACCGGCCATCAAAAAGTGGATGGCTTATGCCGATGGGTTTGCCAAAGCAGAGGTTGTCATAAATCGGGGTGCAAGAGATGCGCTTATCGGACCAAAAGCCACAAGTCTTTTATTGGCTGGCGTGGTCTCTTTGAAAGATGAGTTTAAAAAAGGAGATCTTTTGCGAATCAAGGATGAAGAGGGGCTGCTAATTGGAATTGGAAGGGCGCAATACGATCGTTTCGTCGCGATTAGACATATGAAAGATCAAAAATATAAACCTTTGGTACATTACGATTATTTATTTATCTACCCCAATGTGACTTGAGCAAAGAAAGTATTGTTTATGAGTTGTGTAACTAGTTCTTAAAAGCTTTGAAATGACCAATCTGGAACAATTTAAAAAGGCGGCAGAGGCGACCAAAACAATGGTGCGTTTAAGTGATGCTCTTATTAAGAGCGTATTGCTTGATTTGGCCGATGATATGGTTGCCCGAAGTGCGTTGATATTGAGCGCTAACAATAAAGATCTGGAGAGGATGGACGAGTCCGATCCCAGATATGATCGGTTAATGTTGACCCCGCAACGAATTGAGGCCATCGCTGAGGATATGCGCTCTGTAGCTAAAATGGATTCTCCGATTGGTGAATTGTTGGAACAACGTTCCGTCCCTTCCGGTCTTCGAATACGAAAGGTGAGTGTTCCTATTGGAGTGGTGGGGGTTATCTATGAGGCTCGGCCCAATGTTACATTTGATGTGTTTTCGCTTTGTTTTAAATCAGGCAATGTGTCGGTATTAAAAGGGGGACAGGATGCTTGGCATTCCAATATGGCGGCGGTAAGAATCATTCGAGAATGTCTGGCGGCTCATGCAATATCATATGATGTGGTTCAACTATTGCCCCCGGATAGGGAGGCAGCGCGAGAACTGATGAATGCCGTCGGGTATGTGGATATGCTTATTCCAAGAGGATCGCAAGGATTGATTGCTTCCGTTCGTGAAGGGGCAAAGATCCCGGTCATTGAAACAGGGGCAGGTATTGTTCATACCTATTTCGATGCTTCCGGGGATTTACAAAAGGGAAAACGTATCGTTTTTAATGCAAAAACCCGTAGACCTTCCGTTTGTAATGCCCTCGACTGCCTATTGCTCCATCGGTCTAGATTAAAAGATTTGCCGGAATTGGTGGCTGCCTTAGCCATGAAAAAAGTTGTGATAGAGGCCGATGAAGAAGCGCTAATTCATTTGGAAGGACATTATCCATCGGAGCTTCTTCAAAAAGCAAATCAGGATTCGTTTGGGACAGAATTTTTGTCGTTGCGAATGGCAATAAAGACGGTAAAAGATTTTGATGAAGCAGTGGCTCATGTGGGAAGGTACAGCTCTAAACATAGTGAGGCAATTATTGCAGAGGATCAAAAAGTTGTGGAAAGATTTTTTACCGAGGTGGATGCCGCAGCTGTTTATTGCAATACTTCTACTGCCTTTACCGACGGTGCACAATTTGGGATGGGTGCAGAAATAGGGATCAGCACTCAGAAGTTGCATGCAAGAGGCCCAATGGGACTGAAGGAACTTACAAGTTACAAGTGGATTGTCGAAAGTGATGGGGTGGTCAGACCATGAAAAATGTATTGTAGATTTTAATTAAGGTATTAAGAAACGATTCTAATATGAGAAGATTTTTAACCCCCGGGGATCTGGGAGATATTTCAAAAGCGTTGCAGGAAGCAGCAGAGGTGAAAAAGAATCCATTGTCATTTCAACATTTGGGAAAAAACAGGACTGCTGCTTTGATATTTTTTAATTCCAGCCTTCGTACCCGGTTGAGCACTCAGAAAGCGGCTTTAAATTTGGGCATGAATGTAATTGTTTTAGACATTAATAAAGAGAGTTGGAAGCTGGAAACCGAATATGGTGTGGTGATGGATGGTGATAAGCCGGAGCACATACGTGAAGCGGTCCCTGTGATTGGACAATATTGCGATATTATAGGGGTTCGTTCTTTTGCTAAGTTCGAAAACAAGGAAGAAGATTATAGCGAGAGATTGTTGAATCAATTTATCGAATACTCGGGACGTCCGGTTATTAGTATGGAGTCGGCAACACGCCACCCGTTGCAGGCATTTGCCGATTTAATAACAATAGAAGAGCATAAAAAAGTAAAGCGGCCTAAGGTGGTGTTAACCTGGGCGCCACACCCCAGAGCACTCCCTCAGGCGGTGCCAAATTCTTTCGTGGAATGGATGAAAATGGCCGATGTGGATCTTACCGTAACCCATCCCAAAGGGTATGAGCTGGCGCCCGAATTTATGGAGGGAGTGCAGATTGAATACGATCAGGACAAGGCTTTTGAAGGTGCTGATTTTATATATGCCAAAAGCTGGGCAAGTTTTTCCGATTATGGGAAAGTGTTGTCTACTGACCGCAACTGGACCGTTGATGAACGAAAAATGGCACTTACCAATAATGCCAAATTTATGCATTGTCTGCCCGTACGCCGAAATATGATCGTAAGCGACGGGGTGTTGGATGGTCCCGATTCTATCGTTGTTCAGGAAGCCGCCAACAGGGTGGTGTCGGCACAAACAGTGATAAAACGAATTCTGGAGACTCTCTGATTTTAAGACACTCTTTTTTTGATTATGGATCAACAATTAACGATTGTAAAAGTAGGGGGTAAGATTCTGGAAGAAGATAATACCCTGGCGACTTTTTTGGATGATTTCAGTATGCTTTCTGGTGCGAAGCTTCTCGTTCATGGGGGCGGCCGGTCGGCGACCAATATGTCAGAACGATTAGGCATTGAAACACAAATGGTGGATGGGCGCCGTATAACTGGGGCTGAGATGTTGGAAGTGGTTACCATGGTGTATGGTGGCTTAATCAATAAAAAGGTTGTGTCGGCACTTCAGGCTAGAAAAATTAACGCATTGGGACTTACCGGGGCTGACATGAATCTGGTGAAGGCCCACAAACGGGAAGTGAAGGATGTTGACTACGGCTTTGTGGGTGATGTGGATGAGGTTAATGTCGGCACCTTGGCCGCTTTGATTCGTCAGGGAATCGTTCCTGTGGTGGCACCATTGACGCATGACGGTGAGGGGCAAATGCTTAATACTAATGCTGATACCATCGCTTCTGCTCTGGCTGTGGGGCTGTCTGATGTCTTTAATATCAAACTGATATACTGTTTTGAGAAACCGGGAGTCCTGATTGATCCTGATGATGATGGTTCTGTTATTCCATTTCTAAATCGACCATTGTTTCAAATGTATCGGGATGAAGGAATTATAGCCGATGGGATGATTCCTAAATTGGAAAATGGCTTTGATTCTATGAAAAACGGGGTGCAAGAAGTGGTTATTACCAACATTGAAGGGCTAACCATTCCGGGAAGAGGAACAACTTTGGGAGATTAGCCGGTTTGTAGTTGGTAATAATCCGGTGCTGGCGAATTCTGGGTATGATGAAATAGAACGAGTGCCATAAAATGGTTTGTTATCTTTTTTTTCTAATTCTATTAGTGCTGTCTTTGGTTTCCTGGAATTTCAATCTGATGAAGGTGTTTGAGATCCGTCCTATCTTCATTATTGTAAGTCAATTTTAATCAAGTGAAAACATACCTATGTCCGTTCATCCATATATTGCCGAGTCAATAAGTCTTTTGGAGAAAATGATTTCAGTCCCCTCTTTTAGTCGGGAAGAGGGTGAGGTGGCCTCGATGGTGGAAGATTTTTTGAAGGAATCCGGTTTAAAGTATTATCAGCGTAAAGGAAATAATATTTGGATTCGGTCGAAGAATTTTTCGGATCAATTGCCCGTTGTTTTGCTCAACTCCCATTTGGATACCGTTCGCCCCTCTTCCGGATGGGATACCGATCCTTTTACACCTTGCGAAACGGAAGGAAAGATCATTGGTCTGGGCAGTAATGATGCAGGAGCGTCGGTTGTTGCTATGCTGGCAGTTTTTCGCATGCTGGAAGAAACAGAACAACGCTGTAATTTTATATTTTCCGCTACGGCAGAGGAGGAAATATCGGGTGATGGCGGTGTAGCATCTGTGTTGGGAGAGTTGGGGCCCATTGATTTGGGAATTGTAGGTGAACCTACTCAAATGCAGATGGCTGTGGCTGAAAAAGGATTGATGGTGATTGACGGTTTAGTGCGGGGTAAAAGTGGGCATGCTGCTCGCAATGAGGGGATCAATGCTATTTATGAAGCGCTTCCTGTGATTCAATGGTTCAGAAACTACCAATTTCCTAAGGTGTCGGATTTTCTGGGGCCGGTTAAAATGACGGTGACGGGGCTTGAAGCCGGCACTCAGCACAATGTGGTGCCGGATGTTTGTCGCTTTATGGTTGATGTGAGGGTGAATGAGCATTACAAAAACAGGGAATTGTTTGATTTGATTTGCAAAAATGTGGATTGCGAATTAAAAGCCCGTTCTTTTAGGCTGAACAGCTCTTCCATCCCTAATGATCATCCGTTTGTCAGAAAGGGTGAGGAATTGGGACTCCATAAGTTTGGGTCACCGACAACGTCGGATCAGGCCCGGATGCCCTTTACTACCGTTAAAATTGGACCCGGAGATTCGGCTCGATCCCATACCCCCAATGAATATGTCCATATTTCAGAAATCATTGAGGGGGTTGAGATTTATTTTAAACTATTGAATGGTTTGAATATTTATCCTGTTTGAATTGATTTTAAATAGGTCGCATTGGTCGCGGAAAATGATGCTGAGAAATGGAAATTTAAAATTATTGATGTATTTTTGTGATGAATTGGGCGAAAAAAGTCAATATTAATTAGAAATTGTAAATAAGTATTTTGAATTTTTTGTGAATATTATTCACTTGTCTGCGAGACAGTCGTTTTCTCCCACCTTTGGGGAGGTATGTTGAATTTTTGAGCTTAATATAGGAATTTTAGCTAAACACTCGTTTCATCTTTGATAGGATGAAACTCCTGACGAAATCCTTTTTTTTTCATAAACTGGTGGAGGGAATTTTAACCTTCCCGGTTTTAATCCAAAGTCCAGACAAAGTACGGAGGGTATTTTTACTATTGCTTCTCTTTCTGAGAATGGCATAGTTGTTTTTTGCGATCATTCCGGAGGAATGGTTCATTGTTTTTTGTGTTAACTTGACAGTCCTTTAAGGAAATTATAAATCGTTTTTTATGAAGCTTTGGGATAAAGGCGTGACAACAGATAAAAAAATTGAAACCTTTACCATTGGTAAAGACCGGGAACTTGATATTTATCTTGCCCCATTTGACATTATTGGTACCATCGCACATGCTACCATGCTCGAAAAAGTGGGGTTGCTTTCGGTGGAAGACTTAAATGCTTTGTTGCCGGCACTTAAAGAAATGTATCGTAAGGCTGCTGTGGGGCAGTTTAAAATTGATGAAGGCGTTGAAGATATTCATTCTCAGGTAGAGTTTGAACTTACCAATAAGCTTGGAGATATTGGTAAAAAGGTTCATAGCGGACGGTCTCGCAATGATCAGGTTTTACTTGACCTGAAGCTTTTTGCCCGACACAAAATAATGGAGATTGTACGGAAGGTGGAGGTTTTGTTTGAATCGCTTCAACAGAGAAGTGAACAACATAAAGATGATCTTTTGCCAGGGTATACACATCTGCAGGTTGCTATGCCTTCGTCCTTTGGATTGTGGTTTGGGGCTTATGCCGAAAGCCTGTCCGATGATTTGTGGATGTTGCAGGCGGCATGGAAGATTGTTAATCAGAATCCGCTGGGGTCTGCAGCAGGGTATGGAAATTCGTTCCCGCTTGATCGTTCTCTGACAACTCATTTGCTGGGTTTTGATGACCTAAATTATAATGTGGTATATGCTCAAATGGGGCGCGGAAAAATGGAACGGTCAGTCGCTATGGCCTTATCCTCAATTGCAGCTACCTTGTCGCGGCTCGCGATGGATGCATGTTTGTATATGAGCCAGAATTTCGGTTTTATTAAGCTGCCGGTTGAATTTACAACCGGATCCAGTATTATGCCGCACAAGAAGAATCCGGATGTTTTTGAGTTGTTAAGAGCCAGATGTAACAAGCTCACTAATCTGCCTCAGGAAATGGCAGGGATAACAACCAATCTTCCATCCGGCTATTTTAGAGATTTTCAATTATTAAAGGAAGCTTTTATTCCTTCGTTTGATGAATTAATTAATTGTTTGGACTTAACAATTCTGGCGGTGGAAAAAATGGAGGTCAACCGCAATATCATGAATCATGAGATGTATAAATATGCCTTTAGTGTGGAAGAGGTGAACCGGCGTGTTTTGCAGGGGCTCCCTTTTAGAGAAGCTTATAAACAGGTGGGGCTGGAAATTGAGGCCGGACACTTTAATCCGGATACGACCCGAGTGGAGCACACCCACGAAGGAAGTATCGGTAATCTCTGTAATGACAGAATTAAAGCTAAAATGGATGCGGTATTGAATGGTTTTTCATTTGACCGGATAGACTCAGCGATTAAAAAACTAATTACTTAATAACCAAAAAATATAGAGTATGGCCTTTTTGAAAGAGTTAGCAAAATCTGCCGTTCAGTCGTGTGAGATTGATAAGGAGTTATATGTGAAGTACAATGTCAAAAGGGGGCTGCGAAATGCAGATTTTTCCGGTGTATTGGTCGGATTGACCAATATTGGAGATGTGGTAGGTTACAATAAGGATGAAAACGGAAAAATTATTCCAGCCCATGGGGAACTTTATTACAGGGGTATTGAGTTGAAAGACCTATGTCGTGGATTTCAGAAGGACGAAAGGCATGGATTTGAAGAGGCCGCTTATTTGTTGCTTTCGGGTAAATTACCCAATCCTTCTCAGTTGAAAGATTTCTCAGAGATGCTTGCCAAGGAAAGAGAACTTCCTGAGTTTTTTTCAAAAAATATGATCTTGTCATTGCGTGGTCGATGTGTTATGAATATGTTGGCCCGTTCCGTGCTGGGATTGTATACCGCCGATGATGAGGCCGAAAATTATGAGCCCGAAAACCTTCTTAAGCAAGCCATCAGTTTGATCGCTAAATTTCCGGTGATTGTAGCTTATGCCTATTACGGAATGCGGCACTCCTATCAGCGAAAATCGTTGATTATTCGTCACCCCCAGCCAGAGTTGAGTGCTGCCGAAAATTTCCTTTACATGTTGAAAGGGAAAAAATATACAAAACTTGAAGCCGATCTTCTGGATCTTTCATTGGTGTTGCATGCTGAGCATGGGGGTGGAAATAATTCTTCCTTTACCACTCGAGTGGTGAGCTCTGCACAAACCGATACATATTCGGCAATCGCTGCAGCATTGGGATCTTTAAAAGGAGGCTTGCACGGGGGAGCTAATCTGAAGGTGATTGACATGATGAATAATATTAAGGCGAATGTTAAAAACTGGGAAGATGAAAAGGAAGTCGCTGCATATCTGGAAAAAATCCTAAAGAAACAAGCCAATGACGGTACCGGAAAAATATATGGCATCGGACATGCCATCTATACCCTTTCCGATCCTCGCGCCGTGCTGTTGAAAGAAAAAGCGGAAGAACTGGCTAAAGAAAAAGGAAAATTGGCAGAATTCAACCTGTATGCACTTATTGAGAGGTTGGCGCCTGAAGTCTTTTATAAATTTAAGGGGTCTAATGCCAAAGTGGTTTGTGCCAATGTCGATTTTTATTCCGGTTTTGTATACCAGAGCCTGCAAATACCCGAAGAAATTTATACCCCTATTTTTGCGGTAGCCCGAATCGCCGGATGGTGTGCTCATCGCATTGAAGAGGTGACCTGCTCCTCCAGACGAATCATTCGTCCGGCCTATAAATCCGTTTCTTCAAGATTGGAATATGTCCCGCTTAAAAGTAGAGAAGAATAGTGAATATTTATTCCAAAAACACTGTTTTTATTATAAATATTCAAAAATATTGTCGTTGTTGTATCGTTCGTGCAAAAATTTTCATACTTTTGCCTATCGATAGTGGCTCCAGGATAAAAAATGCATTTACCATTCTCGGTAAATGCATTTTTTACGAAAAATGAGCATAGTTATTTTAATTTCTTTAGTATGCCTGATTTTAAATCTATTAAGCTGGTGTTAGAGGATGGGACGGTTTTCAAAGGGAAATCTTTTGGATATCATAAGTCTGTGGCCGGAGAGGTGGTCTTTAATACAGCCATGACCGGTTATCCTGAGAGTTTGACAGATCCTTCCTACGAAGGTCAAATTCTGGTTTCAACTTATCCTTTGGTTGGAAATTATGGAGTCCCCGGAAATGAAATGGAAAATGATATCCTGAAATTCTATGAGTCGGATAAAATTCATGTGTCAGGCTTCGTGATTTCAGATTATTCCGTTGAATACAGCCACTGGAATGCCCAGGAAAGCCTTGGCGACTGGTTGAAAGCTCATAAGGTGCCTGGCATCTTTGGCATTGATACCAGGGCTTTGACTAAAATTTTGAGGGAAAAGGGAACCATGCTGGGGAAGATTGAAACAGACGATGAGAAGATTGATTTTTATGACCCTAATAAAGATAATTTGGTGGCTAGGGTGAGCACCCGGGAAAAAGTAACTTATGGCAATGGAAAATATAAAATTGTTCTGGTTGATACAGGCGGGAAATATAATATTATTCGTTGCCTTCTGAAGAGAGATACTACAGTTACTTTAGTGCCTTGGGACTATGACTTCAATAATGATGATTTTGATGGTATCATGTTGGCCAATGGTCCTGGAGATCCTCAAATGTGTGAAGTGACCATCAGTAACATTCGCAAAGCGTTGAAAGGGGATAAGCCTATTTTTGGAATATGTTTGGGAAATCAGTTGCTTGGAACCGCTGCCGGGGGGACTACATATAAGTTGAAATATGGTCACAGGGCACACAATCATCCCGTGATTAAAGCCGGTACTGGAACCTGTTATATTACCAGTCAGAATCACGGGTTTGTGCTCGATACCGATTCTTTAAGCGATGAATGGGAGCCCCTGTTTATTAATATTAATGATAATACGAACGAAGGCATCCGTCATAAAACCAAACCCTTCTTTTCTACTCAGTTCCATCCCGAAGCCTCTAGCGGGCCTACCGACACCGAATTCCTTTTCGACGAATTTATTGAATTGATAAAACAATCTAAAGGAGAAAAATAGCCTCTTGGGGAGTGAGGTTTTCTTAATAGAATAAAAAAAGGGGCCGAAGAAATATCGACCCCTTTTTTGGTTATGGCAACGATTTATTGCCCGGAAGATCTTTCTTCTGCTTCGGTCTTTTCTTTCCATCTCTTATCAAATTGTTTGATGGCAAATTCCGATGCAAAATAGCCAACTGCTATGGTTGCCAGCCAGGTCATATACATGAGGATGGATCCAAAATAACTCATATCAATATTGGTTTTGTAGATTATAAACAATTGAATTGGTGATCGGTTGATTTTGCGTAGCAATTATTTTCCAATGATCATTCATAAGGTGCTGATTGCTTGCCCCGTTCGGATCAAGGCTTATTGGCCTTGATCCGAACTGTGACAAGCATGAATCTTCTAATAAAAGTGAGCTTCCCCTGATGATAACTCTTCTTTGCTGATTTTCTTTTTGTTGATAGCCCGCCAGGTAAACCAGATGTAGGCAGCAACAAAAGGAACCATGAGGGAAACATAACTCATAACTGTCAGGGTGAAATGGCTGGAGGATGCTTTCATAATGGTAAGCGAACTCTGCAGGTCAACACTCGATGGATAAAAGGCTGTGTTGTTGAACCCGGCAATGAGGAAAAGGGATACAACGGCAAGGAAGGTTCCCGGTCCGGTATACCAAATTCCTCCGGAAGAATTTCTAAATATAGTTAATCCAATCCCTGTTAAAACGAGTCCTACTGCTACCAGAAACAGAATGAGAACGACCGGCATTTCTACCAGATTTAAAAAGTATTTATGAGGTTGCATAAAGATTTCTCCATTTTCCGGATTAACTGCATAGCCATCGCGAAACATGAGCCCTATAACAAAAGTCAGGAATAGAATCAAAAAAGGTATGGCATTGTACCATAGTTGTTTTTGAATTCTGATTTCAATGTTTGCATCGTCTATCGTATTCCGGAAATAGAGAAGCCCCAGCGTTCGGGCAAGAAAAAAGAGGGCTACTCCAAGTGATAGATTGTGTAGGTTGAATAATAGTTCAAGACCTCGTAGCGGGGAATGCCAATGCGTGACATTCATGGGGGTTAAAGAAAAAGGTGAACCTGTGAAGAAGGTCGCTACTACCACCCCTAAAAGAAAGGTGCCAAGCAACCCGTTGATGAAAAGAAAGGTTTCATAGGTCCGGGCGCCAAAAACATTCCCCTTGCGGGATCTAAATTCATAGGATACCGCTTGAAGAATAAAGGCAAACAGGAGGATCATCCAGGCCCAGTAGGCGCCGCCAAAGCTGGTGCTGTAAAACAGCGGAAATGAGGCAAAAAACGCTCCCCCAAAGGTCACCAGCGTGGTGAAGGTAAATTCCCATTTTCGCCCTAAAGCATTGATGAGAATGGTGCGTTCTTCATGGGTCTTGCCTATCTGATATATCAGTGTTTGTCCGCCCTGAACAAACATCAGAAATACCAGTGCACCGCCCAGTACCGATATGATTACCCACCAATATTGTTGAAGTGCCAGATGTGATAGTGATTCAAACATTGTTAAGTTCCTCCTTCTTTTGTGGTCCAACTTTAATTTGTTTAATCATGATTCTGATTTCTGCGATAAAAAGGCCTACAAAGGTGATGGCAAACAAAATGAATGTGGTCATTACTGAGCCAACATCTATTTGAGTTACGGCTTTCATCGTAGGCATCAAATCCTGTATTACCCACGGCTGACGGCCCACTTCGGCAACAATCCATCCTGCCTGAGAGGCGATATAAGCCAATGGGATGGTCCATACTCCTGCCCATAACAACCATTTCTTGTTATGCAATTGATCTTTCATGACCAGATATAGGAATACGATGAATAGAAGAAGAAAATATCCTCCCAAGATTACCATGATATGAAAGGAATAAAAGGTCATGGAGATGGGGGGGACCATCTTAAACGCATTTTTTTTCAAAATCTCCGGATCGGGATCATAGAAATTTCCGTATCCAAAATACCTGACATTATTTTCGATAAAGGAAGGATCCCGGAATTTCGCTTTAAGGGCTTCCGCTTCAGGACTATTGGGAGCTTTCTTCTGAGCCTCCTTCAATGCTATTAGCGCCTGTTGTGCTTCATAACCTCTTTGAATCTTTTCCTTGTATGAAAGAATACCGTGTTCTTCATTCCCTAATATCAGATCTTTTATGCCTGCCACATAACTTTCACTGTTGCCATATGCCAGCCAGGAAAGCATGGAGGGAATTTCTATTTTAAATAAAAAATCAGCCTGACTATCCGGATTGATGTTTTTGTGGGTCTCTTTTCCACTCAATATACCGAAGGCAACTAAAGGGGCATTGGTGCGTCCTTCATACAGTGCTTCCATGGCGGCCAGCTTCATGGGCTGAGTCTTTACAATCTCCTTGGCCGAGCTGTCTCCCGACCATATTAACACCAATGAACTGATGACACCAAATACCGATGAAATAACAATGCTTCGTTTCGCTAACAGCTGCTCCCGATGTTTAATAAGGAACCAACTGCTTACCCCAATGACAAATATGGCGGCCAAGACAAAGCCGGAAGTGATGGTATGGACAAACTTATTAACAGCTGTTTCGGATAAAAAAACATCCCAGAAATTGGTCATTTCATTGCGCGCTGTCTCCGGATTGAAAAAGGTGCCAACAGGATTTTGCATCCAGGCATTGGCAACCAATATCCATACGGCGCTCAGACTAGCACCCAAAGCAGTCAACCAAGTGGAGAGAAGATGGAAGCGTTTGCTCACCTTGTCCCATCCAAAAAACATTACCGCAATAAAAGTGCTTTCCAGGAAAAAAGCCATGATCCCTTCTATGGCCAGAGGGGCACCGAAAATATCACCAACAAACCATGAATAGTTACTCCAGTTGGTGCCAAATTCAAATTCAAGGATAATACCCGTGGCAACACCAATGGCGAAGTTAATTCCAAACAGTTTCATCCAGAATTTGGTGATTCTTTTCCATTCAGGATCCCCTGTTTTGACATACATGGTTTCCATGTAGGCCATGATGTACGAAATACCCAAGGTTAACGGAACAAAAATCCAGTGGAACATGGCCGTGAGTGCAAACTGCCCGCGCGACCAGTTGACCAGTGTAAAGTCAATGTTTTCCAGCATTGTTTCAGGCGTTTAATGGTTATTGTTTCTTTTATTTATGAGCCTCCTTGACTCGTTAGAATTGGTATGTTGTTATTGTGATCTTCCTATTGTTTGCTGAATTGACATTCGTATTTCATCGGTTTAAGGTGGGATTGGTTATATGTTCAATTACATGTTCGGCTCTTTCGGTGTCCGTTTGAAAATTGGTCTGCAACTGGTTGGGGAAAAAGAATAGACGGAGTACCACAAACATGATGAATAGTTTGATCAATATGATCGCCCAAAGTGCTCTCCCCCATGCCGGAAGTGTTTTAAATCCGGCGACATAAAAGTCAACAATTTTTTTCACCATATCCATTTTTTAAAATTAGATGGCAGAGGTTTATCCGGGTACATTAACCCTTATAAGGATTAGATAAACCGAAGATTTTGGTCTGTTCAATTGGATGTTCAAGATATAAAAATATTGGTAATTTTATTTAAATAATTGAAAAACTATTTATATGCTTGTTGGGTTCTGGCAATCCCTAGTAGAGGGGGCTTATCTCAAAACCAATGGTACATTAGGTCTTTGTTTAAGACGCTAAAATAAAAAATAAATAGGAACTGCAATACCTAAATAGAAGAATAATCGATCTTTTTGATCGAAAACAGAAGGAATGCTTGTGACGGATAGTGAGTTATGATATTTGGCGTTGAAAGAAGATGGTGTGGTTGAGAATATAAACCAATATGGCGTTATTGGAGCCGTGCTAATAGATTAAAAGTTGAGGGTTTCTTTGAGTTTTTTGTAGCCGTTACGGCTGATTTTTAAGCGTTGTCCCTGAGTCATTATAGCGACATAAGTGTCCTTGTCGTAGGGTTCCAGTCGTTCAACGAAATTGATATTGACAATATAGGATCGATGAATGCGTACAAATTGCATTGGATCGAGATGCTCCTCATAATAACGCATTGTTTGCGCCTTGAGATGTCTTGAGTTTTCGGCATAAATCATGACATAATCTTCGCTGGCTTCAATATATCTGATTTTATGGACGGGAATTACGTGCATCTTATTGCCTGTTTTAACAACCACCCGTTGTAGAGGCGTGTTGGACTGGGAGGAATGTTTTTTTATTAATTCGGCGGCATTGGTTTTTTCTCCTTTTTTGAGCTTATCCATTGCTTTTTCCATGGCCTGGTCGAAGCGAGTTTGAGAATAAGGCTTCAGAAGATAGTCTACTGCGCTCATTTCGAAAGCTTTTAGCGCGTATTGATCGAAAGCAGTGGAGAAAACGACTACTGGAACATCATCCAGTACTTCAAGTAACTCCAGGCCTGAAACTTTCGGCATTTGAATGTCCAGAAATATAAGGTCGGGTTTTAGATCCTGAATCGACTTAAGGGCTTCAAATCCATTGCTGCATTCCCCTGCTATCAATATATGAGGATGCTTGGACAGAAAAGATCGTACGACTGCTCGGGCAGGTTGCTCATCATCTATAATAAGAGCGGTAAAGTTAGATTTAGACATGATTTGTTTTTTGGGGTAATTGGAATTTGACTTCAAAGCAATCGCTCTCTTTCTTTATCGATAGAAGATCTTTGCGGTTGTAGAAAAGAAATAGTTTGTTGCGAATGTTGTCAAGTCCTACTCCTTCTCCTTTTATAGGGGTGCCATCCGGATCAAAGTTATTGGTGACGGTTATTTCCAGGTGGTTGTTTTGTAAATGGCATGTGGTGCTGATCAGTACCGGTTCAATGCTTTCATGAAGACCGTGTTTTATGGCATTTTCAAACACAGGTTGTAGCAGCATTGCCGGAACATGTATGTCAAGAGATGCTTTTGAGATATCAAAGTGACAGTTCAGTCTGTCCCCAAATCTTACTTTTTCGATATCAAGATATCGACGCATGTTTTTTATTTCATCTCGTAGGGGAAGCATCGCTTCATTGTTATTGCGAAGGGTGTATCGCAAAAAATCGGATAACTGCGTTATCATCTGTCTGGCGCCGGCAGGATCGGTGAGGGTGAGTGAGCTGATGGAATTGAGACTGTTGAAAAGAAAATGGGGGTTTAGCTGTGCTTTTAAGGCCTTGAGTTCGGCTTCTTTTACCATTTTTTTTAACTGTTCTTCCCGGATGTTTTTTTCTTCCATGTGTTTAAAGAAACCGATGATGTGGTATAGCGACAGCTGGAGTGACAATAAAAGTGCGCCGATGGCTCCTCGCAATGGGAGGCTGGCGTTGGTAAATGACAGATAATCGGGGGTGTTACCTAGAAAGAGCCGTGATAAAAAATAGGAACAGCCCAACCAGAGAACCAAGGTAATTAGACCAATCAACCCATGATGCAGGAAATGAAATAGATTGGGGTTTTTTAATTTTATTTGAGAAGGACTGTTTGGTGAATAGGTGAAGGGAAAGTATAGGGATAATGACAGGATCATTAATACCGTGTTGTATATGGCAGAGTCTGCAATGGCTACGCCCGATGTCAAGTTTGTGTACTTGAATAAAAAACCGGCATGGATGATGAATAAAATGAACCATCCTAGCAGGTAGGCTATAAAGGTTCTTTTCTGAGCCAGTATCGGGTGTAACATTGCTTGTTGTTATTTTTTTTGATCAACTTAACGCAAAATGTTGCTTTAATATAGCGTTTTTAATTAAGGTTTATTGCTCTGTTCGATCCGGTATATGATGAATGAATAAGCCGCCTGAATTTATATTAAACAGCCTGTTGTCAGCTTGATACAATCGTTTTATTGATCTAATAAGAAGGGCATTCGAATTAATACAATTAACAAGTAAAACCTGACGATCAATAATTGCTTAGTTCTCCACCGCCAAAAACGATCACTCCTTTAATGGTTAATATGGGCATGGATTGCGATTCAGTTTCGTTGGGCTCAAACACTCTTTTGTCCGCAAACCCCCCTAAAACGCTGGTGACTTCAATGTGCACACGCCAGTCACGAGGAACGATCAGTTTGGTTCCGCCAAAAATACTCACCATTTGTATGACTGCGCCTTCGGGTGAAAGCGTCGATTGGTTAAAGTATATTTCATTTCCCCCGAAAATCGAAATTATTTCACCTCCCCGAAAATTTTTAGAGTCTATTCTTCGCACCGTGCCGCTAAAAACCGCCACCTCTTCCAGAAACTCAGTAGTTTGGGGATGACGTTTCTTATTTTTAAAGAGTTGCATCCGTTTTTTCCCTATATTGAGAAATAAAAGGCCTGCAAGAATTAATAAAAGCGGCCAATACATCTTGTATTGAGCTATGTCAATGTCAGGGAAAAGACCTGGCAAAACTATTACGAGCCAAATAAGAAAAAATATGATAGCGGGAAATAATTTTTGTTTTCCTAGGTTAACAGCAGCTGCAATGAGAAATATGGATGGCCACGAATAGAGTATGTTCCACAGCGATGCAGGGATCCATCCTAAATTTCCGGCTAAAATGACCGCTCCTATAAAGATCAATACTATGCCAATCGACGAGTGATTATTTTTGGGATAGCTGGGGTTGGTATGTGGTTCCATAGCTTGGATGTTTTTAATGTTGTTTCTGTTTTTTGAAATAAAAGTAAACCTTTTAAAATTGGAATTGTGACCGTCGATATATGGTTATTCGTTTGTTTTTCACTAAATTGATAATCTTGATCCGGCCGACTCCTTTGGGTGTAAGGATAAGTATGGGTAATGCCCCGTTTAAGCTCTTTAATCATTAACAAATGTAGCATGTTTTAGTCTTTTAAAAATGGATTTATCGACAAGCAGTAGAATTTCCATGATAAAATGCGATTTGGAGCAATGATCGCATTGGAAGTTTAAAAATGTTTTCGGAATAAAAAAACAGTTTCTGAAGTAGTAAATTATAAGATAAAGTCATGCTGAATTTGATAAATGTAATTTAAAATATTACTTTTGCTTCAAATAATAAGTTTTTCTGCCGAATTTGTGATAGTGTAAAAGTTGTTGGCCGGTTTGATGTGGCCAATAAAAGTGTTTTCTCCATATAAAAGTATTTTGTTATGCAACAACGTTTTCCGAAGGTTCAAGGCTTGTATGATCCGGCCAATGAACATGACAATTGTGGAATTGGATTCGTGGCGCACATTAAAGGAAAACCATCCAATGAGATCGTCCATAAGGGGTTGGAAGTCTTGGTGAATATGACGCACCGCGGTGCCGAAAGTGCCGATAATAAATCGGGTGACGGAGCCGGAATACTCATGCAGGTGCCCCATGAATTTTTTAAAACATTAGATTTTGATCTGCCTGCTCAGGGAAGCTACGGTACCGGTTTAATTTTTCTGCCTTCAGATCCGGAAAGTGCTAAGGCTTGTCTGGATGTGATGAATCAAAATATCATTGATGAAGGCCTTACCCTCATTGGTTATCGTGATGTGCCGGTTGACGCCGGAGCCATTGGTGAAATTGCCAAAGCCAGCGAACCTTTAATACGACAAGTATTTGTTACCGGGAACTTCGGAGAACAGGATGCCCTGGAAAGAAAATTGTTTTTGCTTAGAAAAGTAACTGAGAATGCGGTTCGAAATTCAAATATTAAAGACAAGGATTGTTTTTATATTGTAAGTCTTTCTTCCAAGGTCTTTATCTATAAAGGAATGCTTACGCCTGCCCAGTTGGGTGAATATTTCCTTGACCTGCAAGATCCACGGATGGCCAGTGCCATTGCATTGGTGCATTCCCGTTTCAGTACCAACACATTCCCGACCTGGGATCTGGCTCAACCTTTCCGGATTTTAGCCCATAATGGCGAAATAAATACGATTAAAGGAAACAGATTATGGATGCAGGCCAGAGAAGGACTGCTTGAATCAGATATGTTTGGTGACGATCTGAAAAAATTGTTTCCCATTATAGAAAAGGGTAAAAGCGATTCTGCCTCGCTCGATAATGTGCTTGAATTTTTGTTCCTGGCCGGACGTTCTCTGCCGCATGCACTTACGATGTTAATCCCTGAATCTTGGAACGATAAAAACCCTATTCCGCCAAGCCTAAAAGCTTATTATGAATACCACAGTACCATTATGGAACCCTGGGATGGCCCGGCATCCATCGTCTTTTCAGATGGACGGTATATTGGTGGAACTCTCGACCGAAATGGCTTGAGACCATCACGCTATGTGATTACCGATGATGACCTTATTGTGATGGGGTCGGAAGTGGGGGTCCAAACTTTTCCGGCCGAGAAAATTGTGGCTAAAGGACGCCTCAGACCCGGAAAATTGCTGCTGGTGGATACAAGGCTGGGAATTATTATTCCTGACGAAGAGATTAAAGCACAATTGTCTCATCGTCATCCCTATGAGAATTGGTTAAAAGAGAATCGTATCAGCCTTAAAGATATTGAGGTTCGACAGCGTGTTCCCTCGCATTTAGGTGAAAAATATGATCTCTACCTGAAAGCTTTTGGCTATAATAAGGAGGATATTGAGAAGATTATTACACCTATGGCGCAAAATGGCGTTGAGCCTCTGGGATCGATGGGAAATGATGCGCCTATGGCCATCTTTTCTGATAAGCCACAGCGTCTGTTCAACTACTTCAGGCAGCATTTTGCCCAGGTCACAAATCCTCCCATCGACCCTATTCGGGAGGGATTGGTCATGGCATTGACCAACTATATTGGGTCTGTCTCTAAAAATTTATTGATTGAAAATCCGGGACATTGCAGGTCTATCAAATTTGCAAGTCCTATTATCACCAATACCGACCTGGGGAAAATTAAAGACTATCGCCGAGAAGAATTTACCCATGTTACCATTCCTATGGTTTTTAGGGCATCGGAAGGCGGTAAAGGACTGGAAAAAGCTTTGGATCAAATTTGTGCTCAGGCCGAAAAAGCCGTGGATGAAGGTAATAACTATATTATTTTGAGTGACAGAGAGGTGAGTATTGAAAATGCGGCGATCCCCTCTTTGTTGGCAACCGCTGCAGTACACCATCACCTTATTAAAGCCAAAAAAAGAATGCAGGTGGGGCTGATCCTCGAGACCGGGGAGGCACGAGAGGTGATGCATTTTGCCCTGTTGCTGGGTTACGGAGCTAGTGTGATCAATCCATATGTATGTTTTGCAACGATTAACGATTTGGTAGAGCAGGGAAAAATTAAGGAGACCTATGGCGAAGCAAGAGAAAAATATATCAAGGCGGTTAACAAAGGACTCTTGAAAGTGTTGTCTAAGATGGGGATTTCAACCCTTCGAAGCTATCACGGAGCTCAAATTTTTGAAGCGATCGGGATCTCTCAAGAGGTGATTGATAAATGTTTTACAGGAACAGCTTCCAAAATTGGAGGAATCGGGTTTGATGAGATCGCAAAAGAGGCGCTGGCTTTCCATCAAAAAGCGTTTGATGAATTGTTGCCAAAAGGACCTTATGATACAGCCGGTGTTTATGCTTACCGAAAAAATGGTGAAAAGCATGCCTGGAATCCGGAAACCATTGGTCTTCTTCAATGGGCTACCGCACAAAACGATTACGAGAAATATAAACAATATTCCAGACAGGTTGAAAAGGATAATAAGAAACCTCTGTTTTTAAGGGGGTTTTTGAAATTTAAAACCGCCGCCAACCCTATTAGTATTGATGAGGTCGAACCGGTAGAATCGATCATGAAAAGATTCGTGACCGGGGCCATGAGTTACGGCTCTATTTCCAAAGAAGCCCATGAAGCACTGGCTATGGCCATGAATCAAATAGGTGGGCGCAGCAATACCGGTGAAGGAGGGGAAGATGCCACTCGATTTAAATCGTCTGCCAGAAGCGCCATCAAACAGGTGGCGAGTGGTCGTTTTGGGGTTACCAATAATTATTTGGTGAATGCCGATGAGCTGCAGATAAAAATTGCTCAGGGCGCTAAACCCGGTGAGGGAGGACAGTTGCCCGGTTATAAAGTGGACAAGGTTATTGCCAAGCTGAGGCATTCCACGCCGGGGATTACGCTGATTTCTCCACCGCCCCACCATGATATTTATTCCATCGAAGATCTGGCCCAGTTGATTTTCGATTTGAAAAATGCCAATCCAAAAGCTAAAGTCAGCGTCAAGCTGGTGTCTGAAACCGGAGTGGGTACAGTCGCCGCAGGGGTGGCAAAGGCGCATGCCGATCTGATTGTTATCAGTGGTACCGAAGGCGGAACAGGTGCCAGTCCTACCAGTTCCATTAAATATGCCGGACTGCCCGTCGAACTGGGGTTGGCCGAAACGCAGCAAACACTCGTCCTTAACAATTTGAGGGGGAGGGTAAAACTGCAAACCGACGGACAATTAAAAACCGGTTATGATGTCGTAAAAATGGCACTGTTGGGTGCCGAAGAATTTGGATTCGCCACTTCAAGCCTTATCGTGCTTGGATGCGTGATGATGCGTAAATGTCATCTAAACACTTGTCCCGCAGGGATCGCTACACAGGATGAAGGTCTGAGGAAACGGTTTATTGGAAAGTACAAAAACCTTATCAATTTCTTTACTTTCATTGCCTCTGAGGTAAGAGAGATATTGGCCGAAATGGGGTATCAATCACTCGATGAAATCATTGGTCGTAGTGATCTCCTTGAGCAAGATCCGGAAGTGAATAGCTGGAAAACCGCCGGCGTAGATTTGTCTTCTTTGTTACATTTTCCGGAAGAAGGACATAAATATCCGTTGCATCAAACCATGGAACAAGACCACAAGATTGATGATGTGCTTGATCGAAAATTGATCCAGGAGGCGCGACCGGCTTTGCAAAATGGTTCCAGAGTATGGATGGCTTATCCCATCAACAATGTGGACAGGGCCGTGGGCGCCATGCTGTCCGGAGAAGTATCCAAAAGCTATGGAGAAGAAGGTTTGCCCAAAAATACCATTAATTGTTCTTTTACGGGGTCTGCAGGACAGAGCTTTGGGGCATTTCTGGTCAATGGGGTCAGCCTCCGACTGGAGGGCGATGCTAACGATTATCTGGGAAAAGGTCTTTCAGGGGGTAAAATTGTGGTAGTGCCACCTACCGGACATAAATTTAAGCCGGAAGAGAATATTATTATCGGAAATACGGTGCTCTATGGGGCTACCAGTGGTCATCTATATGTGCGAGGAATGGCCGGCGAACGTTTTGCCGTGCGTAATTCCGGGGCCAATGCCGTTGTTGAGGGAACCGGTGACCACTGTTGCGAATATATGACCGGAGGGCGTGTCGTGGTGATTGGCCCCACCGGACGTAATTTTGCCGCAGGGATGAGTGGCGGCATCGCTTATGTGCTGGATGAGAAGGGAGATTTCGACTTTTACTGTAACAAAGGACTGGTCGATTTGATGCCTGTGCAAGACTTTGATGATGTGCAGGAACTGCAATTCCTGCTCCACAAACATTTGCTGCATACCAATAGTTCCAAAGCCAGAAAAGTTCTGGTCAACTGGGAGAAATACCTCCCTCGCTTTGTGAAAGTGATTCCTTTTGAGTACAAAAAAGTTATGGAACAAAAGAAATTGGAAGAACTTGAGAAAAAATTGAGGGAGACCGAAGATGCACCCCATCTGAGAGAATAACCGAATTATGAATTTTAATCTTTCTTTGATCGGCAACACCGTCAGTAGAAAGATATGATAAAGATATATTAGCTATGGGAAATCCAAGAGGTTTTATAGAAGTTCAACGAAAAGTGAGCGGACATCGTCCGGTGGAGGAGCGAGTGGATGATTTTGGAGAAGTGGAACAGACGTTAAATGATGAAGATCGCCGTTTACAAGCTTCTCGATGTATGGATTGCGGAATCCCCTTTTGCCATTGGGCATGTCCGGTGGGAAGCAAAATTCCCGAATGGCAGGATGCGCTTTATCGGGGCGACTACAAACTGGCCAGTGAAATATTACACTCTACTAACAGCTTTCCGGAATTCACCGGACGGGTTTGTCCCGCTCCCTGCGAAAAATCCTGTGTGTTGGCCATCCATGATGAGTCGGTAACCATCCGGGAAAATGAAGCTTCTACTGTCGAAAAAGCATTTAAACTTGGGTTGATTCAGCCACGACCCCCAAAGAAAAGAACCGGTAAAAGAGTGGCTGTCATCGGCTCAGGACCTTCGGGCTTGTCTGTCGCCGACCAATTAAATCAAAGAGGACATAATGTTACCGTCTTTGAAAGAGATGATGCCGTAGGAGGCCTGTTACGATACGGAATACCCGATTTTAAACTCAACAAAAAGGTTATCGACCGACGAATTCGGATTTTTAAAGCCGAAGGCATCGAATTTAGAACCAACACCTGCGTCGGTGAGGATATTAAGGGAACAGAGCTTTTGAAGGAATTTGATGCCGTAGTTCTGGCCATCGGTGCTATGCAACCGCGTGATCTGAATGTGGAAGGACGAGATCTTAAAGGGGTTTATTTTGCCATGGAGTATCTCAAACAGCAAAATAAAGTTAATCGAGGCGTAACTTTCTCTCCCGAAGAGCGAATCAATGCCAAGGGGAAGAAAGTTATTGTGATCGGTGGCGGTGATACTGGTAGTGATTGTGTGGGGACGGCCAACCGGCAAAAAGCGGCCAAGGTCACGCAGATTGAGATCCTCCCCAAGCCTCCCGAATCACGAACCGCTGATAATCCATGGCCATACTGGCCCAATGTCCTTAAAGTATCCACCTCACATCAAGAAGGGTGTGAACGGATGTGGAGCCTATCCACCCGCCGATTCATCGGTGAAAAAGGACATCTTAAAGCCATTGAAGTAGTTGAGGTGGAATGGACCAGAGATGACGGACGATGGGTGATGCATGAAAGGGAAGAGACGTTGCGAACCATCGAGGTCGATTTGGCTTTTCTTTCCATGGGATTTGTGCATCCCATACATAAAGGATTGGTCGAGGAACTGCAATTAGGGCTCGATCAACGTGGGAATGTTAAAATTCTTGATAACTTTGCCACTACTCAGGATGGTGTCTTCGCCACCGGTGATGCCGCAAATGGTGCAAGCCTTGTTGTCACGGCAATCAGTAAAGGAAGAGATGCGGCACTTCATGTACATGAATATCTCTCCACAAAATAATATGTTAGGAATTTATATTTAAGGTTAACTAGATATGGCCGGTTTGTTGATAAACCGGCTTTTTTTTGCCCAAAAAAATGGTCCCGAAAGATGGCTTATAGGATAGAATATCAGGGGATAGTGAGTTCTTGAGAATGTCAATCAATGTTTTTTTTAAATTTTTTGTACGTGTATTGGTTTGTTGGTTTGTCTTAGTCTTAAGGTAAATTTGAAAAATTGTTAATCGTTTGATAACAGAAAGCTGTTTGTTGAAAAACACTTTCTGATTTTTTAACTGATAGACCAGTGAAAATGAAACAACTCATTTCGACCAAAGCAGAAATTCATCCTGATGCAAAAATTGGGAATAATGTTACTGTTGAGGCTTTTGCCAAGATTGATAAAGATGTAGTCATTGAGGATGGAACCTGGATCGGGGCCAATGCAGTGATTTTCCCCGGGGCGCGTATTGGTAAGGATTGCAAGATTTTTCCGGGTGCTGTTATTTCTGCTCAACCTCAGGATCTTAAATTTAATGGTGAATATTCTACTGTAGAAATAGGAGATCGTACAACGGTTCGCGAATATGTTACCATAAACAGGGGAACTGCCGCCAGAGGCGTGACCAGTGTTGGCAATGACACCTTGTTGATGGCTTATTCCCATTTGGGCCATGACGTGAGCGTTGGTAATCATTGCGTGGTATCCAATAGTGTGCAGCTGGCAGGAGAAGTGGTGCTGGAAGATTGGGTGGTCATTGGCGGAATGAGTGCCGTCCACCAGTTTTGCCGGATCGGAGCCCATGCCATGGTGTCGGGAATGAGCGGTGTGCTCTCCGATGTGGCTCCGTTTACTAAAGTTTTTGGATTGCCTGTTGCATATATGGGAATCAACATTGTCGGACTGAAGCGTCGTGGCTTTTCTCGTCAACAAATCGACAATATCCATGAAATTTACAGAGCTATCTATCAGCAGGGACGTAACATCTCACAAGCGGTGGAATATATTCAGTCTTACCTGGATCCCACACCCGAAATGGGACAGATCATCTCTTTTATTAAGCAATCTAAGAGAGGAATTGTGAAAAGTTCCATTGGTCAAACAGCTTCTGTTGAATCTTAAAACATCCTTCTACCATATCATATTATTTCATTGTCCGGTGCTTGGTGCATGAGAGTGAAGGGGGCTACGGCCCTTTTATATATCCCATGCACCCAGGCAATGGCCATCCCGTAGTTGGTGACAGGAATGCCGGCTTTGATGAACGGCTGAAGTCGATTGTGTAGTTGTCGTCGGGTGACCATACATCCGCCGCACTGGATGGCCAAAGCATAATCGGTAACATCTCTCTGTATATTGTCTAAACCTGCCACTACATCAAAAGTGAGATCCTTTCCCGTATGGTTTCTGATCCATCTGGGGATTTTTACCCGGCCGATATCATCGCAGGAAACATGATGGGAGCAGGTTTCCAGCATCAGAACCCGGTCTCCGTCTCTGAGCGCCGATATGGCAGGGGTCCCTTGTAAATAATACTCAAAATCTCCTTTTAACCGGGCCAGAAGAATACTGAAACTTGTCAGAGGAATTTCTGCCGGAATCGATGCATCCGCCTTTGGGAATACCTGTGAATCGGTTATGGCCAGTGCCGGCTTTAGCCCCGTCCGCAACAGAAACGCATCCACTTCCCTTTCTTTTAGTACGATACATACAGCATCATTGTCCAGAATGTCCCGGATGGTTTGCACCTGAGGCAATATCAGGCGTCCGGCAGGTGCTTCCAAATCGATGGGGGTGATGAGCAAAACAATGTCTCCGTGATGTATCAGGTCGCCAACTATCGTGGGCGATCTATATGCCGACTCTGGAATTGACTGACGGATGGCTTCTACGACAGGTTCCATAGACTGATCGGGTGACAGCCGTAAAAAGTATTTGGCGCCTCCTTCCTTGTATTGTCTCTCTGTGTTTGTTTTTGCTTTGTGGAGGTCTTCTTTGTTGTGTATAACGAGGAATGGAATTTCTTTTTCTTTGAATTCACGGAGCAGAGACTCCTCAGGCAGGCCGTATTGGTTGTCGGTTATCACCAGGATGCCCAAATCGATAAGGGCAATGGATTGAAGCGTTTTGGATACGCGCTTCGATCCCAGCGAGCCTATGTCATCCACACCGGCCGTGTCAACCAGAACTACCGGGCCGAACCCCGTGATCTCAAAAGATTTTTTTACCGGATCGGTGGTGGTCCCGGCCGTGTCCGAGACGATGGCAATGTCCTGACCCGAAAGCCGATTGATGATGGTGCTTTTCCCGTTGTTGCGTCGCCCGTAAATCCCTATATACGGTTGCCTGTCTCTGCTCATTTTTTTCGGTAAAATAATTAAAAATACCACAGGATGGCAAATTCGTGTGCTTGGCATTTTTTTGCATTGCTTACGTGGGTGTCTTTTGAGTTGAGAATCTTGCATTAAGGTTCCGGCAGCGAGAGCCCCTGCGATAATGATTCCCACGAAAGATAAGAAGTGGTGTAACCTGCCATCGCTTTAATCGTAACATTCGCAGTACCCGAGGTCGCCCTAACTGATTTTTTCTTTTACTCAGAATATCGTCGGGTAAACGACGGCATGGTGAATTTTTATTTATGAATATCAAGATAGGTTTAATTTTGTTGTGGGTATGTTGCTGGTTGTCAGTTAAGGGGCAGACCTACGAAGCATCTCCTTCCGATTTTTTCTTTTCCACATCCGCAGAGGATCGTGCTTTTATGATGGCGCCTTCCCTGATCTCCACAGGCATGGATGAGGTTTATGCAACCCTGAGCCCTTCCGGGGATGAATTCTATTATTGTATTAAGAGTGGACCACGCCAATCGGTGATTGTGGGGATTCGCTTTGAGGATGGTTTTTGGACTTTCCCCGAAGTGGCTCCATTTTCGGGAAAATATACCGATTTGAGCCCTTTTGTATCACCCGACAACCGGTATTTGTATTTTGTGTCGGACCGGCCGGTAAATGATTCGGATGAGTTGCCGGACTTTAACATCTGGAGGTGCCCCCGGAATCCAGATGGAAGATGGGGTAACCCTGAACTAATAGCGTTTAGCTCAAATACCGGCAACGAGGTGTCTGTGTCGGTAGACATGGCAGGTAATATTTTTTTTAGCGCCGATTATGAGAAGCAAAGTCTTACGTTTGATCCTTCCGCCCTTGATATTTATTGGGTGGAAAAGGAGACCGATGGATCCTGGAGCGAGATCAGAAAATTAGGACCTTCGGTTAATACCGACGCTATTGAGCGAACTCCGGCCATTTCTCCGGATGGAAAAACATTGGTCTTTAGCTCCTCAAGAGAAGAGGAAAACAGCTCGGCAGACCTGTATGTCTCATTACTTCAAAATGGGGAGTGGAGACCCGCCCAAAAATTGAGTGAACAAATTAATTCCAGTGCCTACGAATGGTGTCCTGCCTTTTCGGGAAATGGACAATGGCTGTTTTTCGTTTCCAATTTGAAGCGAGAGATGCCGGCCGTAAGAGATTATTCTTCATTGAAAAAGTGGTTATTGGGAGAAGGAAACGGTTCTTTTGATATCTATTATGTTAAGGCATCTGCAATTCCACTTCAGGTAAATTATAATGTGTCGTTGGATTAACTGCTTATTCCTCTCAATCAATATTTTTCAGGCTGAATCCCAACGTTGTCAATGAGGAGGGGCTCAATATTTGTCGAAGATCTTCGGGCAATATGATTTTCAGTTTGTTATTGCTTTCAAAAACAGAACCGTTGGATTCTTTCATGTGTTGTGCCAGCAATGCTGCTTTTTGATGCCCTATATAAGGAACCAGAACTGTGGTGATGGAAGGATTTTTGAAGATCTCCTCTTTTTCTGGCCCGGAATCTACTGTTAGTCCTTGTAGCATTTTATCTCCCAAACGAATACATCCTGAATGTAACAACTGAAAGCTTTCCATAAAGGCAGCACCTATGGCCGGCAAGTAAGCATTGAGGTCCAGGCATCCCTGTGCCGATAAGGATGCGATCAGTTGATCGTTGGCGTAAACCTTGTGGCTGATTGAGATGATAAATTCCGGGATGACAGGGTTGACTTTGCCCGGCATTATTGAACTACCCATCTGTCTTTGGGGGAGATTAACCGACTGATGAATGTATAGATCGGAGCCCAATAGTCTGAGATCCCCGGCAATTTTTTCCAGGTTGACGGCCAGAGCTTTTAAAATGGCATGAGCTTCCACCAAATCGTCGTTGTTCATGGTGGCATCGGACCTGTTTTCTGCAACCGATAATGGCAAACCTGTGATTTCACGCAGCGCTACGGGAACCTGATGAATAAAGAAACGGGGAATACCCATGCCTGTTCCTGCCGCTCCACCACCGATGTTGATCTCTTTGAGACGCTCCCTGATGCGGGTAATGCGCCACCAGTCGCGCGATAATGCGTTGTTGTAACTGCCGAAAAGGTGACCGTAGGTGGAGGGGACCGCCTGCTGCATTTGCGTATAGGCCTGGCGCATCTCAGTACCGTATCTCTTTTCCAGAGTCTCCATAAACCCTCTGGCGGTATTAATGGCTTCGCTTAAGACCTCTGCCTGCCGGATTAAAGCAATATGCAGTGCCGTGGGGATCACATCATTGGTCGATTGGTAAATGTTGGCATGATCCAGTGGGTCAATATGATGATATTCGCCTGTTTGGTGTCCTATCCGGAGCAAAGACCGGTTGGCAATTATTTCATTGACATTCATGTTGATGCTGGTGCCCGCACCGCCCTGAATGGCCGGAACAATAAAATGATCGAAATGTTGGCCTTGAGATACTTCCTCAGCCGATGCTGCCAAAGCATCCAACACGGTTTGCGACATCCAGTGATGCCCTTTGGGCGGGGCAAGACCTTTCTCTTGGGCTGTTGCGCGAAACTTTTGATAGGTGTTATAATAGGCCAGCTTGACCTGACCTATGGCCTTATACCATTCTATGGGAAAGGGGCTGGTATTGTCAAAATTTTCTTTGGCTCGCAAAGAATGAATGCCGTAAAGATGATGGTCGGCAATCTCTTTTTTTCCTATCAGGTCTTCTTCGGTGCGCATCGGTTTAAGAGGTTTTATTCCAAGGGCATGGAGTAGGCCTTGACATCCTTTTCAGTGATGGTGTCGCTACAAAGAATGAGAAGCCTTTCTATGACATTGCGGAGTTCGCGTATGTTGCCGGTCCAGTTGATGGCTTGTAAGGCCTTGACTGCCGAGGGGTCAAAGGTCTTGGGCTGTATGCCCAGCTCTTGACAGATTAGCTGGTTGAAATAATCGGTCAGTAACGGGATATCATCTTTTCGTTCATTAAGAGAGGGTACGCGAATGATGATTACGCTAAGCCGGTGATATAAGTCTTCCCGAAAGCGCCCTTCTTTGATTTCATCCTGCAGATTTTTATTGGTCGCTGCCAGAATGCGAACATCCACCTTGATATCCTTGTCGCTGCCTACCCTCGAGATGATGTTTTCCTGAAGCGCCCTGAGTACCTTTGCCTGGGCTGCCAGACTCATATCGCCGATCTCATCCAGAAATATGGTGCCGCCATTGGCTTGTTCAAATTTTCCTTTGCGTTGTTTGTGCGCCGACGTAAATGCCCCTTTTTCATGTCCAAAAAGTTCACTCTCTATGAGCTCCGAAGGAATGGCTGCACAGTTGACTTCCACAAAAGGCTGTCCCGCACGGTTGCTCTTTTCATGCAGCCAGCGAGCCACCAGCTCTTTTCCCGTCCCGTTTTGTCCGGTGATCAGTACTCGGGCATCGGTGGGTGCCACCTTGTCGATCATGGCTTTTATCTTTTTCATGGGCTCCGACTCGCCAATCATTTCGTAAGTTTTACTCACCTTACGTCGTAAAATCTTGGTCTCCGTCACCAGCTCTTTCTTGTCCAGCCCGTTGCGGATGGTTACCAACAGGCGGTTCAGGTCAAGCGGTTTCTCAATAAAATCGTAGGCCCCTTTTTTGATGGCCTCAACAGCCGTGTCAATGTTGCCATGCCCCGAGATCATAATTACCGGAACGTCAGGAGAGGTCTGCATCATCTTCTCCAATACTTCCATGCCATCCATTTCAGGCATCTTTATGTCCAGCAAAACAGCATCAAACTTGTGTGAAGTAAATTGTTCCAGTCCTTCCGGACCATCTGCGGCCAGAACGACTTCATGCTTCTCGTATTCCAGAATATCCTTGAGGGTATTACGTATGCTTTTTTGGTCATCAATAACTAATATCTTGGACATATCTCATTCTTTTATTTGGATTCTACTTCAACCGATTCCTGACATTCCTCCTCCTTGCGGGGTGCATGACGGGGTGCGTAACCGGTTGCTATAACTGGCTGGAAATGATTTGCAATACAGCTCCTTCCTTCAGCGAAAAGGCACATTGCCAGACTTCCTTTATCTTTAGTTCTTCAACGATGAATTGAACGATGATGCAGGCCGGAACGATGCTTTCAACCCGATGGGGCTCCATCCCCGGCATCACCCTCCGCTGATCCGAGGTTGATTGAAGAAGCTCCTTATGTAGCCCCATTAAGCGTCCATTGTCCAACAACATAGAGGTAAGCTTTGCAACATCCAGAAGAGGATAGTATTTCTTGGCCAAAAGCGCGGCCAGGGTGTCAAATGATCCGGACGATCCCACCAATCTTTTGATGGGGAATTGTTTGACCGCTTGGTAAAGCGGCGCCAGCTCTTTTTTCAGGTGTTTTTGAATGGCTTTGATTTCACTGTCGGCAATAGGATCTGACGGTGTAAATTGTTCCAGCAGACGAGCAACACCCAATTCAAAACTCTTTTTCCACGCCACACCAAAACGGTTGGCAATAATGAATTCGATGCTTCCGCCTCCTATGTCCATGATCAACACATAATCTTCATCCAAAGGGAAGACCTGTCTCACCCCGTCAAAAATGGTTTGGGCCTCCTCGTCGCCCTGTATGATGCGGATGGTTAAACCCAGCTCATCCTTAACTCTCTTGACAAAAATATGGCCGTTGTCGGCACTGCGAATGGCTGAGGTGGCAAAACAAAAGATGCTTTCAACCTGATATTCGGAGATGGTTATCAAATGCATCTTGAGAGCATCTATGCCCCGCTCCATCGCTTCTGGCGTAATGGTCGATTTGTGTATCCCCCCTTGTCCCAGCTTGGCCGGATACTTCGACTCTAAAAGAATACTGTAGCTCCTGTCGGAATTAATTTCGGTAACAAGTAAATTAAACGTATTCGTTCCCAGGTCAATGATGGCTATTCTGTTATGCTCCATAATTAATTTTGAGATCCATTTCAAAGGTACAAATAAACATTTTATGTGATTGGGTCGGACCCGGATTATTTTGTCTGTGGGATCGGGATTTTTTGACCCCACATCTCTATCTATAATCGTTGTTCGGTGGAAGAATACCATACCAGAAACGGGAGATCGGAATGTGGCTCCGTCCCCCGTTATCTGATGCGGTTATTCAGAAAATTAGTTGGTATGTTTGGTTAATCCGAATATTTTATCCACTTCCATATTTCTTTATAGTCCACTTTTTTTCCATACATCAATATGCCCGTTCGGTAAATTTTACCGGCTAGCCAGGTGGTGAAAATAAATCCCCCAACGAGTAAGGCCATCGAAAGCAGCAATTCCCACAAGGGCACCTCGAAGGGAATCCTGGCCATCATCACCACCGGGGAGGTGAACGGAATTATGCTAAACCAAAACACGATATCGCTTCCAGGATTTCGGAAGGTCATCATGGCCACATAAAGCGCGATGATAATCGGAATGGTGATGGGTAGCATAAATTGTTGCTGATCACTTTCGTGGTCTATGGCCGCACCCACCGCCGCAAAGAGTGCACTGTAAAGGAGATAGCCCCCAAAGAAATAAAACAAAAACAAAAGAAGGGTCTTGGCCGGTTCAAGGCTTTTAACCATTTCCATGATCTTATCAAACTCAAGCCCATCACTCGTGGGAACCGCCTGTTGGCCGTTATCCAGGTTTTGCAATAACTCTGTTTGTGGGCTGGTCGCCGAAGGAAGAGGCGTGTCGTTGAAAAAAACTGACTTGACACCCGTTACGATTAAGAGGGTGAGCACCACCCAAAGCAAGATTTGAGTCAGTGCTACCATGGCCAACCCAATGATTTTGCCCATCATCAGCTGAAAGGGTTTTACCGACGATACAATCACTTCCACTATGCGGGAAGTTTTCTCTTCCATTACCCCTCGCATTACCTGACCTCCGTATATGAAAATGAACATATATGAGATAAAGGCAAAGGCCATGCTGATGATCATGGTCAGCTCTGCAGAGCTTTGTTTTTCGCTTCCGTCATCTCCGATCTTTACCGTGGATATTTCCACATTTATACCCTCCAGATCTGACATTATATCTTCCAGCCCGGATACATTGTATGAGAGTAATTTGGATTCTTTGAGATATTGCCGTAGGCTCCTTTTGACATGGTCTTTCACGTCCATGGTGATTTGCGAGTCGCTGTAAAGACGGATTGCATCCGGCTTCTCCAGCAGATTATCTGAGATAACCAGAAACGCATAATAGCCCGACTCTGAAAAGTTCTGACGAACTTCATCTTCGTTTTGGTCGTTGAGAAATTCAAACTTTAACAACTCGGTGTTGTTGATTTGTCCGGTGTAAAGCCCTGTCTCGTCTATTACGGCAATCACTTTGCTCTCATCGTCTTCCATCGAAGCCAGCCAAACCGGAACAATCATCAGGGCTGCAAATAGAAGCGGCCCCAGAATCGACATGATGATAAAGCTTTTCTTTTTGACTCGCGAAAGATATTCTCGTTCTATGATTAGTGATATTTTACTCATGATTCCTGTTTTTGGCTCGGGGTTGTTTTTTGATTCACGACCTGAATAAAGACATCATTCATGCTGGGAAGCAATTCCTGACACTGGTGAATATGACATTGCGACAAAATGGTTTCCAGCACCTGATTGATGGATTGGTCGTCTCTGATCTTCACTTGGGCATTGAAATGATCGTTGATCGCCTCAAAACGGTGAAGGACAAAATGGTTGCTTAAGATTTTTTCGATCGTTTCGGGGTTGCCCGAAAAATCAATGCTTACCAGATTTTGCCTGAACTGCCGGCGTACCGATTCGGTGGGGCCTTCGATCATCGCTTTACCATTGTTGATCAGGCTGATGTGATCGCACAACTCCTCTACCGATGCCATGTTGTGGGTAGAAAAAATGATGGTGGCACCTTTCTCTTTGAGTTTTAAAATCTCTTTTTTCAAGAGGGCGGCATTAACAGGATCAAAACCGCTGAATGGCTCATCGAAAATCAGAAGAGCCGGCTCATGAAGAACGGTAACAATGAACTGCACTTTCTGCGCCATTCCTTTGGAGAGTTCTTCCACTTTTTTGTCCCACCAGGATTGAATTTCAAACTTTTCAAACCAATATTTAAGCCGTTTCAGAGCGTCCCTGCGCGAAAGACCTTTTAGGCGCGCCAGATAGAGCGCTTGCTCGCCCACTTTCATCTTTTTGTAGAGACCTCGTTCTTCGGGCAGATAGCCAAAATCACGAATGTCCGAATTTTTTAGGGGACGTCCGTCGATCATCAGAGTCCCCTCGTCGGGGCCGGTGATGCGATTGATGATGCGGATCAGAGTGGTTTTCCCGGCACCATTGGGCCCCAATAATCCATAAATGCTGTTTTGGGGGACATCAATTTCTACTTTGTCCAGGGCCAGGTGATTGACATATCGTTTTACTATTCCTCTGGCTTCAAGAAATGCCATGCTATTAAAGTTTTACGATTAAACCTTTGAACTCGTAAAAATAGCTAAATATATTCCTGCTCCAAGGATTGTGATTATAAAAATTTTTCTCGGTGCAGGAAGATAATAAATGAAGACCAAAGAAGTCTGTTTGTGGTTGGTTTATGATAAGTTGAATGATTGAAAGGATCCCCGTGTCAAGCCATCTTCCAAAATTGCATCTATTGATCGGGAAAATTGAAAATTTCTTTTATCCCCTTAACTTATATCTTATATCTCTAAATCTTAAATCTCATATCTTAAATCTTATATCTCTAAATTTCATATCTCTAACAATAATTTTCACCTTCCACGAGGAATGAGCACTATCCCGTATTCATGTTCTATAAAACGAAAGTAGGAATAGAGCCTGTAGTTGAGTTCCAGACCGTAATCCACAGAAGGGTCGTAGTCGATGGCGGTTTCATAGAAGCTGCCGTAACGCAGTGGACTGCTGTGACGGTGGTTCCACTCGGTAACGTAGCGCTGGTTCCAGTTTTCGTAATATTGCTGCGAATAATAATTGGCCGGGGGCTGAGAGATCAGCCATGATTCAAATCCGGGATCCAGAACAATCAGTTCATATTCTACCGAGTCTTCACTCTGAGTGATGTTGTTCTTTTCAAATTTTACCTTTGGCAGAGGGCCTTCTAATTTTTTTGTGGATGAACATGAGAAAAAAATAATGCCCGAAAGCATGACCGGTATGAAAGCCAACTTCCACCAATGTTTGGTATTCTGTTTCATGGTTGAGTTCATCAGTTGAAAATTTATTTATGTCCTGGTTATACGTTGCTGTTCTAAAATCAGATTGTCCTTAAATTAAGGATTAAACCAAGTAAAGTCAATTGATGTACATTGCCCTCCGACCCTCTTCATATTGGTTATAAATTAATCAAATATATGTCATGAATAGATTTTTTAATGCATTTTTCGGGTTCAATTTCATGCAATTGATATGCCAATTGTTGATGGGTTTTGTTTGAAACCTTGCTGCAGCGATGTAACGGCTTCCAGAGTGATTTGAACCCTTGCTGCAGTGATGTAATGGGTTTCAGAGTGATTTGAAACCTTCCTGCAGCGATGTAACGGCTTCCAGAGTAATTTGAAACCTTCCTGCAGCGATGTAACGGCTTCCAGGGTGATTTGAAACCTTGCTGCAGTGATGTAATGGGTTCCAGAGTGATTTGAAACCTTGCTGCAGCGATGTAATGGGTTCCAGAGTGATTTGAAACCTTGCTGCAGCGATGTAACGGCTTCCAGAGTGATTTGAACCCTTGCTGCAGCGATGTAATGGGTTCCAGAGTGATTTGAACCCTTCCTGCAGGGATGTAACGGCTTCCAGGGTGATTTGAACCCTTGCTGCAGCGATGTAACGGCTTCCAGAGTGATTTGAAACCTTGCTGCAGCGATGTAATGACTTCCGCTATAAGTCGAAATGTTGCTTAAGTCCCGTCTTCTCTTTTTCTACCAGTAACGAGTAGTTCTGATTAAAGAAAATTTTTTGTTGAAGGGAGCTGTTGGTTCAACGGATCTTTTCGGATGGCCGCTTTTATGGCTCGTGCCAGAGCTTTAAAAATAGCCTCTATTTTATGATGCTCATTTTTACCTTTGGCTTTAATGTAGATGTTGGCCGCCGAGGCATCCGCAAAACTTTTAAAGAAATGATAAAACATTTCGGTGGGCAGATCGCCAACTTTTTCACGTTTAAATTTGGCTTTCCAAACCAGCCAGGGACGACCGCCAAAATCGATGGCTACATGAGCCATGCAGTCATCCATGGGCAATGAGAAGCCATACCGATCAATCCCTCGTTTGTCGCCCAAAGCTTTTTTTATGGCTTCACCCAACGCCAGCGCCGTGTCTTCGATGGTGTGGTGTTCATCTACATGAAGGTCGCCATTAACATTGATGTCAAGGTCACATCCCGAATGGCGGCCTATTTGCTCCAGCATATGATCAAAAAAGCCAAGACCGGTGTTGATGTGGCATTTACCTGTGCCGTCGAGATTTAAATCAACTTTAATTTGGGTTTCGGAGGTGTTGCGCTCTACGGTAACCTTACGGTCTTTGGTGAAAAGAAAGTTGGTGACTTTATCCCAACGATGGGTGCAAAGCACACAGTGCTCTTTTAGGTTTTGTTTTTCCAACAGCGGAAGAACATCTTCCGGCTCTTTTAGAAGAATGGCTTTACATCCCATGTTTTTTGCCAGCTCCACGTCGGTGAGGCGATCCCCGATGACAAAAGAGTTTTCCAGGTCGTAATGACCCGACAAGTATTTTTCTAACATTCCGGTTCGTGGCTTTCTGGTAGGGGCATTATCTTCCGGAAACGAACGGTCGATGTGAATGTCCGCAAACTCTATTCCTTCGCCTTCCAGAGTTTTCAGCATTTTGTTATGAGCGGGCCAGAAGGTTTCCTCAGGAAAAGATTCCGTTCCCAGTCCATCCTGATTGGTTACCATCACCAACTGGAAGTCCAGATGCTTGACAATACGAGCCAGATTGACAATGGCGCCCGGATAAAATTCCAGCTTTTCCAGACTGTCCACCTGGTAGTCGACGGGTGGTTCTTTGATTATGGTGCCGTCACGGTCGATAAAAAGAATACGTTTTGGTGTTTCCATAAGGATTCTCAAATTGCCGGTTGAGATGCAACCACTATGGCAAGGTTTAGTTACAAAATGAATTGTTTGAAAAACGACGCCATGCGGGTTTCATTCCACCTGAATTAATTGAATTTATTTCTTGTGGCATGTAGATGATTATCCATTAACGAATGTTGTTGGCCATCCATTCTGCCAAATGATCGGTCCATTGAAAGGCGGGACTATCCTTTTTGAATCCAAATCCATGTCCTCCACGGGGAAGGAGGATCTCCTTGACCGGAACGTTATTGTCTTCCAGTGCTTTTGCGTAGGAGGTGGTGTTGCCTACAGGAACCGATTTATCGTCAGAGGCATGAAGGATAAAGGTCGGTGGCGTCTTTTTGGTGACTTGTTTCTCGAGGGAGAAGAGTTCAACCATTTCGGAGGATGGATTTTCGCCTATCAACGCTCTTTTTGACCCTTTATGAGTTAGCTCGTCGGTCATGGAGATGACCGGATAGATCAGTACAGAAAAATCGGGACGCACCGCTTTTCCTCTTTTGGCGAAAGGGATTTTTTTGTTGAAAAGAGTAGAGGCCGATGCAGCCAGGTGTCCGCCGGCCGAAAATCCCATGATGCCCACTTTGTTCGGATGGACACCGACCGATTGGGCCATTTTACGAACCGTGAGGATGGCTTGCCGGGTGTCGGCCATCGGAATAAAGGTGGCCTTGTCAAAGAGCTTTTCGTCGGGCAACCGATATTTTAGCACAAAGGCTTGATACCCCAGTCCGGCCAGCCATTGGGCAACCTGTTTTCCTTCATGTTCGTAGGCCTCGTAATGGTAGCCTCCACCCGGGCAAATGATGACGGCCGGTTTGGCCGTTTCTGTTCCGGCCGAATACCACCATAATTCAGGCTTGGTGACATTGGTGAGTACCGGAGACCCGCTGCCGGAGGACTTCCGGATTTCTTCTACATCCGTTGCTTTGTTGCCGGGAATGCTCCCTTCGTAAAGCGGAAAAACAGCATCCTGTGCCACGGTATTGAAAGCTAAGGTGGTCATTGCAATCCAAAGTAGTCGTTGTTTCATCTCTTTTTGGTTTTAAAAAGTGGTATGGATGAATCTTTTTAGGGATTAAAGCATTTTCAGGGCTTCAATCAATAATTGATTCTCTTCCGGTGCGCCAACCGTAACGCGCAAACAGCCTTCGCATAAGGCTACGGAAGATCGGTCACGAATAATAATCTTTTTATCCACTAGAAAATTATAGATTTTTTGGGGGTTTTCGGTCTTTATTAAAAGAAAATTGGCATCAGAAGGAAAGATTTTCTGAACAAAAGGGATGGCCTTCAGCGCTTCAATCAGTTTCTTTTTTTCTTCCAGCAGCTCATTTACCCACGTCTGCATTGTATCTTGATTTTTTTCCAAAAATTCCAATGCTTTTTTCTGAGTCAAAAGATTGATGTTGTATGGATATTTAATTTTACTAAACGTGTTTATTATAGCTTCGTCGGCAAAAGCCATTCCCAGTCTGATACCGGCCATCCCCCATGCTTTGGAAAACGTTTGTAAAATCACCAGGTTTGGCCAGACATTGAGACGGGGAAGCCAGCTTTTCTCAGCAGCAAAATCAATATAGGCTTCATCCAGTACCACCATCCCGTCAAAGCTTTCGAGCACTTCAAGGATGTGTGCTTCTCTAAAGCAATTACCGGTAGGATTGTTGGGCGAACAAAGAAAGATGACTTTGGTGTGTTCATCCACCTGGTTCAAAATGGCTTTGGGGTCGAGCTGAAAATCCGGTGTGAGCAAAGCCTTCCTGACTTCTATGTTGTTGATGTCGGCGGCTACCTGATACATGCCGTAAGTGGGGACGATGGAAACGATATTGTCAATCCCCGGTTCGCAAAAGGCACGCAACACAATATCTATGGCTTCATCGCTGCCGTTGCCCAAAAAGATTTTTTTCGACGATACGCCCTTGATCCGGGCAATGTGCTTTTTGAGCTCCCGCTGATAGGGGTCGGGATAACGGTTGTAAGGGGCATTAAAGGGATTTTCGTTGGCATCCAAGAATACCGCCGCCTCGCCACTGTATTCGTCGCGTGCCGAAGAATAGGGTTTGAGATGCCTTATGTTGGGGCGTAATAACTGCTCGAGAGGCTTCATTGCTAAACAACTTTAGTTAAGATGTTCTTGACTATTCGGGTGGTGATTGTATCGTCGATTTTAGTTTTGAGCTGGGGCATTAACATGCTTTTCCTGCGTGATGCGTGCTACTTCTTTTAGAAGAAGAGGAAAGGCCGGTTCAGTCATGCCGTGTCCATATCCGTCGAGTTCATATAATCGGGTTTGAGTGTGTCCTACCACTTTCATCATACGCATTAAATAGGCGTTTTCTTCATAACGTCCCAGCATCTCCAATTCACGGTCGCCGGTTATCAGTAACAAGGGTGGGGCATCCGGACGAACATGGTAGAGTGGTGCCATCTCGTCTACTATCGGTTGTGTGCCGGGAATTCCTCGCTCATCCCGAATGGTGAAGTGGGTAATGGTATGTCCGCTAAAAGGAATTAACCCGGCAATTTGATTGGCATCGACATGAAATTTTGCAAGCCAATGTTTGTCCAGACCAACCATGCTGGTGAGGTAACCGCCGGCAGAGTGTCCCGACACAAAAACCAGAGTGGAATCCCCGCCATACCGGTGGATGTTTTTGATGGTCCAGGCTACTGCCGCGGCGGCATCTTCAACATATTTGGGGGATTTAACCTTGGGGTGAAGCCGATAGTTGACTCCAATTACGCAGATCCCCTTGTTTTTCAATGCTTGTGGTATTTCTTTATGACCCTGTGATAAACCCCCTCCGTGAAACCATACGACAGTGCTGAAACCCTTTTTGTTGGTAGGGTAATAGATGTCCAAAACACATCGCTCATTGATATAGTTATCCGACCGATTGATCTCATCGGAATAGTAGTGGACATTGGATACCGTTTTGTAATTTGAATCCTGTGCGTCTAAAGATAGCCCGGCCATCAGTAGCAGGATAATCAGAAGTGTTGCTTTCATCCGTATAAATTATAGTTAAGTTATTGGTTGGATGGAACTCGCATGACCATTAGTTGATCCATGTGCTTGTTTTGACAACCTCACATTGTCATGCTCGTTTCATCAGTTTATTGGTTCAGGAAGTATTCCCAACCATGGTAGCAGAACGAAATAACCGTTGTTATGCTCTTTCCTGCCTTTAATTCTTTGGGGGGAGTAAATATAAGCAAGGTTAATAGTTTTTGGTTGTTGTTATGAGTCAAAATCCGTTAAGTTTTTGAATCGTTTAAGTTTTTTTGACATTCGAGTATCCGATTTTAATGGGTGTTTTTTGGGGGACTACTGGTTTTTACTATTTGGTTGTGCATTGGGTCATGTTTTTTTTAGGCGTAATGAAACGGCCATTTTATGGGCGTCCAGTTGTTCGGCGGCCGCCATGGTTTCAATAATGGGGCCCAGTTTTTGGAGTCCTTTTTCGGAGATCTTCTGGAATGTGATTTTTTTACAAAAACTATCCAGGTTGACACCGCTGTATGCTCTGGCATATCCATAGGTGGGAAGGGTGTGGTTGGTGCCGGAGGCATAATCGCCGGCACTCTCAGGGGTGAAATGTCCTAGGAAGACCGATCCGGCATTGATGATATTTTCTGAAACATATTCGGGATTTCGAACGGCAAGAATTAAGTGTTCCGGGGCATACGAGTTCGAAAAAGCCACCATTTGGTCCATCGTTTTCAGCAGGATAATGCGGCTGTTTTGTAAGGCTTTCCGGGTGGTTTGGGCCCGGGGGAGATGTTGGAGCTGCTCGTCGATCTTTTCGGTTACTGCTTCCGCCAATGATTCGCTGTTGGTGACCAATATGGATTGGCTATCGGGTCCGTGTTCTGCCTGCGATAAAAGGTCTGAGGCAACAAAGTCGGGATCGGCACTTTCATCGGCCATCACCATCACCTCGGAAGGCCCTGCCGGCAGATCAATGGCCACGCCATCGAGCGTTACCAGCTGTTTGGCTGCCGTCACATAGCTGTTTCCCGGGCCAAATATTTTGTCCACTTTGGGGATGGTTTCCGTGCCGTAGGCCATGGCTGCAATGGCTTGAGCCCCGCCCACTTTGAAGATTTTTGTAACACCCGTCAGGTGGGCCGCAAAGAGAATGGCCGGATGGATCTTCCCCTCTTTGTCTGGTGGCGAACATAGTACAATGTCTTTGCATCCGGCTATGGCGGCAGGAATGGCCAGCATCAAAACCGTTGAAAACAATGGGGCTGACCCTCCCGGAATGTAAAGACCTACCCTTTCGATGGGGGTGCTGCGCTGCCAACATACCACACCCGGTGTGGTTTCTACCTTCTTTATCGGTAGTTTTTGACTTTCATGGAATTGACGGATGTTGAGGATGGCCGCGTTGATGGCACTTTTTAACTTGCTGTCCACTTCCAGACATCCTTTTTTGACCTCTTCTTCGGGAACTTCAAAAGTGTTTAGAGCTATCCCGTCGAATTTGGCTGTGAACTCACCAACGGCTTTGTCTTTATCTCTTTTTATAGCATCGAGGATGGGTTTTACTCTCTCCATTACCTCCTGTTGGTTGCCGATGGCCCGTTTTATGAGTTGAGGCCATTCGGCAGGATCCGGATATCTGAATGTCTTCATGGAATTTCTGTTTTATGAGTCGTGCGAAACAAATCTGGGAAGTTTGATCTCAATGAGAGATGGTTGGTATTCCGAACGTTGTGTCGTATCGACTTTGTCTATTTGTTTTATACGAATGGAACCTTGTGGTTTATGATGTTAATGTTCTTTCCTTCCCATCTTTGGCGTTCAATATTACACCAAATGATCGTTGGAGAAAAGCAGGGTGTGGAAAGATTCATTTCTCATCTACAAAATCATTTTTTCAATCGGTATGATGAGGATCCCTTCAGCACCATTTTCTTTCAATTGCCCGATTACTTCCCAAAAGCGGTCTTCTTTTATTACCGAATGGATGCTTGACCATCCTTCTTGCGCTAGCGGGAGTACGGTAGGACTTTTCATGCCCGGCAATATATCTACGATTTGATTTACCTTGTCGTTGGGAGCATTCAATAGAATGTATTTGTTGGAGTTGGATGCCATCACAGCATTGATGCGAAAAATCAGCTGGTCGAGGATGGCCTCTTTCTCAGCGGATAAACCATCGGCAGAGACCAATACGGCTTCCGAATCCATTACTTTTTCCACTTCTTTAAGGTGATTGGCAACCAATGTGCTGCCCGAACTGACAATGTCGAAGATGGCATCGGCCAGTTCAATGCCCGGAGCAATTTCAACCGATCCGGCAATCTCGTGGATCTGGGCATTGATTCCCTTTTCTGAAAAAAAGTGCTGTAATATTTTGGGATAGGAGGTGGCTACTTTTTTGCCATTAAACCAGGAGAGACCGGTGTATTCTATTTCTTTTGGGATGGCCAATGAAAGGCGGCATTTGCTGAATCCAAGCTTTTTTACGGTTTTGAGTTTAAAGCCTTTTTCCAGAAGTTCGTTTTGGCCGACAATGCCAATATCCGCAACTCCGTCGAATACGGTCTGCGGAATATCATCATCTCGCAGAAATAATACTTCCAGTGGAAATTTGGTGGCGGAAGCCACCAGCCGGCCATTGCCCAGATTGAACTTAATTCCTGCCTCACGCAACAGGTTATGACTGTCTTCGAACAATCTTCCTTTCTTTTGTAGTGCAACACGTAATTTTGTTTTCATTGCTTTTTAATTTTTCTAGTTGTTTGATATCCCATGCGTTCCAATGTGTCGGAACGGTCGGGGTGGTTTGGCATGGCTGTTTGGAGACAATTTCTGCTTCCCTTTGAGTTGTGATAATTTGAGATAAATTCTGCCATGCTCGTTTTATTGGGGTATTTTTCCCGTGGTTTCAAATTTATTGTTTATTCATGGGCTGTGGCAAAAAAAAAGCTTACCAACGAGGTAAGCCTTTTATCTTTTTAATAATAGTACAACAGCCCACCCTCTTCACAAGAGATGAAAATGATGATGAGTATGGCGATGATGTACTGAAAAATTCATAACTAATTTCCTGTTTTATGATGACAATTCAATGCAAAAATAGGTTCTTTTTTTACAATATCAAATTTTTACTCCTTTTTCTGTGATAGAACAAAGTCAGCATATTTTTTATCTTCATTCAATATGTGGTTGGTAATCCAGTCCTTGATAAATCCGGTGACCTCCAGTGAAAGGATTAACCGACCCGATGAGTACTTGTCATAAAATTCATTGACTTTTTGAATGAATGCATGATGTTCTTTACGGTGGGTCTGAAGCCTTGGGTAACCAATAGACTGCATGAATCTTTCTTCATGAGAAAAATGATTTTGGGCATACTCCAATAATCCTTTGATCAGTTGAGCCAGTCTCTCTTTAGACGACCCATCTTTAATTCCCTGATAGAACTGATTTAACATCCTGAACAGGCTTTGGTGTTCTTGGTCGATGTTGGGTTGGTTTACAGAATAGTCAGATTTCCATTTAATCATTGTCATGGTGTTACAAGGGGTTTGAATTGTTAATTAAATGTTTTTGGCAAATTCTGCGTACTTCTTGTCGGTACCTTTGATGTGATTAATAAGCCAGTTTTTTAAAAAATTTGTGACTTCCAGCGATAGGATTAGCTGGTTGTTTTGGATTTTTTCATAGAATTGGGTGATCTTATCAATATAAAAATCATGTTTTGCTTTATGATTTTCAAATTCGGGGAAGTGGATCGATTTCATGTATCGTTCCTCGTCGGCGAAATGATACTTGGTATATTCGAGCATTCCCACAACCAGTTCGGTGAGTTTTTCTTTTGATTTTCCTGCTTTCAATCCTTCATAAAAATCATTGAGGAGAGAAATCCATTTCTGATGCTCCTGGTCTAAGGTTCCATTCCCTACCGAGAGGTCTTCTGTCCATTGTATTAGCATAGTGATGTAAATTTTAGGTTTAAAAAAAAGATAGTAGAAATGTTTTCGTTCTATAAAATGTGATGAATGTCATATTGTTAATGTGTCACTTCGTGATTAAGTTATATTTGGAATGGGCTTAATGAAACATCCATGGCAAAAGGTTTGACCTCAAAGGACCATGTGTTGGGCAGGGTTGTGGATGTTTTATTTTCCCAATATTTTAGATGAATGTTGTGATGATAAAAGAAAGCCGTTGTATGATGCGGTCCTCTTTCCTATCAATGTTGTTGGGACAAGATTTGGTCAACTCGGGTCGCTGAGAGTTTCGATTAGTGCCCTGTTATCAGGAAGCAAATTAGTTAAAGAAAGGTCCAATTATGTTGACTGCAAATATAATAGGTTTGACAATAAAAGATTGTTTAGGAATCAGAAAATGTGTCTTTTTTATGTTTTTTGTGGATTGAAAACAAATGGTCAATGACTGGACATAATTGTTAAAAACTTTTTTCTGCCATTGGGATCAATGAGCCGACGTAAATTTTTAGCCTGTGAATGAAGAAATGACAAAGGTCGAAAATATTGCCCGATCGAGGCCCTCAAAATCGATCATCTGCATAAAAAGGTTACATTTGTCGGTTGTAAAAATTAAAAAATATTTTGTCTGATATGAACCTTTTTAAACATCTACCCAATACGCTTACATGTCTGAATTTGCTTTTAGGTACAATAGGCGTGTTTCTGGCCTTGCAGGGACGCCCCGATTTGACGGCCTGGTGCGTGTTGGCAGCTGCGGTCTTCGATTTTTCTGACGGTTTTGCCGCCCGACTTTTAAAAGCCTATAGTGATATAGGCAAAGAACTGGATTCTCTGGCCGACTTGATCAGCTTTGGTTTGGCGCCCGCTGCGGCATATATGTCGCTTATCCATTTTGGAATGACCAAGGATTGGAATATCGATTTCTGGCAGATGAATAGTGTGGGACAGGGGTTGATCTTATTGCCACTGATTTTGACGGTTTTTTCTGCATTGCGTCTGGCCAAATTCAATATTGATACACGACAGACTGAATCCTTTTTGGGGCTGACCACCACTGCCACCGGAATGTTTTCCGTTTCATTGGTGCATTTAATATACACAAGAGGAGAAGGGTGGAACACCCTTTCTTCTATTTACATTGTCCTTCCTTTAATTATTGTCTTTTGTGGATTGCTGGTGAGTGAAATACCAATGTTCTCATTAAAGTTTAAGTCTTTTGGCATCAAGGGGAATGAGTTGCGTTATCTGTTGCTGTTAGTAGGTCTGGCGGCTCTCCTCTTTTTAGGTGTGGGCGGCATTGCAGTTACAGTATTGTTGTATGTCCTTTTTTCAGTGGGAAAATTACTGTTTGCCACAAAATAAGTCAAAAGCTGCCGGGGCATCTCGGCAGCTTTTGTTGCATTTTTCGTTGCTTATTTTGCAAGTAGGGATCAGTTTAAAAATTCGAGTTCCTTAACATTGATGTTCAACGAAGATTTTATGTCCCCATCCTTGCTTTTAAAACCTTCACTGGAAGGAACCCCTTCAAGTAGGACCTTGCGACCTTTCTTCAAAAAGTCGGCGACCTTGGTGCTTTGACCCTCATTTTTCCAAATGACGGCTTTGACCCATTCCGTTCGTTCAATTTTGTTGCCCTGTTGATCTTTGTAATCCATGGATACAGCAACCACAAAATTAATAGCTTTTCTTTTTCCTATTTCCCGGATTTCGGCATCCTGACCGAGGGTTCCGGATACAATCATTTTTAACATGACAGATTTAATTTAGGGTTAATTGTACTATTGTTATGGGCTTGCCACATTAATAATGGATAAAATTAATAAATATTTTTTTTCAAAGAATGTGCTTTTAGCTCGGGGATCACTTTTCCTTTAACAGTTATCCTGGGGAAGCTTTGTCTTGAAAAAAAATTGCTTGTTGCAGAGGTTGTTTGCTTAGGTCTGGAAGCTGTTTGGTGTCTTCATTTAATCAACAATCTTCTTGGTGGCTTTTGTTTTTGAGGTTTTCCTGGTTAGGAAAAATGGAATTGATGATAATATTGTTGACAAATACCTGTAGAGGCAATAACTTCCAACAATGGAGTGTCAGAAAATAGGGTCATCAATTTTTTTGATACCGAAATGTGAGGAATAATTAATCAAGGTTTAACAACTTAAATTTGTTGTGTGATGAAATTTATGAAGAAAATACTGATCGTGTTGTTAATTGGTTCATTTGCAATGCCCGGATATTCGCAGGGGCTTTTAGACAGGATAACCAAAAAAGCAAAGGAAAAGGCGGAACAGAAAGCAGAGGATCGGGCGGAGGAAAAACTGGATGAACAAATCGACAAGGGACTCGACAAAGCGGAAGAAGCCCTGGAAGGAAATGATGTCAATACGGAAGATAGTCAATCGGAAGAAAATAAAGAGCTAAACAGAATTAGCTCAATGATGAAGAGCATGGGCGTTTCATCAGAGCCTGTCTCCGTTGCCGATAGTTACGGTTTTTCATCAAAGATGAAGATTCATTATTCATCGTTAAATAAACAAGGTAAAGTGAAAGACGAAGGGGATGTGGTAACCTATATTTCGCCCGGTGAGAAAAACTTTGCCTATGAGTTTATTTCCGATGAGCCCGATCAGGACAAGGGCAATACAAAAGGTATGTTCATTATGGACTTCACCAACAATGCAACGATTGTCCTCATGGAAGAGGACGGTAGAAAAACCGGGGTGATTTACGGTATTCGAAGCATTGAGAACGTTTTTAAGGGGGTTGCTGATGAGATGGATGAAAATAATGATGGCGAGAATATGGATCTTCGACCGAAAAAAACGGGACGTACCAAGAATATCCTTGGCCATAAATGTGAAGAGTATACTTATGAAACAGAAAAGCAGAAAGGTGCTTTCTGGATTGCCAAGTCGGTGAAGTGGATATCGGAGGATACCTACTTTTCCATTTTTAAGGCCAAATTATACTCGGAAGGTATATTTGAAGGTACGTTGATGGAAAGCGAGAGCCATGATAAAGAAAAAGGGACAGTTAGTAAGATGTTGGTTACCGAACTGGAAGAAAATGCGAATGTCAGGTTTGAGTTGGGAGAATATGAACTGACAAATATCGGGTCCGTGCAATTTGGAGAAAGTAAGGATGATTACGAGGATTAATCCTGAATTCATCGCAGGCTGCGTTCACATCTTTTGTGACTTTCTTATTGGCGGTGGAGGTATGCTCTTGAATTTGCATTTATTCTCTTTTCATGGTCCCCCGGTTATATGAAAAATAGATGCCTGCCATCGAGATTATCGAGAAAGTCAAAAATCCATACCTCATGGCGGTAAGGAATGTGGAAGAACCAATGGTTTCCACGCTTTTACCGTTAAAGAGAAGTGCGAAAAGAGAGGTAACAATGGTCATGCTTGCTATTTGTCCAACGACTCTCATGGTGGCGGCGGTTCCTGAGGCCAGTCCATATTTTGTTTTGTCTACAGAACTCATTATGGTATTCATGTTGGGAGATGAGAAAAATGCAAAGCCCAACCCCATCCATACCAATAAAAAGACTAAAAAAGCAATAGAAGTGACCGGCCCTAAAAAACTTAAAGCTGCCAGACCCAGGGTGCACATGGTCATCCCCAGCGTTGCCAATAGTCGCGGCTGTATTTTATCTGATAAATGACCGGCGACAGGTGAAAAAAAAGCCATCATCAACGGTTGAGCAACCAAAATCATGCCGGCCTGTCGCGGACTCATATTCTGTATTTTCTGCAAATAGAGGCTGAGTAGAAATACGATGGCAAAAGTGGCGCTGTAATTGATGAGCGCTGCCAGATTGGAAAAGGCAAACAATCGATTTTTTGTGAAAAGGGTGGTGGGGATGACCGGGTTGGGATTTTTCGCCTCTGTCTTCCAAAAAACAAGGAGAGCCAAAAAACCTGCTGTTATCAGCAACCATCCTGAAAGCCTGGGAATTGTGGATGAGCCATATAGTAGCGTGGTGAGACCTATTGTATAATAAAACAGGCCTTTTAGATTTACCTTTTTGGGGGTTGTATCAGGAAGGCCCATATCTTTTCCCAGAAAAAGGTGGGTGATGATGGTAAGCCCAATTCCCAATAGCGCGGAAACATAAAAAATGGAACGCCACCCCAAGGATTGAGTGAGGATACCTCCCACAAACGGCCCAAAGGCCAGACCCAAATACACCGCCGATACCGACATCCCCAATACACTGCCTCTTTGTCGGGGCGGAAAGGCCGAAACCAGTATGGCCGGACCCGTTGTGCTGGTAAACGCTGCCCCTGCCCCTTGCACAAAGCGAAACCCTATTAACCATAGCCCGGAGGGAGACAAAGCGCAAAGCACCGAGGATAGGGTAAAGAGGATAACCCCTGTTTTAAAGAGTCGGCGTATGCCCGTTAAATCACCCCATCGTCCGGCAGGTAGCAAGAGGAGGGCCATCGACAGAAGAAAGGCGGTAACCACCCAGCTGAGAGTGACGGCATCCAACTCAAAACTTTTTTCGATGGAAGGAAGCGCTATGTTGATGGAAGATATTAGAAAGGTCCCCATAAACGAGGTGATCGCCACCAGGGAGAGGATCGAAAATTGTTTTGATGTCCAACTCATACAAAAAAATGATTGTTCCCGGTAAATATAGGAACAATCATCCTGTGAAAAAAAGGGGAATATGGGGATGACTACCAGTAAAACAATGTGCCATCTGTTTTTCTGTTGACCGGAAGGCTTGCCGAAGAGTAAGGGAATTTTTTTGCCGCCTCCTCATCAATATCAACACCGATACCCGGTGTGTCGTCAATATACATATAGCCATCTTCAAAGTGGTAATTGGTTTTAAATACCTCGTTGACGATTTTTTCATGAGGCATGTACTCCTGAATTCCAAAATTGTTGATGGCAAAATCGAAATGCAGGGCGGCAGCCATATTTATTGGCGAAAGATCGGTGGCACCATGAAAGCCGGTTTGAACATGGTATATGGAAGCAAACGCAGCAACCTTTTGAAGATGGGTAATCCCTCCGCCATGAACAATGGGCATGCGCACAAAGTCTATTAGTTGTTTTGTTATGAGCGTAGTATAGTCAAATACTGAATTAAAGACTTCTCCTATTGCAAGGGGGGTGGTGGTATGTTGTCGAACGATTTCAAGACCCTCCTGAAGCTCTCCGGTCACTGCATCTTCCATCCAGAAAAGATGAAAGGGCTCCAGCTCTTTACCCAGTCTTGCCGCTTCGATGGGCGTAAGCCGGTGATGTACATCATGCAGTAAAAGAAGATCCTCCCCAAAATGTTCTCTGACCTTACTAAACAGTTTAGGAGCCCAATTAAGATACTTATGGGTATCCCATAAATCTTCCCTTGGAAGTCCTTTCTCTGCGGGTTCGTATTTGGCTCCTTTCTCTGCTACCCCATAGGTATGAGCCAGACCCGGAATGCCTGATTGTACTCTAATCGCTTTGAAGCCTTTGTCCAGTTCTTCTGCTACGCTCTCCAGCGTATGGTTGAGATCCGTCCCATTGGCATGGGCATAAACCATAACTTTGCTACGACTCTTCCCCCCCAAGAGATTGTATAGGGGAGTGTTCAACATTTTTCCTTTAATGTCCCAAAGTGCCATATCTATGGCAGCGATGGCTGTCATGGTTACTGCGCCGCGTTTCCAGTAAACGCCACGATAGAAATAGTGCCAGATGTCTTCTATGTTGAGGGGATTACGACCAATAAGAGATGGAATACAATATTCTTCCAGATATTTGGCTACAGCCAGTTCACGGCCATTCAGGGTGGCATCCCCCAATCCATAGATCCCCTCGTCAGTATATATTTTAAGTGTAACAAAGTTGCGCCCGGGAGAGCAAACAATTATTTTGGCATCCGTTATTTTCATGGTTTATTGTTTTTATGTGTTGTCCAAAATAGATGTTGAATGGGTTCAAAAATGTGGTTATTTAAAATCCTATTGAGTTACCTCCATCTACCGGTAGAACTACCCCGGTAATATAACTGGCAGCATCAGAAACCAGAAATAGTGCGGCGGATGCCACCTCTTCCGGTTGTCCCATGCGCCCCATGGGGGTCCGCGAAAAGACTTTTTGTTTGCGTTCCGGGTCATTGTCCAAGGCTTTGGCCGACATTTGTGAGTAGATGAATCCCGGCGCAATAGCGTTGACACGGATCGCTTTGGGAGCCCATTCTACGGTTAGCGCACGAGTCATTCCCTCTACCGCACTTTTGGCGGCAGTATACCCAATCACTTGGGGAATACCGTAATGGGCTGCCATGGAACTGATGTTTAGTATGGTGCCTCCACCATGCTTGACCATTTTTTTTGCGACTTCACGAGATAGTGCAAAAACCACGTTTTGATTGGTGTGGATGATTGTTTGAAATTCTTCGTCTGTGGTTTCAAGTGCCAACTTTTTCAGATGAATCCCGGCGTTATTGACAAGGATGTTAAGGGTTCCGTATTTTTCCTCCAAAGAATCGACCAGTGCCGGAATTTGTTGTGTATCGGTGAGATCAAATGCTTCATAACTACATTTATCACCAAATTCTTCTCGGGCAGCGTCAAGTTTTTCACGGTCGCGACCAATGATAATGGTAAAAATGCCTGCTTCGGTAAAAGCTCTGGTAATGGCTTTCCCTAAGCCGGAAGCGCCGCCGGTTACAATGGCTGTTTTGCTGGGGGTTATCATTTGTTTTGATTTTTAGTTAAATGATTGATTTATTAATCGTTATTCTTTTAGACAGTATCGGAATGGAAGAAGCCATTTTATTCAGTCATGTGAATTATGTGTGGATCCCCTGATAAGAAATTTAAAATCCAGTGAAAGATGTCGGGGAACAGATATAATTGGTTTGGAATTGATTAATTGAAGCATGAAGTTTACTGTGGCCTCGCCCATTTTTTCTCCCGGGTAATCAATGGTTGTCAGGGAGGGTTTGAAAAACGCTGAGAAAGGGTCATTGTTAAAGCCTGTAATTTGTATCATTTCTGGTATGCGAATGCCATTCTTTTGTAAATAGTGCATAATTGTTATAGCACAACTGTCGTTGGCTACAAATACCGCATCCGGAAGAGGTTTCATTTTTAGGATCTTTTGTGCTGCTCGTTGTCCGTCAGGGATGTCCAGAGATGTTTCCCATATCAATGAACGGTCGTAGGTTATATTTTTTTCTTTCAGGGCTTTTTTATATCCTTCCAGACGGTGTTGGTAAACTTGTAGGTTTTTATTTCCAGTAATATGCAAGATCCTTCTGCTATTATTCTCCAATAGATGTTTGGTGATTAAATATCCTGCTTCTTGGTTATCGATGGTGACACAATGGTATGTCTTCTGTTTTTTTGGTGCTCTGTCAAAAAATACAACCGGAATGTTTTTTTCGAAAAAAGGAGCAAAGTATTCGGGGGCGTCAGACGATGAAGTGGTCGATACCATTAGGCCGTCAACACGATGATTAAACAACAGCCTGACATTTTCTTTTTCTTTTTCTTCTGTCTCGAATGATTGCATAATAATGAGATGGTAACCGGCGTCTACTGCAGATTTCTCCATCCCGGCCAGGACCGATGACATAAATTTACTGTTTAATCTGGGGACAATTACACCTAGCGTGTAACTCTTTTGGGTCCTCAAGCTGCTGGCCAATGCATTGGTTTGATAGCCCAGCTCCATGGCTTTCTCTTTTATCATCTGTCGCGTTTGTTGGCTGATCGACGGGTGATCTTTCAATGCACGGCTAACCGTTGGTGGGGATACATTTAATGACTGGGCGATATCATATATGGTGACTCCTTTTTTCGACATTTTCCCATGTTTTGGCGGGCTAAGTTAGATCTTTTTTTTAGAATTATGCAATCGATTGCATGGATTAAATATTTTTTTAAATTTGATTACTATCTTTGTAAATATCGTTCTTCACATAGGACTTTTGGATAATTCTGCTGCCGAGAGGGAGCTTTATTCATTGAAAATGAAGCGGGAATTGTCTCTTTAAACAATCCTTGCGCCAAAACAGAATAGGTTCCTATTCATAATCCGGTGATTTGTTGTTAATCCGAATAATTAGAAATATGGGAGTGTGGAAATCTTTTCTTCGATTGGTCTTGCCGGTTTTCTTAATTTTTACCCCAAACGGCCTGAATGCATCTTCTTATTTGGGAAATTCCTTTCGTAGTGTTCCGGGGAATGAAGGACTATCGCAGGCTTCAGTATATTGCATGCTGCAAGATCATCTGGGGTTCGTTTGGATCGGAACCAAAGATGGTTTGAACCGCTTTGATGGATATGAATTTATCACCTATAAATATAATCAGAATGATACCAATAGTCTTTCCAATAATGAAATTACTTGTTTGGAAAGTGAAAGGGAAAAGTTCTTATGGATTGGAACCCGCAGTGGAGGCGTGAATCGATTGGAATTGGCTACCGGACATATCACGAGGTTTAATAATCTTACTTATGATGATCTGGTACAGTGTGTGGTGTTGGATAGCCTGAATCATTTATGGGCCGGAACTTCTGAAGGGCTTCTGCTTTTTACGGCCGGAGCAAAAGGCACTCGCGATAAGGTGATTAATGTTTCCAAAAAGGCTTTGTACTACGATAGTCGGGGAAATGTGATGGATCCCGACAGAAACAATATCCCCATTAATACAGTGCTTGAACTGAAAAAGGGACTTCTATTGGTTGGGTGTAAGGAAGGACTGTTTTTTTATGATATTCGGAAGGGGAGCTTTTTTTCTCTCTCTGAAGAAACTAAAGATGTTTCTGTGATTACATCATTGAAACAAGATGCTGATGGTAATATTTGGGCTGGGTCTTATGACGGATTGTTAAAAATTTTGAATTGGGATCATACCCATGGATATATTCAGGTCGTTCCGTTTAATACAACTGCATCAGCCAATAAGAGGATTCCTGTTGATTGGGTCGAAGATATTGTTATCGATCACGAAAATAATGTTTGGGCAGGAACACGAGGTGCTGGTTTGGTTTGTATTTCCAACGATAAAGTTGTGGCTCACTATAGTGATCAACAGAATGTCTCATTTTTTATTCCGGATAACCTGATTAATTCTCTAATGATTGATCGAACTGGTGTGTTGTGGGTTGGAACTGAAAGCAAAGGTTTGGCCTATGCCGATTTGTTTTTAAACAGTTTCAAAATCATTTATCCCGGGAAAGAGCTTATCAATGCTTTGAGTGATAATTTGGTGACTGCGATGGACGGGAATGATAGTCATCTTTGGGTGGGAACTGCCGGGCAAGGCATCGACATTTTTGCGCATCAGCAGGGTAATTTAATCCGAAAAAAAAATATTCCACGTGTTAAAATTAACAAATGGGAGAGTTCGCATGAAGTGATGTCTCTTTTGGTGGATCGTCATAATAATCTTTGGATTGGTTCTGCGACCAACAGCCTTTCTGTCTTTAATGATAAAGGTTTTATGCAAAGTTTTGAGGTTTTTGGATTTGTCTTTTCCCTTTTTGAGGATCAGGAAGGACGAATTTGGTATGGCACTTGGGAACACGGTTTGGGATATGTGGATTTGAGAGACGGCGGTGTCGAAAGATACTACGGTTCGGCAACAGAGTCGCTCGGGCTGAGTAGCGATAAAGTACTCTCCATTATGGAAGATTCCAATAACTTGTTGTGGATTGGAACCAAAGGGGGTGGCATAAATGTTTGTCGTCGCGAAAATGTGGTGAAAAGGAATGGTGAATTTGTTTGCTACAAAAATGATCCGAGTGATTTGAATAGCTTGAGCTATAATGACATTTATGACATTTACGAAGACAGTGCGGGAAATATTTGGGTGGCTACCGGTAGCGGATTGAATAAGGTTATTCACAAGGAGAACACTTCTCTTGACCAGGCAGCCCTTCAGGGAACACTTTTATTTGAATCTTATTCGGAAAGAGATGGCTTGGCTGGTGGATTGGTTCTTTTTATTGAAGAAGACGACCATGGCAACCTCTGGCTTGGAACCAATAAAGGTATTTCCAAGTTTATTCCCGGGAAAAAGAGCTTTATTAATTATGGGGTTAATGATGGCCTGCCGTCCGGGGAATTTCATATTAATGCTTCTTTTAAGGATCAATCTACGGGAGTGATGTATTTTGGCGGAGTAAACGGGATTGCCTACTTTCATCCCGATAGTCTTCGGTTTAATCCCATTTCTCCTAAAGTGCAAATCACCGGAATCAGAGTGAAGAATCAACCCGTTTTTCCCGGCGATACGGTTAATGGAAAGGTTATCCTGGATAAGTTTATTAGCTACTCCGATCACCTGGTTTTAGCCCATAAAAATAACGAGGTTACATTCGAATTTTCAGCGCTTCATTTTTCGAATCCTGAGAAGCACCATTATGCTTATCGCTTAAAGGGCTTCAATGACTCCTGGCAGGAGACATCCAGTGCAAACAGGAGGGCTACATACACTAATTTGCATGAAGGAGATTATGTTTTTGAAGTGAAAGCCACCAATTTTGTTGGTGACTGGGCCGAGACGGTCGCATCCATTCCTCTGACCGTCAATCCTCCCGTGTGGCGCACTTCGATGGCATATTTTTTCTATTTCCTCTTATTGGTTGTCCTCCTGGTGGCTTTTCGTAAGTACTCATTGATTGGAGTTAAGGAAAAAAATAACCTGATTATTGAGAGCATCGAAAACAAAAAGGATAGAGAGATAAGCGAAGCCAAAATGAAATTTTTTACTAATATCTCTCATGAAATCCGAACCCCTCTGACGCTGATCTATGGCCCTTTGCAGGAAGCCATTAAGCGAAAAGATGTATCGTCCGATCTTTATGACTCATTAATGATCATGTTTCGCAATGTGAAACGGTTGTTGAAAATGGTAGATCAGTTGTTGGAATTCAGAAAGTTGGATGCCGGACATGCCAAACTTATACCGGTGAAATTTAACTTAAACGAACTGGGAAAAGAAATACTGGAAGCTTTTAAGACTTTGGCGACCCAAAAAGGTATTAAAATGACTTTGGAAGCAAAGGAAGATATCTATATGGTGGCAGATGAAAAAATGATTTCTACATCTATCTACAATTTATTATCAAATGCCCTGAAATTTACTCCGCAAGGAGGAAAGGTCGTGCTCCAATTTGAAAATGTCTCCGCTGAGAAAATTAAAAATGATCGCAATGTCGTTATCAGAGTTTGTGATACAGGTCCTGGCATTCCCAAAGAGTGGTTGCCGCATGTTTTTGATCGGTTTAGGCAGGTAGGGCAGAAAGGTCATGGGCATCATGGTGGGTCGGGAATCGGACTCTCCATTGTTAAAGAATTTGTGGAATTGCATAATGGACAGGTGCATGTTTTTAATTGCGAGGAGAGAGGATGTTGTTTCGAAATATTTTTGCCCATTCATATAGAATCTGAATATAACGATGACACAAGTGTTGCGTTAAATCCTTCTGGCCCCAAAATGGTTGACTCGGAGATGTTGCCTTTGAGAAAACAGGATAATCTTTCTGATGAAAAGGTGGGGGCATTGAAAATGGAAAGTCAGAATGGAAAGACCAACATCTGCCTGGTGGAAGATGATGTGGAGTTGGCATCATGGCTGTCCGCTACACTGGGAGAAAAGTTTAAAGTAAACGTTTTTCATAATGGAGATGAGGCCCTTCAAAAAATTCCGGCGGTAATGCCCGATATGATCATTTGTGATATTATGCTCCCCGGTATTTCAGGGATCGAACTGGTCCATAATTTTAAGTCGAATATTGAAACAAGTCATATTCCGGTTATTATGCTTACGGCTAAGTCGAAAGAAGATGATATGATCAAGGGATTAAAAACCGGGGCCGATAGCTATCTGACCAAACCTTTTAATATCGATATCCTTAATGCTCAGATTGACGCTTTGCTCGCCTCCCGAAATGCTTTCAAAAATAAATTTTCCGGAAAGTTGCTCCTCGAACCTTCCGATGAGGTTATTACCCCGCTCGACGAAAAGTTTCTGAACCGGTTGATGGAGGTAACCGAAGAAAAAATGGCTGATCCCGACTTTGATGTGTCTGTTTTGGTGGACGAGATGAATATGAGTCATTCTATCATTCTAAAGAAGGTCAAAACACTGACAGGACTCTCATTGGTGGAATTTATCCGGTCAATGCGGATAAAAAAAGCTGCTCAAATATTCAGACAGGATAAGCTTTCTGTTTCCGAGGTGAGTTTTATGGTGGGATTTTCGGATCCTAAATATTTCAGTAAATGTTTCTCTAAACAAATCGGGAAAAAACCTTCTCAGTATATTAAGGATATACATGGCTGAAATCAAAACACACTTTGTTAGTTATAGGGAAACCTCTCCTCTTTTTTTATAAACGGTCAGATCAGGATTTTTTGCCGCTTCTTATCACAGTGAAAGGCTGCGTACGGCTATTTCCTTTTTTTGATTTTTTTAGAAAAAAAGTGCTTTTTTTAGTGCTTTTAAAATATTTCTACCATTCTGCTAGGAATTTCCACCTTTCACCAGAAGAGTAAACCTTTTAGCAAAATATTTCCACCTCCTGCAGTGGCGATTGTTTTTAATTTCGTGGTATGTCAATTCCACTTTAAACTTATTAATTGTTAAAACATGGTGAAAAGGAAATTCTTTTATTATTAAATCTTAATTTTTTATGCATGACAGCACAGAATGACATGAGGTGCGGCGGGGCTAGATGGTAACTAATCTGGATGATTAAAACAGAGTCATGCGAGTCCCATTCAATACATGATATGAATAAAATTTTAATGGATAAAAATTGTATTCAATAGTGGTTTCGTTCGAGACCCTTTTTCTATAAAGCACAATACATTTTATTAATAACAGGTCTATTTGTTTATCAACAAAATTAATTCAGATGAGAAAAATTCATGATGTTTTGAAAAAAGGTTTTTGCTTTGCATTGACCTTTTTCTTATCGGTATCTTTTGTGGCCATGTCTCAGGAGATAAGGGTCACAGGAACAGTTACTGACACCAACGGTGGTCCTTTGCCGGGTGTCAACATTGTGGTTCAAGGCACCACAACCGGAACCATTACCAATGTAGAAGGTCAATATTCTATTGAAGTTGCGTCAGATGCGACTTTGGTTTTTAACTTTATTGGTTTTGAACCAGTCGTTGTGGCGGTGGACAATAGAACTTCCATCGATGTGGTAATGCAGGAAGACCTTCTGTCTCTTGAAGAGGTCGTCGTAGTTGGTTATGGTACGCAAAGAAAAGAAGCGGTTACCGGGTCGGTGGCATCCATTAAGGGTGAGACGCTCAATGAGGTGGCTTCTTCCAATGTTACAGAAGCGTTACAAGGTCGGTTGCCCGGTGTCCAAATGAGTAGGACTTCTACCAAGCCCGGTTCTGAAATGCAGATTCGAATTCGCGGTACGCGTTCTTTAAATGCCAGTAATGATCCTTTGATTGTTCTGGATGGTATTCCTTTCGCAGGTTCCATTAGTGATATTAACCCCAACTCTATTCAGAGTATCGATATTTTGAAGGACGCTTCATCTACCGCAATTTATGGGTCACGTGGCGCAAACGGCGTCATTCTGATCACTTCCAAAAAAGGAAATAAAGGACAGACCGCAAAAGTTTCCTACAATGGATATTATGGTGTGAAAAGTCTGTTTGCAGAATATCCAATGATGGATGGACCCGACTTTGTGAAACTTCGCGAAGCTGCCGGACAGTTTACAAATACTCTGGATGAATCCAATGATGTCAATACCAACTGGCAGGATTTATTTTATTCTTCAGCGGTTGTAACCAGTCATGATTTGAGCATTGCCGGGGGGGGAGAAAAGAGTAGTTATAATTTTGGGGTGGCTTATTACAAAGATGAAGCCGTAATTCCTGGACAAGACTACGAACGCTTTTCTTTTAGAGGAACATTAGACCAGGAAATTGGCGAATATCTTCGTTTTGGGTTTACTTCTAATAATAATTATTCTATTTCTAATGGTAATAATTTAGGACTGTATGGTGTTTTAAGTGCTTCACCGCTGGCAGACCCCTATAATGAGGATGGCTCCTTGAAAAGAACTATTCAGATGCCTTTGGATGAACAATGGGTTTATACCGAAGAAACCGTCAATCGTTTGGGCGACAGTTGGATTGATAGGGATAAAGTCTTTGGTTCTTACAATACCTTATTTGGGGAGGTGAAAATTCCCGGAGTGGAAGGGCTAAAGTATAGGGCCAATATTGGTTTGAACTTCCGTACAAAAAATGAGGGTAGCTATACTGGCGAAGGCGTATTTTCTTCCAATGCAACAACCCCTTCTACTGCAACTATTGCCAATTCGCTGACGACTAACTGGGCAATTGAAAACTTAGTGACTTACGACCGAACCTTTGCCGACAAACACCGACTCAATGTTGTGGCACTTTATTCGGCCGAAGAAACCAGGTATAACAAATCTTACGTTTCCGCAAAAGATATTCCGGCCGATCATTTTCAGTACTACAATTTGGGAAGGGCAGATGGAGAAATTACCATCGATCCGGAAGAGCAGGATTATGAGGTGAGTGGTCTTATGTCATGGATGGGGAGAGTAATGTATTCTTTTGATGATCGTTATATGTTGATGGCTACGGTACGGTCCGATGGTTCTTCCAGATTGGCGGAAGGCCATAAATGGCATACCTACCCCGCTGTCTCTGCCGGATGGAATATCTCAGAAGAGGCGTTTATGCAGGATGTTGACATTATTAATAATTTGAAACTCAGAGTCGGATATGGGCAAACTTCCAATCAGGCGGTTGCTCCCTATAAAACTTTGGGATTATTAAATACCAGACCTTATAACTTTGGCAGCGACTTTGCAACCGGTTTTTATGTTTCTGAATTACCAAATGACGAACTGGGATGGGAATATTCCGAAACATGGAACTATGGATTGGATTTTTCATTGCTGGACCGTCGACTTTCGGGTAGCTTTGAATATTATATTCAGAACACCAAGGATATTTTGCTGGAAGTCAATTTGCCGAATACTTCTGGTGTTTCAAGCTATATTGCCAATATTGGTGAAACACAAAATAAAGGCTTTGAGCTTTCTCTCAATGGAGTCATTATTGATGACCTGAATGGTTGGACTTGGGAGGCCGGGATCAATTTATATTCCAACAAAAATGAATTGGTGGCTCTGGCTTCAGGACAGAAAAGAGATGAAAGTAACTGGTGGTTTGAGGGACATCCTATTAATGTAATTTATGATTATGAGAGAGTAGGCCTTTGGCAGGAAGAGGATCCCTATCTCGATATTCTGGAACCCGGCGGAAACGTGGGAATGATTAAAGTGAAGTATACCGGTGAATACAATGAAGACGGAACTCCTGTTCGGCAAATAGGACCGGACGACCGGCAAATATTGGAGGTTGATCCCGATTTCCAAGGTGGATTTAATACCAGAGTAGCCTATAAAAATTTTGATTTTACGGCTGTAGGGGCTTTCCAACATGGTGGAATCCTGATTAGTACTCTTTACTCCGCGTCAGGATACCTCAATATGCTGAGTGGAAGAAGAGGAAATGTGGATGTGGATTACTGGACCCCTGAGAATACCAATGCCAGATATCCCAAACCCGGCGGAATTACCAGTAGCGATAACCCCAAATATGGAAGTACCCTAGGGTATTTTGATGCCTCTTACCTGAAAATTAGAACCCTTACTTTGGGGTATAATTTCGATGGAAATGATTGGTTGAATAATGTGGGGATTCAAAGATGTAGGGTTTATTTCTCTGTTCAAAATCCTTTCGTACTGTTTTCTCCTTATCATGATGAGTCAGGAATGGATCCGGAAACAAACTCTTATGGGGATGAAAATATTGCAGTTTCTGATACTTATCAAAGACGCTTGCTGACGATTGGGACCAATACTCCTTCTACACGGAATTTCTTGTTTGGTGTTAACTTGACCTTTTAAAAGTAAAGAACAATGAAAAACAGATATATTAAAAGTATTCTCGGAATCATCTCAATGATGTTGTTGCTCGTTGGATGTTCGGATGTTTTAGATGAACAACCCCGAAGCATCTATGAACCTGGCTATTTTAAAACTGAAAAAGGTGTTGAGGGCGGAATCACTTCCCTTTATGCTCATCTCCGCTATATCTATGGCCAGGCCTATTATTACAATGCTTGCTTGACCGGAACCGACGAGGTAACTTATGCCCAAAGTGCTGATGCCAATTTTAAAGATATGGACCTTTCGGGGGCCGGATCTTTAACCCCCAGCAGTAGCCGGGCTGATGTCTTATGGTCCGCTGCATTCCCTAATATCAATACGGCCAATGGTATCATCGAAAACGCAGAGGAAGTTGAATCTATTCCGCCTTCACTTATTGCCGAGGCAAAATTTTTTAGAGCTTTCGATTATTTTTTGTTGGTTCAGACTTTTGGCGGTGTTCCCCTGGATTTGGGCGCCGGTGAACTGGCGTTTAATACTTCTCCTTCGCGTAGCTCCGTGCGAAATACGGTTCCTGAAGTCTATACCAGAGCCATTTTCCCAGATCTGCTCGATGCCATTACCGACTTGCCAGAAGAACCAAGAGTTACAGGTGGCGTGACCAAAACCGTGGCTCGGCTATTCCTTTCCAAGGCTTATCTTACCTATGGTTGGTGGCTCGAAAATCCAAATAACATTCCTACTTATCCGGTAGCCGATAGGGTTGATCCTGATGGTCATGATGCACAATGGTATTTCCAAAAGGCGTACGATATTGCCGTTGAGGGGATCGGAAATCCGGGACCCTACGGTCTTCAGGAAACCTTTTATGATGTCAATCTGGCTCAAAACGATCGTAATAATGAAATCCTTTTGTATGCCGACCATACAGAAGAAAGTGAATACTATAATGGGGGTAGTTTGACCTACGGTACCGGAAGTGCACCCGATAATTTTGCCGTTTGGATGATGACTTGGAATTATACCAATATTAGAAGTGGGCAAGATCCGGGTTGGAATGATCAGATCAGTTCTGTTCAACGAGAGGCTTCTCAGGCATTAGGTCGACCCTGGACGCGGATGTGTCCTACCATTGGTGTGATAGAAAATACTTTTGCCGACAAGACAAACGACTCCCGGTATGATGGTACCTTTACCACTGTTTATCGCGGAAATTGGCCCAAAGGGGGCAGTGATGCCGAATTTGTTTATAATGCAAATAATATGATGGTTTATCCCGGTGAACCCATTTTAACTTTTCTGGATGAAGAACCCGCAACCTCTATTGACTATTCTAATGTTGTATACAAAAGTAATATTGGAGCCGGTGTTTTGCCTGGAAGAGCTGATTTTGTCATCTCGCCACGAGGAATTAGTCGGTTGAGATATCCCGGATTATGGAAACTGGGCGTTTACAGAACCGATAACAATGGCGGTCTGGGACAACCCAATGCCGGAAGTACTCGTCCATTCAATATTGCCAAGTTTTCAGAGTTCTATTTTATTGCTGCAGAAGCTGCGGTTAAAGGGGCTACCACACAAGCCGGTAAAAATGCCAGAGAGTTGATCAATGTGATTCGTGGAAGAGCCGGTAAATGGCGTTGGAATAACAATGGTAATGTTCTTAAAGAAGTAGATAATAGCGCTCAAATGGTGGCGGCTACCCCTAATGATATTACTATTGAATACATTCTGGAGGAAAGATCCAGAGAATACTATGGAGAAGGGTACAGGTGGTATGACTTGGTTAGAACCCAAACATGGGATCAAATTGCGGCTACTTATGAGATTGGTCCCTCTGAATTGGAAAAACAAGGAGAAGATCCTCAGATGGTTACCAGAAATATTCAGGACCATCATTACCTGCGTCCTATTCCTCAAAGTCAAATTGATGGCTTAGAGATGTCAGAAGAGGAAAAAGATGCTTACCAAAATCCTGGCTATAATTAATCTCTGATAATGGAAGCATACTGGCTGTTCGGAATGGAACAGCCAATATGCTTTTTAATGTTTTAATATTTATGGGTTTATCATCGTTTTTTAAATATGCCATAAAAGTTACCGGATGCTTTATCATGCTATCCGGATTAGTTGTTTTTATGGGGTGCTCATTTAATGAGAACGAAGAGACGGTCAGGGAAAGAATTTCCATCAATAAGGATTGGCGGTTTTACAAATATGGCAAGGGGGAAATACCTGACGATTTAATTTATGATGTTCTACCTGAATTAGACAAGGTTGAAGAACTTCGTGTCGCTGATGCCAAACCTACAGTCGCTGATGCTGTAGAAGCCCGGAAGGAGATCCTGAAACCATGGATCCTTCCTTCCGGAAATGCTTTTATTAAAGACTCTTCAAAACACTTTGTTCGTCCCGAAGGCAACCCGGGCGGTGATTTTCCCTTTGTTCAAACTGATTTTGATGACACTTCCTGGAAACAGGTTCATTTGCCTCACGACTGGGCCATTGCTGGTCCTTTTCAGGAGGGATGGGAATCTGAAGTTGGGGGCGGCATGGGGCGATTGCCGGTGAACGGAGTCGCCTGGTATCGGAAAAAATTATTTGTTCCTTCCAATTGGGACGGGAAAACGGTTTATTTGGATGTGGATGGGGCGATGGCCTATGCCATGGTTTGGCTTAACGGAAATCTGGTGGGGGGCTGGCCCTACGGATACAATTCCTGGAGATTGGATCTTACCCCCTACCTTCTTATTGGAGAAGTCAATCAACTGGCCATTCGAATAGATAATCCCAATCACTCCGCGAGATGGTATCCGGGGGCAGGGATTTATCGAAATGTTTGGCTCTCAGTGGTGAATCCTGTTCATGTGGCACATTGGGGAACTTTTATATCCACCCAAAATGTGAATGACGCATCTGCTCGCGTAAAGGCTAGAATTGATGTTGAAAATAAAGGAACCAAAAAGGCCAACATTGAAGTGATTACCAAAATATTTCCGTTTGAGGAAGGGGGTCATGAGGCCAATAAACAGATAGCCGTTTCCGGGCCTTTAAAAGCGTCAGTATTATCCAATTCAATCGTTAGGGTAGAAGATGTTATTGACATTCCCAACCCCGCGCTTTGGGGACCACCGCCTTCGCAAGAGCCCAATTTATACTTGGCGGTGACGGAGATTTTCCATAATAACCGGAAAATCGACTGTTATGAAACCCGTTTTGGGATTCGACGTGTTGAGGTTGACCCTAATCGGGGACTGATTGTTAATGGGGAGCATATTCCCATCAAAGGGGTGAATCAACATCACGACCTTGGAGCTCTGGGAGCTGCCTTTAATAAGCGGGCTGCCGAACGTCAGCTGGAGATCCTTCGGGAAATGGGGTGTAATGCCATCCGGATGGCCCATAACCCACCTGCTCCCGAGTTGTTAGAACTTACTGATAGAATGGGATTTCTCGTGGTAGATGAGGTGTTCGATTGTTGGGAGAGAAAGAAAACGCCTCACGATTTTCATCTTATTTTCCCGGAATGGCACGAACAGGATCTCAGGGCCATGGTGCGCAGAGATAAAAACTGTCCTTCTGTTTTTCTGTGGAGTTTTGGCAATGAAGTGGGAGAACAATATACCGGTGATGCCGGGGCTACTCTGGCAAAAAAGCTGGCTGCTATTGTAAAGGATGAAGATCCCACTCGACTGACAACCGCTTCCATGAATTATGCCCGACCCAATATGCCTTTCCCGGCCGTTTTGGATGTTATCTCACTGAACTATCAGGGAGAAGGAATCAGACAGGATCCCATGTTTAAAGGTACTGACCGTATCCAGACTCCGCCGTCCTATCAGATTTTTCATGACCAATTTCCCGACAAACTGATCCTTGGCAGCGAAACGGCTTCTGCCATGAGTAGCAGGGGTGTTTACCTCTTCCCCGTTGCCGACAAATTGAGCTCGCCGGTCAGAGATGGAATGGGGGGAGATCCAAATATACGGCAGGTCAGTTCCTATGAACTGTATGCCGTCGACTTCGGATCCTCTGCCGATAAGGTTTTCAGAACCATTGAAAAACATCCCTTTGTGGCCGGTGAGTTTGTATGGAACGGATTCGACTATCTGGGCGAACCTACACCTTACTATTTGTCTCGCAGCTCATATACCGGTATCGTCGATTTGGCAGGCTTTAAAAAAGACCGATTCTTTCTATATCAAGCACATTGGAGACCGGACTTCCCGATGGTACATATCCTGCCCCATTGGAATTGGCCGGAACGGATAGGAAAAATAACGCCGATACATGTTTTTACTTCCGGCGATGAGGTGGAACTCTTTCTCAATGGAAAGTCGCTGGGACGCAAAAAAAAGAAAGAGTTTGAATACCGTTTGCGTTGGGATAATGTGGTTTATCAGCATGGAGAATTGAAAGCGGTAGCCTATAAAAATGGAAAAATATGGGCGCAAAAAGGGATCAAAACAACAGGGAAGGCTTACAAAATTAAATTGTCGGCCGATCGATCATTGATTAAAGCTGATGGATATGATCTCTCTTTTATCACTGCAGAAATTGTTGATGAAAATGGACTAGTGGTTCCTGGGAGTAATCATTTGATTCATTTTAGCATCGATGGACCGGGAAGCATTGTCGCTACGGATAATGGAAATCCGACTGACATGAACCTATTTTCTGCCACCAACCGGAATGCTTTTAATGGATTGGCTCTGGCAATTATTCAGTCGAAGAACGGAACATCCGGAGTGATTAATGTTTCTGCAAAATCGCCCGAACTAAAAGGTGGAGATATTATTATTAAAACCCAATGAAAATGAGTATGGCAACGTAGAGTTGTCACAACAAGAACAGGTATAAACGGATGGTCAGGCAAGTTGCATCAGACCAATGAACTATCTTAATTATATACTGGTGAACAGTAGATGTTGAATGGGGCGTAGGATAATAGGGTGAAGATAATTGTTTAATTTGATGGTTGAGCAATAAGTTAAAATTTAGATTGTTGTATTCGAAAAAGTGTATATTCGTGATGAACGGTTTAATGCTTTTGGTCGAAGCAATTATTATTGAAAGGAAAATTAGTAAAAAACCTAATAGTTGACCAGAAAGATAAATCAATAGTGAGAAATTATTTTAAAACGATAAACATATGAAAGTAAAAATTGGCTTATTCGCTTTAATTAGTTTTTATTTTGCGGCTTGTAATACCCCCCCACAAAATTTAAGAAAAGCCGCCGACAGAAATGATCTTGATCTGGGATTTGCCGTACATACCAGCTTCTTCAATATGTCGGCCGATGATCCCTATATCGAATTATTAAAAAAGAATGCCAATACTTTGGTGGCCGAAAATATAATGAAACCGGTTTATATTCAGCCGGAACAAGGGGTTTTTCATTTTGAAATGGCCGATCAGTTGGTCGATTTTGCACAGGCCAATAATATGAAAGTTCGCGGGCATTGCCTGGTCTGGCATCAGCAAATACCTTACTGGATGAATGATACGACATTTACCAGAGAGGAATTGTTGAAAATTATGGAGAAGCATATCACTACCGTGGTTTCTAGGTATAAAGGGAAAGTTAAGGAATGGGATGTGGTGAATGAAGCCATTGACATTAATGAACCGGACAATTTTCGCCGATCGGTGTGGTATAAGGTTATCGGACCCGAATTCATCGACTCTGCTTTTGTTTATGCGCATCGGGCCGATCCGGAGGCCATCCTCTATTATAACGACTATGATGCCGAAGGAATGGGTGAAAAGTCGAACGCTGTTTACGAAATGGCACAAAACTTATTAAAGAGGAATATTCCCATCCATGCCATCGGACTTCAATCGCATTTTACCATTAATCAAATCGATCTGGATGCTATCGAACAGAACCTCAACAGAATTGGGGAGTTAGGACTGCTGGCTAATATTACCGAGCTGGATATCGGAATCCCTGCCGATAGTTTTTCCGATCAGGCACTGGAAGAACAAGCAAAATCTTATGGCCAATTGCTTCAGTTGATTTTGGATAAAACCAATTCCACTGCTTTTATCATCTGGGGGTTACACGATGGACTTTCTTGGATCCCCGGATTCTCTGAAGGAAAAAGAGTGGCACCGCTGATCTTTGATCCTTCATTAGAGCCTAAACCTGCATACTATAAATTGTTAGAGATTCTTTAATGGCGATTTAAGGATGGCAATTTTTAAACAATAACTAATATAATTCATTACCATGCATCAAAAAAACCAAACAAAACAGTCGAACTTGAGGCGTCGGTTCACGCTGCTCGTTTCTTTGTGGATGGCCCTTGTCATGTTTGCGGGCTGTGAACAAAAGAAAGAAAAATATCTGGATACCGATTTGTCCTTCGAAGAGAGGGCGGAAGACCTGGTAAGTCGAATGACCCTGGAAGAAAAAGTGTCGCAAATGCAGCATTCTGCTGCGGCCATCGATCGACTGGGAATTCCCGAATACAACTGGTGGAATGAATGTCTGCACGGTGTTGGTCGTGCCGGCTTGGCAACCGTTTTCCCCCAGGCAATTGGAATGGCTGCCATGTGGGACGACGATGAGATGTTACGAATCGCCAATGCCGTGTCGGATGAAGCCAGAGCCAAACATCACGATTTTGCCAATCGGGGAAAACGTGGGATTTATCAGGGGCTCACTTTCTGGACCCCCAACATTAACATCTTTCGTGATCCCAGATGGGGACGGGGAATGGAAACTTATGGCGAAGACCCCTATCTGACCGGTGAACTCGCCGTGAATTATATTCGCGGATTGCAGGGCGATGATGACAAATACCTTAAACTGGTTGCCACTTCCAAGCACTTTTTAGTTCACAGTGGACCCGAACCGGATCGGCATCATTTCGATGCTAAAACATCTGAGCGAGACTCCCTCTTGACCTATACCCCCCACTTCAAAAAAACCATTCAGGAAGCAGGCGTCTATTCCGTTATGTGTGCCTATAATCGCTACAACGGATTGCCATGCTGTGGTAGTAAACCTGTTGAAAACCTATTAAGAAATGAGTGGGGATTCAAAGGATATATTGTCTCCGATTGTTGGGCCGTAGCCGACTTCTATAAAGAAGGACATCATGAAGTGGTGCCCACCGTCGAAGAAGCTGCTGCCATGGCCGTAAAAGCCGGTACCGATCTGAATTGCGGAGATTCCTATCCCGCTCTGGTGGATGCCGTTAAGCAAGGACTGGTTAGTGAAGAAGAGATCGATGTGTTGGTAAAACGACTCATGGAAGCCCGAATGAGGCTCGGGATGTTCGATCCCCCCGAAATGGTGCCTTTTACCAATATCCCTTATTCTGTTGTCGACAGTAAAGAACATCAGGAACTGGCTTTGGAGGCAGCCCGAAAATCAATGGTGTTGCTTAAAAATGATAATAATATCCTTCCGCTGGATAAGAATATTAAAAATGTGGCAGTAATTGGTCCCAATGCAGATAACTTAGATGTCTTGCTGGCCAATTATAATGGTTATCCTTCCAATCCGGTTACCCCATTAAAGGGAATTCGTCAAAAACTTCCGGAGGCAAATGTTCAATATGCCTTGGGTTGCAGTCATGCCGAAGGATTTCCTTATTTAACGCCCATCCCATCCGAATATCTTTTTGTGGACGAAGCTCTTTCCCAAAATGGTTTGAAAGGCGAATACTTTGATAACACCCAGATGCAAGGTGATCCGTCGCATGTTCGTGTCGATGAAAGTGTGAATTTCACCTGGTGGACAACACCGCCTTTCGATGGAATGCAATACGATAAGTTTTCGGTTCGATGGTCCGGTTGGTTGGTGCCTCCCGTGTCCGGTCAATATGCCATTGGTGGCGAAGGGTTTTCTTCTTATAAAGTAATGCTCGACGATGAAGTGATGGCCACATGGAATGATATTCACCATCCAAGGGCGCTCTATGAAACCATTAATCTTGAAAAAGGAAAAAAATACAAAGTGCTCATAGAATATAAACAGGACAATTCTGAGTATCCTGTTATGAAGCTTTTGTGGGATAGACCCGGTCAAAATCTGAAACAAGAAGCGCTTCAACTGGCTAAGGCTTCGGACGTGGTTCTGATGTTCATGGGGCTGAGTCCTAACCTGGAGGGTGAAGAAATGCCGGTTAAAGTTCCCGGATTTGCCGGTGGTGACAGAGTAGATATTAAGCTGCCAAAGGTTCAGACCGAACTGGTGAAATCTGTTATGGCTTTAGGAAAACCGGTGGTCCTGGTGTTGCTCAATGGAAGTGCACTGGCCATAAACTGGGAAGCTGAACATGTGCCGGCCATTCTCGAAGCTTGGTATCCCGGACAGGCTGGCGGAACTGCCATTGCCGATGTGCTGTTTGGAGACTATAATCCTGCAGGTCGTTTGCCGGTGACCTTCTATAAATCGGTTGAGCAGCTGCCCCCCTTCGATGATTATAGCATGAATGGACGTACTTATCAATATTTTAAAGGAGAACCTCTCTATCCCTTTGGATTTGGGCTAAGTTATACCACCTTTAACTATTCCAATCTGGTGGTACCCGATGTTGTTGAAGCAGGGAAAGAGATGACGATTAGTGTGGAGGTTACCAATGCCGGAAAACGGGACGGCGACGAGGTGGTACAACTTTATGTTTCTCACCCCGGAGTAGAAAATACTGCACTCAGAAGCCTGCAGGGATTTGAAAGAATTTCGCTGAAAGCCGGTGAAACAAAAACCGTTTCATTTACACTTAAACCGGAACAACTTGCAGTCTATCACCCCGAAAATGGTTTGTATGTTCCGGAAGGTAAGGTGATGTTTAGTGTTGGTGGAACCCAACCCAATGCCCAAGATGGTGATAAAGACAGTGCTTTGGAAACCCTGATCGACATTAAGGGGAATTATAAGGTTCAATAGTATTCTATTGTTGCCGAATGATTATTGAAAATGGCCTCCGGTGATTTTTCCAACGTCGCCGGAGGCTAAATTTTGAGTTTAGTCTTCAATTATTATTTTTCTTCTATAACAGGCCTCATTGGTGGTGTTGAATCTGATGAGTGTGGGGTTTTTTTTACCGTTTCTGAAACGGGATTATACATCGTTACTTAGTGTTCAATTTTATTGATATGCAATTAAATAAGTTTGTCTTTCTTCTTTCATGGCTGTTGATGTTATCTCTCAAAGCAATGCCCGAAACCGGAGAACATTTGTGGTTGAGGTATGCAACATTGCCGCAGGATATTCAGTCTGAATATGTTTCATTTTCGAAGGTTTATTTCTTAGATGATGGAGATACTGAAAAAGTTGCCCTGGAGGAATTATCTCTGGCATTTAAAGGATTGATCGGGGTGGATGTTCGGCTTCAGAACAAACCTGCCAAGAGTAAGCTTTTGATGGGAAAGAAACTTCATCAGATAGTGAACATTCCGGGGTTAGAGGAAGCTTTAAGAAAATGTGGAGATGATGGCTTTGCAATACAATCCGTTGACTTTAAAGGGACAAAAAAAATTGTCGTATCGGCCAATACCGATGCCGGTATCCTATATGGCACTTTTGCTCTCATTCGGCTGATGCAGACCGGGCAGACCCTGGATTCAGTAAACATCGTTGAACAACCTAAATATGAGTTTAGGTTGTTAAATCATTGGGATAATCTGGATGGTACGGTGGAACGAGGTTATGCCGGACGTTCCATTTGGTGGAATCGTGAAGCATCGTTTGAGGCGCTGAAACAACAATATCTTACCTATGCAAGGGCTAATGCTTCCATCGGTATTAATGGTGCTGTATTAAACAATGTGAATGCCGACCCAAAGGTGCTCTCCGGCGATTATATCCGACAATTTGCCCGTATTGCGGATGTGTTGAGGCCCTATCATATTAAAGTCTATATGTCTGTTAATTTCTCATCGCCTGCCATCCTGGGCAGACTGCCTGACTCGGATCCCTTAAAGGAAGAGGTGCAACAATGGTGGAACAATAAGGTGAAGGAGATTTATGATGCCATCCCCGATTTTGGTGGTTTTCTGGTAAAGGCTAATTCTGAAGGTCAGCCGGGACCTCAGGATTTCGGTCGTTCCCATGCCGATGGGGCCAACATGCTGGCGCGGGCTCTCGAACCTTATGGCGGAATCGTTATGTGGCGGGCCTTTGTCTATTCCCCCTCCGGAGACGATCGCGCCAAACAGGCCTACAAGGAATTTGTTCCGCTCGACGGACGCTTCCATAAAAATGTTATCGTTCAGGTGAAAAACGGACCGGTAGATTTTCAACCCAGAGAACCTTTTAGCCCACTGTTTGGTGCGTTGAAAAATACATCCCTGATGGTTGAATTTCAGATCACTCAGGAATACCTTGGCTTTTCTGATCATTTGGCGTTTTTGGCACCACTGCAAAAAGAGTGTTTGGATAGCGATACCTTTGTCGATGGTGGTGGCTCTACCGTAGCCCGCGTGACGGATGGTTCTCTCTTTCAACAGGAACATTCGGCCATTGCCGGTGTCGCCAACATTGGACGCGATACCAACTGGACAGGGCATCATTTTGCACAAGCCAACTGGTATGCTTTTGGACGACTGGCATGGAACCATGCCCTTAAGGCCGAAGATATTGCACGGGAATGGATCGAGATGACCTTTACGAATAATCCCCAATTTGTCGATCCAGTACTGAATATCATGATGCGTTCGAGAGAAGCGGTGGTGAATTATATGACGCCTTTGGGACTGCACCATCTTATGGGGTGGAATCATCATTATGGTCCGGAGCCCTGGACTGAGATTGAAGGCGCTCGTCCCGATTGGTTGCCTCGATACTATCACAAAGCTTCGGAGACGGGCATCGGTTTCGATCGAAGCCAATCGGGAAGTAATGCCGTGGAACAGTATGCCGAGCCTCTACGTTCGATGTTTAACAATCCTCAAACATGTCCGGAAAACCTTTTGCTTTGGTTTCATCATCTGCCATGGGATTACCGTATGAGTTCAGGAACCACCCTGTGGGATGATCTGTGTTACCATTATTATAAAGGCGTGGACGAGGTGAAGTTGATGCAAGCAATGTGGGATCGTCTCAGGGGAATGATTGATCAAGAGCGGTTCGAGCATGTGCAGCGCAAACTGAAAATACAGGCACGCGAAGCCCGTTGGTGGCGGGATGCTTGTCTGCTCTATTTTCAAACCTTCTCAAAAATGCCAATTCCCTATGAGTTGGAGCGTCCGGAACATGATCTGGAAGAGCTGATGAAATTAAAATTTGATATGACCAACCATAATTAAGTTTCTTGTCGTTTTGTGAGTCTCTTGAATTCCCCAAAGAGGTCCTTTTTTCTAGGGCCTCTTTTTGATATATATGTTTTAATCATTATTTGGGGTAATCGTCCTGGCTAAATTAAGGATTTGATCATCTGGATTATCCATATCCCATCCATTTACTTCCCGCCGTTACTTTTTGCAAAGCCATCCGCAAAGGTTGAAACCCTGTCCGCAGGGATTGCAAGACCATCCGCAATGGCTGCAAAGAGATCTACAATCGTTGCAAATGGATCTGCAGTGGCTGTAAAACCATCTGCAATGGTTGCAACAGCATCTGCAGTGGTTGCAAAGAGATCTGCAATGGTTGCAAAGACATCTGCAGTGGTTGCAAAGACATCTGCAACAGTTGAAAGGCCATGGACAATAGTTGCAGAGGGAGTCGCAGGCATTGCAAAGGCAACCGTAATGGCCGGAAAGTGGTCTGCAATGGCCGGATAAATATCTGCATGCGCCGGAATCCTTTCCGCATCCTCTGATAAGGTACCAACATTGGTTGTAAATACGAATACCGTAATTGGACAAAAAATTTCAACCAGTGAGGCGTTTTTTTGGGGGTGTATTCATCAATCGGGGGCCCATTATTAGTTTTTTCTTTTATTTAAAAACACACCTGAACAAATTGCCCTATTTTGTCCTAGACCCGCTGATTTCCACAATTTACAGTAACATCCTTGAGAAAATTAACGATTAAGCACAGGTGTTTATTCATTTTTTTGAAGGCGAATGCTATAAAAAAAGGATATTGATAATTGCAAAAAATGCATTTAGATATTGCATTTTTTTGATTAATTGAGCAATTTTGTAACAGCGTTCGGTTGATTAAAGAGTAGTGAATTAATGTGTTAGATTCTTAGTTTAATAAATGTGATGAATTGTGTTAAGGATTTAATTTAGGCTATTTTTTAAGCGTGACCGGATGAAACCTCAAAGAGGCGAAATTTTAGCACGCGAAAGGCATTCGTCGTTATTTAAGAATCCAACGGGATTCGGTTCGGTTTTGAACATATAGAGCTTCCGATATTGTATGCTCGAGATAAAAATGTACTCTTCCATAATGTTAAACCTTAAAACTTTAGCCGTATGGACAAGAGACAAGCAAACAAATTCAATATGTTTAAAGTAGTGCGGGACTTCCTTTCAGATCATTCTGCTACTCTGGGACAATACCTGCACTTTAGCGAAATGCTTGAGAAATTTTCGTCTTTACTATCCTCTATTGGAGAGCTTGACAGTCATGCTGTCACCAAAACTTCAGGGCTTACACAGGAAAAAGCCGCTGCCAGAGAGCGGCTGATAAAAGCCACCATGCTGGTGGTGCGCATCTTGAAGGCTTATGCTACTTTTTCAGACAATGAATCGTTATTGGAAAACATTGATTTTACATTGTCCAGTCTTTCCAGAATTTCAGAGCAAAAACTACTTGCCAGAGCGCAAAAGGTTATTCAGGAGGCTGAAGCATGCCTTACAGAGGCTGAACCCTATGGCTTGACCACCGAAAAAATGGATGAACTGACCGCCGCTTTCAAGGAGTTCGATGAGCGGCAATCTACCATTCGTAAAGCTATTGTTGTGCGGAAAAATATCTCCGAGCAGGTGGAAGCGCTCATGGAGGAAGCAGACGACTTATTGAAAGATAAGATCGATATCATCCTGGAACTGGCCTCCAATGATCATCCCGAATTGTATAATCAATATCTTGGAGCCAGAGAGATCATTGATCGTTAATACTTACTTTTTGATTTGAAATGGAAGAGGAAACACGGGCAGAGAGGTTTTTGCCACTCTGCCCGCGTTTTTTTTAGCTGTTTTTGAACAATGGTTATCTTTATGGTCTGCCCGAATCCTAACTTCAATGAAGTTGATTTTCAGCAGTGTTAAATAATAATTGTGCAGGAGATGGGGTATCGTGAATGAATGGACTGAGAAATAATACTTATTAAATGGATTTAGCACAACATTATAATCGTTTATTTCAGGAATCAGTGCAAAAAATTAAGACCGATCAGTATGAGCCGGATCCTTTAATCGATGCACCTTCCGACTCCAGATACGGAGTGACCTTGCTGCTTCGGCCGGATGGTCATGTGCGAAAGGAAATGATCGCATTTCTGGAAGAGTTGAAAGCCATTGAGCCCAATCAGTATTTTTATCCCGAAACCGATCTTCATGTAACGGTGATGTCGATCATCTCGTGCTATGAGGGGTTTGATATAACGAAGATTGCCGTAAAAGATTATGTGGGTGTTATCCAAAAGAGTTTGGAGGGAATTTCGGCTTTTGACCTTGAATTCAGAGGGCTTACCGCTTCCCCGTCCTGCCTGATGGTGCAGGGATTCCCTTTGGATGACACGCTTGAACAAATGCGTAACAACCTGCGGAAACATTTCAGGCCTTTAGCGTTGGAACAATCGCTTGATAAGCGGTATGTCCTGCAAACTGCCCATGCAACCATCCTGAGAGTGAGAGATAAACTTCAAAACAAAGCAGCCTTTCTTGATCTAATAGAGAGAAACAGAAATCGTTTCTTTGGTAGGTTTTCAGTCAGGACTTTGGCGTTTGTGCATAACGACTGGTACCAAAGAAAAGACAAGGTAAAAGTATTACACCGGTTTGGACTGGAAGCATAAAGCCCGGCAACCGTTGATTCCATAGGGAACGAGCGAATGTTGCCGGGCTGTTTAGAGATGATTTTATCGTATTGCGGGGTTTTGATCATTCATCCGGCTATCTGATTGACCGGTGTTTAATAAAATTTGGATGTAAATATCCAATTCTTGAAATATATCGTGTGTTCAAACAAGGATGCAATCTTAACGGACCCCGCTCCAATTAAAATTTCGCATCTATTTCAATGACATAAAAAGACATAGGTTGCAGCGTTTCTTTAATTGCCTTTCCCTTGAGTTTGATTTCCGATTGAACCGGAGCAACCTTTTGGGGATTTTCAAAGGTGTTGAAAGCCAGTGGATCGTCGGCTGTCATCAGGTAGGCGGTTGCGTTTCTGCTGACTTTGGCCCCGCCGTTAATGCTGACGTTTACTTCTTTGGGATTGTCGGACGCATTCACCAATTTGATGTAAATCTTTCCTTCTTTGATATCTTTTGAAGCACTGGCATACAGTTTATTTTGTCCGGTGAGGGGCTGCCCGTCCAGAGTAATGTTTAATACTTCACTGCCTGTGAGGGTTGAGTAAAGCTTTTGTACATAGTAATTGGGGGTTCCAACCACATTGAGGTTGTCGAACCAGATGAGGTCGGGGCGCCACTGCCAGGCTTCGATGTGGGCCATCAAAGGGGCATAAGAAGCCATGTTTACCACATCGGCATTACGTTCCAGACCGGTCATGAAGGCTGCTTCACTTAATGCACTCAGCCAGGTGTTTTTTGACATAGGATGGTCGTTGTCAGGTCCGTGAGCAGCGTACTCGCCGGCAAATACTTTTGGTCCGTTACGATCATAATCATCGTAACGATCGGCATTGCTGAGAAACCATTCCGGACTCATATAATAGTGTTCGTCCATCAGATCAACTTCTTCATCTTTCATTTCTTTCCACAAATAATGAAAGCGTTCATCTTCCGGTTTTGGGCCGGAGCCGCCTACCAATACAATTTCCGGATGTTTTTGTCGAATCACCTCGGCGAATATTTTATATCGTTCCACATATTGCTCGCCCCATTGTTCGTTACCTATTCCAAGAAATTTGAGGTTGAAAGGTTTTGGATGTCCCATTTCGGCTCTTAATTTTCCCCATTTAGTCGTTATATCGCCATTGGCAAATTCGATTAAATCTAAAGCGTCCTGGATGTAGGGATCCAGTTCATCCAGAGGAACCAGCTCACCGGTGTTATACTGACAGGCCATCCCACAATTGAGGATAGGCAGGGGTTCGGCACCAATATCTTCTGCCAGAAGAAAATATTCAAAAAATCCTAGTCCAAAAGATTGATAATAGTCGGGTGTATGTCGATGCATAAATTCCGTATTCCACCGGTTGACGATCATTTCCCGTTCTTCTACCGGACCTACGGTTTTTTTCCATTGATAGCGCAGGCTAAGGTCATGCCCTTCCACAATGCATCCACCGGGGAAGCGCAAAAAGCCGGGATGGAGATCATACAACATTTGTACAAGATCGGCACGCAGACCATTTTTACGATTCTTCCACGTGTTTTCGGGGAAAAGGGAGATCATGTCCATATCCACAATGCCTTTTCCATTGACCAAAACACGAAGGGTGGCTTTGGCATCGGTTTGGGATGAGGTGAAGGATCCTTCCACTTTTCCCCATTCACGAGAAAACCCGCTGATTGTGGTGCTCCCGAGAACCTCTCCTTTGGAGCTGACCAGTTCTACCAAAACCTCAGGCCTCAACTCGCCTACTTGACGGCCAAGGACTGAAAAGTAGTAGGGTTCGTCTGCTCTGATCCCCATGCCGCGAAATCCTTCATTAACCACGCCAAAGAGGCCTTTGTCACTCCGGCTGTCGATGCGCAGATAGGTGGGATTCGCCGGTTTTTGTTGTTCTCTCTTTAGAATGAAAATTTTTCCCTCTCCTTCTCTTTTTTTTGCCTCTTTCCATCCCATCATGGGTTCGTAAAATTCGAAGGAACGGTTTTTTACCAGTTCGGCATAAAATCCACCGTCAGCGCCAAAGTTAATGTCTTCGAAAAATATGCCCCACATATAAGGTGTTACTTCTGCTACAGTATGATCAACATCCAACCTTAACCGATCCTGCCCAAAAACAACATTGCCGGTCAATGTTAATGAAAAGATCAAGTAAAATAGAATCTTTTTCATAATGCTAAAGTTTGATTATTATGATGGATTAATGAATTTTATTGTTGTTGGTGTTTATCGGACGGCAAAATAGAGAAAAATGGTTTTGTGGACAATAGGAGTAATAATTAAAAGTGAATATTACACTTATTTTCTCTATTTGTCCTCATAGCTGATGTGGGGGAGGCGTATGAATGGGGATGATGCTAATTGTTATTTAAAGGAGGGATTGCATTGAGTTTATTCACTTGAGCATGGTTTTTTGAATAAAAAGCAATAGGATCGGGGTTTTTATTAGTGACTGTTTGTAGGTTTGTTTTATTTGTATCCCCTAGAAAATACAATCTCTAACCAAAAGATGGATGCGATAGGTTTGAATGCAATAAGGGTTCTGGCTTGTCGCTTTGCTGGTAAAATAAGAGGTTTGCCGAAGGGGAGGCAGTAAGATAATTATTTGTTTCTAGATAACAGATCTTAACTACACCCTCCCTGAACTCGGGTGATTTTTTTCTTCACCGGTTTTTGTTTGGAGGCCAGATTGTTTTCAATCTCATTCATTTTAAGAGCGGCCTGCTGTCTGAATAGTATCACAGTCTGTTCTTCTTTGGTGGGATTGTCAGGCATGACCAGCTGTCCGTAAAAAATCTCTTTGAATTCATCAGCCGTAACGTTTAGTGCCCGGCTGGTTGTGTTGCCGTGATAGCGAGCTATGAGACATGCCTTCTTAGCCTGTAAGGGAGAAGCACCGTAGAACACATTGGTCTGAATACGTTGATTCAGCAATTCCCGATAAGCGGGGTTATGCAATTCGTCCAGAGGAATATTGATGGCTGTGGCGATGTGAAATTGTTGGTATTCTTCCGGGCTTCGAACATCGATTACATTATAGTGATAGTAGTTGTTAACCAATTCAAAAGCCAGTTGGTCCGGGTCGATGAGGTCGGGTTTGCATTCACCTGCAGCAGCTCGCGCCTCAAGTTTCTGCATGACATACTCCTTGCGTGAAGGGGTGATAAGGATGAGAATAACTAATATCACAGGAATAGCAGCCGCGATTGTTTTATTTTTCCATTGTCCGTTGAATATTTTTACGGGTTTGCGGTTTACTTTGTCTTCAATGATGCCGGTAACGAGGAACGCTACGATTGCAATAAATGTCATCAGCAACGCGAAGGTGGCAGGACTTATTCCAAGTACATTGTATATGAGTACGGGTCCTTGAGGATTAGCCATGTATAGCCCTTCAATAAGCGGAAAGACCTCTCCGAAAGTGAATATTCCTAATGTAGCGCCCAGAATGAAAGCCCATCCGTCTATTTTTCCTATGGCGGCGGCACAGGCACTTGTCCCCGGACAAAATCCGCCAACTACAAAACCCAGGCCCATGATTATACCTCCGGTAATAGCTGAGGGTAAAAAAGTGGGGTTGACAAAGATAATGCCGGTATTGAGGAGTTCCAGGTGGTTCAGAAGAAGAACGCCAATCATGGCCGTTATGCCGGCGGTAAAGAACACTTTTAAGACGGTGAAGTCGTAACCGTAGAAGAGACCAACCAGCTTTCGAGTGGATGAAAAACCTGCCTGTTCGAGAGCAAAACCAAAGCCTATACCGACAATGAAGGCAATGAGAAAATTGTATTGGGGAGCAATAATATCCGGAATTAATGGTGCCATAGTTTATGGTTATAATAAGGTTATCGTGAAATCCACATTTTTCTGAAGAACCATGCAAAAGCATAAGCACTGCCAAAGATGGCGAGCATGGTAATGATACCGCCATAAGACATCACGGCCATTCCACTGAGGGCTGATCCGCTGGTGCATCCGCGTCCCAACTGACTACCAAACCCAAAGAGAAAACCGCCGACTATGGCGCCCAGCAGACGTGCGGTGTTGGTTACGCCGGGGCCTTTTTCCAGTTTCAGTCCTATACGTCCCGATAGGACACCCGAAAAGAAGGCACCAACCAAAACGCCCAGCATTTCAAATACAAGCCATGACTTCATTGGACCTTGAGGATGGTCGGAAGCATAGTCCCGGTAATAGGTGGTCGTGTTATAGTGTTCGGGGGCGGCTGCTTTAACGGCACTGACAGCCACACTTTTCATGGCGCCACTGGCGCCCAAACCACGGCCGGTGATGTAAATGGTGGTTAAGAGAACAAACCCCAGAAGTACTCCGGCAAGATAGGGGTTCATGTATTTATTTTTTCCGTTCATCAGTAGTCGCTGTTAGTTGTTCTTTGGGTTCCTTTATGTTGGTTTCATTGTCTTCGGTCTCGAGATCTTCATATCCGGTAAGCATTGCGCGGATATTGGATGTGGGGGTTTCACCCGTTGTGGTCATGTAAACATGAACGATGGCAAACATGATGATCAGATAGGCGCCAAGGGTATGTATGGATGCCACTGTGGCCAAAGGTAGTTCGCTAATGATAATCATATTATTGGCATCAATGGTTCGGTAGAACATGTATATCAGTCCTGTAACAATAAGCATTGGCGCCATGACCAGTTTAAATCCCAAATAGGTCAGTGCCTGCAGGGGATTGAGTTTGTTTCTTGGTGATTTGCGGGTGGGATGAGGTTCCCCTTTGAATATACCTACAGTATAATAGTGAATTTGTGCCTTAAGCTTGGAAAAGGTGGGAATATACTGCCGCCATTCACCCGTGGTGAAATGCCAAAAGATGGAGAAGGCAATCAGTATGAGCAGCATCCATGCTGCCACCCGGTGCGATTCGACCGCCTGCTCATAGCCCAGAAAAGAATAACTTCCATGAATTTCGAAACCGGTAAGGGCCAGAAAGAATATAAGGAGAGCCTGGGTCCAGTGCCAGAAGCGTTCAAATTTTTTATAGATGTAAACTCTTGCCATTGCCGTTATTTTTATCGTTGGGTGTTGATTTCTTCCGACTCTATCTCATTGTTTTTTATCGATGCCGTAATGCGGCCCAGACCATGTAGTATTACGCCAACAAGGGCAGCCATAATAAATAACCTGCCAAACAGGTCGATGGCGGCATTGGTGTCGCGTCCCGGCATGTAAAAGTCGGTTAATGAGGCCAGTCTACTGTTGTTGCGGCTATGACACTCTTCACACGACAGGGCCATCTCTTTGGGGGCAACCATGTGGTTGACGGGCCAGTACATTTCGGTTTTAACAAATTCATACTTTCCGCTGTAGGGAAGACCAACGCGTTTCATGCCTGCTTCGGCTGCCAGGTTCCAGTCGAAATCCTGCCAGTAGGCACTGTCGCCCTTTTGGGATGCCCAAAGCTTGGGTTGTATCAGCATATTGGTTTGGGGGTCGTAAATCTGATCCCCGCGATGTACCTTAACCGGGAATATTTGGGATTGTCCGTCATGGGCCGAACCCATTAAGCGGTTGACCTGAACCGGGATGGAGTCTACCTTATCCCCCAAAATGTAATGGGAAGCCTGGCCGTTGAACCAGTAATATTCGGGTTCCACATTGGTTTTCCAAACAAATGATCCTTTTATGGACATGTACGTTTCGGCGCCGGAGAGAGTGTCTACGATGTGGTAAGGATGTCCGTCCTTTAGTTTTCCGGCTTCCGACCATCGCCATTCCATTTTTGTGGGATTAACTTTGGCATAAGTAGGAATATGACAGGTTTGACAAGCCACACGGGCGGTGTGAAGATTTAACATCCGGTCCATGTGGGGCGTGTTGGTGTGACAGTGGTCGCAGGTGAGTCGGTTTTCATTGCCGGAGGATACCGAATAGAGTTTTCCTTTAATCTGATGATTTTCGGCTGAGTGACAATCCACACAGGTCATATTAATTCCGTTGACGGCCATATGTACATCTACCTCTCTGGTGGCAGACAGGAGTGCATCTTCCAGGTCGCCATGTTTCACATTATTTCCCCCACCGCTATAGAAATGGCAGGATCCGCAATTCATGCTTTGGGGGCGTCCCACATTTTGTGCCACTTTGGTCAGGTTGACCGACCGATCGGGATAGCCGGCCATGGAAGCTCCTTTGATATACTCTTCGCTGTTGTCGTGACAAACCATGCAATCCACATTGCGGGCCATCTCAAAGCTAAACTGGTCGCTTCCCATGCCAAAACCGATATGACATTTGGCACAAGCCTGCTCATTGGAGGTGGCGCCGATGCAAAAATTGTTGATCACATTGCTTTTCCCGATGGAGGCAATACCGCGTCCTTCAATATATGAAATGCGTTCCCAGTTCCAATGACTTGAGGCAATGATTTCCTTGTGGCGTTGGTTGTGACAGCCAATACAAGCTTCCGTGACTTCTTGCGGGGTCTTAAAGTCCTTTTGCAGTTCGGGGAACGAGGAATGGTCGACCACTGGTGTGGGCTTGATGGCATATTCCTGCCTGAGCTTCATCTCTTTTAGATTGGGCAACGGCGGGGTGTACAGAATCCGTAATAGCGCCAATAAGGCGATGGTGAAAATGATGACCGAGAAAACGACCTTTTTCATCCGTATAAATTATAGTTAAGTTATTGGTTGGATGGAACTCGCATGATCATGAGGTATACATCAACCTTTGTGATAATCTCAATTGATCCTGTGAGTTTCATGTGTTCATTTATTTGGTTGTGATAAATGCAATTGATAAAAGTTTTAACGGCAATAAAAATAAATAATGATGTAGATATATAAAAGTCCAGATATGTGTAATTCGCAATTTGTAACAAGATTGATTTTAAATAGACAAAAGGAATGACTGATCCTTGAAACGATTTTCAGAAAAAGTAAATGATATAATAGGCCATGAAGAGTAAAGTTTATTACTGTTGGTTCGAACTGGAAGCTGTGTTACGCTTCGAAGATTTAACCGCCAATTGGAACGGGAGGGATAATATGGAAAGACCCGGTATTTAAAGGCATGGCTTACTAGATTCTTTGGATTTTTAGATAGGGTCGATCAAATCCCCGGCCGTAAGATTCAAGAATGGTTTAAAACTATGGCCAAACACAAAGACTCATGAGAAGAAACTGGCAGCACCGTTTAGGGCACTGAAAATGTCATTGGATTACGAAAAGTTACGTAACATTACTATAAATAGGATAATCAATGCTGTAGAAAAAGATCTGAACATTTCTATTCAAAAAAAGGCTGACGCAAATAGGGAGCATCTCTACTCCATGATGATTACACCAAGGAGATTAAAAGATATCCGAGAGTAAATTTTTGATGTGGCATGTGATACATTTCTTGTTGAGACAACCTTAATTGATGATCATGGTTTTATTGAATCAGTACTGAGCGATATCTGCCTAAAACATATTTCTCCTGAACATCCTGTCTTTCCGGTAGATTCGTGATCAATGACAAATACCAGGTTGTTAGAATCGTTTTCGGGGTATCCTGTTTTAATGATGACCGATTCTCCCTTTTTAAATTCGTTGGTGAAATGGATGTTGAACGAAGCTATTTCAGACCCTTCAGGGGCTATGGCATCCATCAGCCATTCCATATATCGGGTGTTGTTGACATGATGGTTAAAGTCGAGGTCGGAATAAACCACCTGCCTGCGATGTTCTTGCATGTTAATACTGTCAGGTAGGTGAGACAGCGTTTTAGGGAATTCCCCTAAAGCCATACGGTGGGTGACAAAAGGTTTGTTGTGCAGCCTTTCGTAGGGACGTATGGGTCTTTTCCGCAATATATCCACCATGATCCATGCCGAAGACGCTTTTACCAGAGTACGGTTTTGGTGGTCTTTGATAAGAAAGTCACGGGTAGAATATAATTTCTGGATATTGCGTGGCCAGGTTTCGATGGTTACCTTTTCCATCATCGAGGGCCAATTCAGAATCTCAACTTGAAGATGGGTTAATGCCCAAAAAATATTGTCTTTTCTTAGATCGTCAAAACCAACGCCCAGACCAATGGCATGCTTTGCGGCCGCTTCCTGAAGGTGTTTCATTAGGGCCGAGGGCTCCAGACGACCCGAGGCCCCCACGTCAAAAGATGAGATGGTTACCGGTTCTTCCCAGATGTCAGTGTTCATTATTATTGGAGGGTTCAATTAGGTTTTTTACGGCGTTGTCAGCAATCTGTACGCATTTGCGACATGGAACTTTATGATGTTTCTTAATTTCTCTGCAACGCGGAGAACCAGTCTCCTGAACAAAAGCATCAATAACTTTTTGCTGGGCTTCAGGATTATCTTTTAGAATATACATGGCACCGTACAGAGCTCCGCAATAACCATCAGGGGCGTGTCCGACACCCATGGTCTTCATGTATTCTATTTCTTCTTTTGATTTACCGTAATGACGAAGAATGGCCTGTGCACAATTATCACCATAATCGGGATGATTAAAATACCAGGCTGCATCGTGTTTTTCTTGATCTACAGAAATATTTTTTTCCATTTTAAAAAAATCTCAACTTTTTCGTTACCGTATTTTTCCAGGGATCGGGTTATCTCATCGATGTTTTTTTCTCTTTCCGGTTCGCGTCCTTTACTGAAGAAGAGGTCCGCAAAACAGATGATCTGTTCTTCAATGGATACGGGTATCATATCTCGGATTGGAAGGGGGAGGTTCTGGTATTGAATTTCATTGGCAGTCAATCCTGTTCCGGTATGTCTTTCACAGACCAAGGCATGCCGAGGTAATCCTTCTTTTTCCAGAATTTCGCGTCCCAGATAGCCATGGCAAATGTAAGGATGAGTTCCGTGACATCCTATTTTCGGTGCATAAGTTTGAAAAATCCCGATATCGTGAAGCAAGGCAGCCTCGGCCAGAAACTGATGGTCAGCGTCAAGCTCCGGATGATTGTCGGCTATTTCCAGTGCTTTTTTTTGTACCAGCGTGCTGTGTATTAAGAGAATATTTCTGGCCGGATGATGGTCTGGGTAATATTTATCAAGTATTGCTTGTGCTCGATCAGTTGTTCTCTCAAAGATTTTAGAATTCATTGTTCTGTTTTCGGTTTACACCATAAAAGAACTGTCGGATCGGATGGTCCGATATTTGGGTTACAAACCATGACTCAAAAAATGGGAAAGATTTTATTTGTGTCGTCCCTGCAGCACTTTAACCACATCTTCAATGCGAAAGCCTTTGGCTGTCAACAGTACCAATAGGTGATAGATAAGGTCTGCCGACTCGTTGAGGAACAAGTCGTCGTTTTGATCTTTGGCTTCAATGACCGTTTCGACAGCTTCTTCTCCCACTTTTTGGGCTATTTTATTGATTCCTTTTTTGAACAGAGAGGTGGTATACGACCCTTCGGGCATGGTTTGAAGCCTGTGGTCAATCAAGTCCTGTAGAGAAACCAGAAAGTCTATATTGCCTTTATTGGTCTCGGCAAAACAGGTGTCGTTGCCGGTATGGCAAACGGGACCGACCGGATGGGCTTTGATCAGGATGGTGTCGTTGTCGCAGTCAGGGATAATGGTTTCTACCTCCAGAAAGTTTCCTGACTCTTCCCCCTTGGTCCATAGTCTTTGTTTGGTGCGACTGTAAAATGTGACTCTTTTTTCTTGTTGGGTTTTTTCAAAGGCTTCTTCATTCATAAACCCCAGCATAAGGACAACATTTGTATCGGCATCCTGAATGATGGCAGGAAGAAGTCCGTTCCCTAATTTCGAAAAGTCTAATTGCATGATATTTTTTTTTGACATATAAATCTGTATAAAAAAACGTGAGTGTCTTCTTATTGATAAGAAAAAAAGAAGTTCTAATGCTTTAATCGATTGGAAGACATATGCTATTTAAAGATTGCAAAGATAATAATAATGAGGTGTGATTGTAGTCAAAGTTTTACCTTATCGGTATGCGATGACTTCTCAGGTAATCTTTTAACTCAGGTATGGGAATCTCATTAAAATGGAAAATGCTGGCTGCCAGGCCGGCATCTGCTTTCCCGGTGGTAAAGACATCTTTGAAATGTTCTTTGGCGCCGGCTCCTCCCGATGCAATGATGGGGATGGACAGTTCATCAGACAGTCGTGCCAACGCTTCGTTGGCAAATCCCTTTTTAACGCCGTCGTGGTCCATACTGGTAAAGAGGATTTCTCCGGCCCCGCGATCTTCGGCTTCTTCGGCCCATGAATACAATCGCTTTTCGGTCGGAATACGGCCTCCGTTGACCGTTACCACCCATTCGTCAGCGTCCAGTTGTTTGGCATCGATGGCCACCACGACAAACTGACTTCCGAAATGTTTGGCCAAATCACTAATCAGTTGTGGATTCTTTACTGCTGAAGAGTTGATGGATATTTTATCGGCTCCTGCATTCAGCAAGGTTTCAGCATCTTTTAGCTCACTAATACCTCCTCCTACGGTGAAAGGAATGTTGATATGCTGGGCAATACGACGAACCAGATCGGCAAAAGTCTTGCGCTTTTCGTGACTGGCGGTAATATCTAGGAATACCAACTCGTCAGCGCCTTGCCGGGCATAAAGGGCACCCAACTCCACGGGGTCGCCTACTTCCTTAATGTCGAGAAATTTCACCCCTTTAACGGTTTTCCCGTTTCGGATGTCGAGGCATGGTATGATACGTTTTGAGAGCATTTTTTAGTTTAAATTTTGCAATGGATTGTTGTTCTTTTATAAAAGATTGTCTTTAATGTTTTGAGTTCTAGAGCATGTTTTCTAGGTAATATGTTTAAGATTTAATGGATCGCTTTAGTTTGTTTTTTAAACCTGTGAGCATTTTTGCAACTTCTGTGCTTTGGGGTGAAACGCTTCAAAATCCTTTTTTTATAGATGATCGTCGGTAACGAATTTTCTTTTGGGCCTGCAATTCGAATAAAGATCCATTATCGAACCTTGTCTAAGTCAATAACCCTGTCTCTTTTTATTAATGCCTAATGGCGAATGACTATTTTCTAACCTCTTCTTCCCAACTCTTCCACTCCAATCCTTCCTTCATAAATGGCTTTGCCAAAGATGACAGCCGGGATGCCTGCAGCTTCCAGAGCGTCGATGTCTTTCATGCTGCTGACGCCTCCGCTGGCGATGAGGTAGAGCTCGGGGAAACGTTGCCGAATTTTTTGGTACAGTTCGATGGCAGGCCCTTCCAGCATTCCGTCTTTGTTGATGTCGGTGCAGATGGTTTTTGTAATTCCTTTGTTGATATAATGTTCCAGAAAATCAAAAAGATCCGTTTCGGATGTCTCCGTCCATCCTGAAACTGCTATTTTGCCCTTTTTGGTGTCGGATCCAAGGATGATTCTGTCGGATGAGTATTGGGTGATCCAGGCGGTAAACTCATCCGGGTTTTTTACGGCGATGCTTCCGCCCGTGACCATTTGTGCACCACATTCGAAGGCAATTCTCAGGTCATCGGAGGTCTTTAGACCACCGCCAAAGTCGATCACCAGATTGGTACGAGATGCAATTCTTTCCAGAATTTTATAATTGATGATTCGTCCTTCTTTGGCACCATCCAGATCCACCAGATGAAGACGTTGGATGCCGGCATCCTGAAACTGAAGGGCTACTTCCAAAGGATTCTCATTGTATATCTTTTTGGTTTGGTAATCGCCCTTGCTGAGGCGGACACATTTGCCGCCGATAATATCTATGGCAGGAATAAGTTCTATGGCCTTCATTTATAACGTATGTTTCGGTTCCGGCCTCGCCGGATTATTCAATGGTCAGGAAATTTTTTAAAATCTGTTCACCCACCGATCCGCTTTTTTCGGGGTGAAACTGGGTTGCAAAAAAATTATCTTTTTGCAGCGCAGCACTAAATGGGTGAATGTAATTGGCCTGGGCAATGGTTTCGGGCCCCGTGGGAACATAGTAGCTGTGCACAAAATAGACATATTCACCTTCTAGCTCTTGGTTAAAAAGGGGAGCTTTTACGTGCGTGAGATCGTTCCATCCCATATGTGGGATTTTTTGTTTTTGCTCAGCCTCTTTTTGAGGGATGAATTTTTTTACGGGTGCATTAAAGATGCCCAGACATTCCGTGTCGCCTTCCTCCGAATAGCGGCACATTAACTGCAGTCCCAGGCAGATTCCCAATACGGGTTGAGTGAGTGAGGGGATTAGTTCATCCAGACCTTCTTGTTGGAGATAGGCCATGGTGGTGCTGGCTTCTCCCACGCCGGGAAAAATCACTTTGTCAGCTTTTCGGATGATGTTGTGGTCGTCGGTGATGATTGGCTTATGGCCCAGTCGTTCAAGGGCAAAGCTTACCGATCGGATATTTCCGGCATTATATTTTATGATGGCGATCTTCATTATTGTTGTTGCATTAATTGGTCAATTTTCTGAACCAGTGCCTGAAACTCTTCGGGGTTGAAAAGCCGGGTCAGAAAAACAATCTTTCCCTGTGGGTCGATTAGGACATTTCGGGTGATTCCTGCTTTTTTTTCGGCATAGAGACTGAAGATTTTGGCCCCGGGATCCAATGCAAGCGGGTAGGAGATGCCTGTTTCTTTGGCAAATTTCTTAACGGTTTCCAAAGGCTCATCCCGATCGATACCTATCACCACTAATCCATTGTCTTTGTGTTTTTGCCAGATCTCTTTTTCTATATGTGGCATCTCTTTTCGACAGACTCCGCACCAGCTGGCGGTGAATTGCAGCATTACGACCTTGCCTCTGTAATCCTTGAGCCGAAATGTTTCACCATTGGCGAGGGTGGCTTCGAAAAGAGGGGCTTCGTCGCCTGTTTTAACGATATAGCCACGATTGTCTTTATGTTCCTGGGCGCTTAGGTGAAAGGTCATAAGCAATAATAATATAAGACCGGATTTTTTCATGAACAAATAGGTTAATTAGACGAATACGATTGTTTTGTTTTTGTATACCAGTGTTTTTCTTTCCAGGTGGGCCTTAACAGCCCGTGAAAGTACAATTTTTTCTATGTCCTTACCTTTTTGAATAAGACTTTCCACTGTGTCGTGGTGCGAAATGCGAATCACATCCTGATCAATGATGGGGCCGGCATCCAGATCTGAAGTAACATAATGGCTGGTTGCGCCGATTATTTTCACTCCTCTGGAATAGGCGGCATGATAAGGCTTGGCACCCGCGAAGGCAGGAAGGAAAGAGTGGTGTATGTTAATAACTCTGTTGGGATAATTGGCGACAAAATCGGAAGAAAGAATTTGCATATATCTGGCCAGAACAATAAAATCTACCTGATGTTCGCGAAGAATTTCCAGTTCTTTTTTCTCTTGTTCTATCTTGTTGTCTTTATTCACCGGAATGTGAAAAAACGGAATGTTGAACTGGGCTGCTACTTCCTCAAGGTTGTTGTGGTTGCTGATAATAACCGGTATTTCCACCTTCCACTCACCGGCCTGATAGTGCGCCAGCAAATCATAGAGACAATGAGAGCTCTTGGAAACAAAAATTCCCATTCTGGGCACTTTGTCCGAAAATTTGAGATCCCAAACCATTTCGAGGGGTTTGCCCAACAGCGGACCAAAAACAGCGGCAATGTCATCTCGCTCCAAGAGGAATTCTTCCAGTTCCCACTCTACCCGCATGAAAAAGTGTTTCTCCGTCGGGTTGGTATATTGGTCGAGAGCAACAATATTTCCATTGTTTTGATGGATGAAATCGGTCACCCGCGCTACAATGCCTTTTTGATCGGGGCAATGAATTCTTAATATAGCTGTTTCTCTGTTTTTCATATCAAATTTTGGTACTAAATAGGATACAAAAGTAATAATTTAAAACCGGTGGTTCGTGAAAAATGTTTATTTGTTAGTTGTTTTTGAGGTTTTTCACGAATTTAATTATTTCCTCCGGGTTGTCCCCATGATGTTCCAGATGTTTGATGAAAGCACTCCCAACGATAGCGCCTTGAGCATAACGGCAAACCCGGCTGAAGGTTTCATGATTGCTGATACCGAAGCCCACCATCGCCGGCGTGTTCAGTTTCATGGCCCGGATTCTTTCGAAGTATTGAATCTGGGTATCTGACAGGCCTTTTCGAATGCCTGTAACGGCTGCAGAAGAAACCATATAGAGAAAAGAGGTCGATGCCCGATCCAGTTTCCTGATTCTTTCCTCAGTGGTTTGAGGGGTTATCAGAAAAATGTTACTGATGTTATTGTCAGAGAAAAGTGTTTCATATTTGTCGAGATAGGTTTCGTAGGGAAGATCCGGGATGATGAGGCCACTGACACCCGTTTCCCGGCATTTCCGAATGAATGGCTCGAATCCATACTTCAGAATTGGGTTCAGATAACCCATAAGGATTATGGGGATTTTGACTGTTTGAGAGATACCGCTGAGTTGATCAAAGAGAACTTTAAGCGACATGCCATTGCTGAGGGCTTTGGTGCTGCTATTTTGAATTACGGGACCATCGGCCAGAGGATCGGAATACGGCATTCCGATTTCCACAAAATCGACACCTCCTTTTTCCAGTGCTTTTAATATGGGTACTGTGCTTCGGAGGAACGGAAAGCCTGCGGTGAAATAAATGGATAACAGATTTCTATTTTGATTAAACCGAGTGATGAGTTTTTCCATGTTACGATTGTTTTTTGCATTAAAGATGATGGTTTCGGGGTCTCTTTTTTAAGATGACATTGACATTTAAAATGAAGAGAAGCGTTTATAAAAGATTGAGCCTGTTCATATAGGTGTTCATATCTTTGTCTCCTCTGCCCGAAATGGTAACCACTAAGTTGTCCTGCGGATTCAGATCCAGTTGGTTGATGGCTGCTACGGCATGAGCCGATTCCAGAGCCGGGATGATGCCTTCTTGCCTGGTAAGAAGCAATGCAGCATCGAGAGCTTCTTGATCGGTTACCGAGAGGTAACGGGCTCTCCCCGATTTGCTGAGCCATGCGTGCAGTGGTCCGATGCCGGGATAGTCGAGACCGGCAGAGATACTGTATGGTTCGGTTATCTGACCGTCGTCGGTTTGCATCAGATAGGTCATGCTGCCGTGGATTACGCCTGTTTCGCCCAGGGCGATGGTGGCTGCCGTCTGTCCGGACGATAATCCCAATCCTGCCGCTTCGGCGCCAATGAGTTTGACTTGTGGATGGTCGAGAAAGTGGTAAAACGAGCCGGCTGCATTGGATCCTCCCCCCACACAGGCAACCACATAATCGGGAAATTCTTTGTCGGTTTTGTCGCGGAATTGCTGTTTTGTTTCCTCGCTGATGATGGATTGAAGTCGAGCGACCAGATCTGGATAGGGATGAGGTCCTACTACCGAGCCAATAAGATAATAGGTGTCGAGGGGGTTGGCGATCCAGTCGCGGATGGCTTCATTGGTGGCATCTTTTAATGTACGGCTTCCCGACATGGCCGTTCTTACTTCTGCTCCTAACATTTTCATACGGGCCACATTGGGTGCCTGCCGCTCAATGTCGGTTTCGCCCATATAAACGATGCATTTAAGGCCCGCAAGGGCACATACCGTAGCGGTGGCCACACCGTGCTGCCCGGCCCCTGTCTCTGCAATAATGCGTTTCTTTCCCATTTCACGGGCCAGAAGTATTTGTCCTATGGTGTTGTTGATTTTATGGCTACCGGTATGTGTCAGATCTTCCCGTTTGAGCCATAAGTTACAATCGTATTGTTCCGAAAGCTTGGATGCATAGTATAGTGGGGTTGGTCGCCCAGCATAATCTTCGAGCAGAGCTTTGAACTCTTTTTTGAAGCTTTCTGAGTTGATGATTTTTAGGTAGTTGTTTCTTAGGTTTTCAATGTTGGGTATGAGCATTTCGGGAATATAGGCCCCGCCAAAAGGGCCATAAAATCCATGATTGTCGGGATGAAACGATTTGGATTGTTCTTCTTTTATCATGATTTGATCTGTTTTTTTGTTGTTTCTTACCGGTTAAATGCCGGAGGAATTAATTGTGTTCGTTGGATTTATCATATCTGTTGACCGATGAACTGTTTGCCTAAACTGCTTTAACGCGGTATGGTAGATGAGGACCGTATCATCTCTGCAAATTATTGATCTCTTTCTTTTGCTGTCTCATTTTTACAATTGTTTAATTGCTGAAAGGAACCGAGCGATGGCTTCGATGTTTTTCATTCCCGGGGCGGTTTCAAATCGGCTGTTAATATCCACCGCATAGGGCTGAACGGGACAGTGTTGAATGATGGCTTTAGCATCCGATTCTCCGATACCCCCACTTAGGAAAAACGGCTTGTCGGCGTTGAATTGTGATAAAACCGACCAGTCGAATTTTTGTCCGCTGCCGCCGTGCTTTGCAGAGGGTGTGTCAAATAGAAAATAATGGCACGAGTCGTGATAGTCATCTGTGATTTTCAAATCAGATGTTTGCTTTAGGCTGAATGCTTTTATAATCTCAAGGCCTTCTTTTTGCAATTCGCGGCATTGAAGAGGTGTTTCTTTTCCATGTAGCTGAACGCTGTTTAGATGATATTTTTGACAAGTTGAAACAATGGAGTGGGTGTCGGCATTAACAAAAACGCCGGTCTTTTTAATGGTGGAAGGGATGCCCTTAACTGTTGAGGAATTCAGAATATTTCCTGCATACCTTGGACTTTGAGGGTAGAAAATGAAACCGATATAGTCGGGCTTTAATGCGATCAATGCTTCAATGTTTCGTTGATCACGCATTCCGCAAACTTTTATTTTTATGTTTCTGTTCATTGTATCTCAGATTCGTATCTTGGATATTTCCTCTTTTAAATCTATACAGGCTTTGCCGGGATTTTGGTGTTTCATAAAAAACTCTCCCATGAGGAAGCCTTTGAAACCTGCTTCTTTCAGAAAGAGAACATCTGCGGCCGAATGGATGCCACTCTCGGCTATGGGAAGAAACTCTTTGGGTAAGATTGATGCCAGGTTGGCGGCATGTTCCAGATTGACATTAAACGTTTTTAAATTGCGGTTGTTGATTCCCACCAGATCTACATAGATGTTTAGTAAATCCATTTCTTCTTTGTCGTGAATTTCCATTAGTACTTCCATGCCCAGATAGTTTGCCAAAGCTGCCAGGTCGCGAGCCTGTTTTTTGTTCAGGATGGCAGCAATGAGCAAGATGGCGCTGGCTCCAATGGCTTTGGCTTCATAAACCTGATAGGGGTCAATAATGAACTCCTTACGTAGGATGGGGCGGTTGGTCAAATCTCGGGCAGTGCTTAGGTCGTCGTTGTTTCCCCCAAAGAAGGTCTGGTCGGTAAGAACAGAGATGCCTGCAACTGCTGCCTTATGGTAAGTCGTTATCACTTCTTTGAGGTCTGCTTCGAGGTTGATATCTCCTTTGGAAGGGGATTTGCGCTTGAATTCTGCAATGACGGGAAAATCAGCATGTTCTTTTAGGCTGTTTTTAAGGGAAGGGACCTCTGACGAAAAATGGCGATAATATTCAAGCTCTTTAATTGTCACTTGTTGTTTTGCGGTTTGCAGCTCTTTCCTTTTGTTGGCTACAATTTTGTCAAGTATATTCATGTTTCTGGTCATTGTCATTTGGATGAAAGTTGGGAATACTTCATAACCGTGATTGAATGCATATCTGTTATTGTAATACTAATTGCGTTTAGTAAATTTTTTTTGAGGATGCATTTATTGAATATCCAATAAGTATTCCAACGCTTTTTTTGCATCTCCCCGGAAGAGTGAATTTTTCGCTTTTTCCAAACATTGATCCAATGAAAGGACATGATCCATGGTTTGGATGGCCAGAGCAGCATTCACAATAACGGTATTGTTCTGTGCGGGAGATCCATCGCCGGCCAATACTTTTTTAAATACTGCAGCTGATTCTTCAACCGAGTTTCCGCCAAATATCTCCTCAGGGTTATTCTTTGGCATGTTGATTTCCCTTGGGGTGAGAATTTTTTCGCCTTTGTGAGAGATCACCTTAAAAGCATCGGTCAACGAAACTTCGTCATAGCCGTCGATGCTGTGTACGATGCTGAAGTTTTTGTCGGTTTCCTGGTAAATGTACTGATAGATGCGGCTTAATTCCAGGCTAAAGACGCCCACCAGCTGGTTTTTTGGATCCGAAGGGTTAACCATTGGGCCAAGCATGTTGAAGAAAGTTTTGATGCCCAGCTCCCGGCGGATCGGCCCTACGGCTTTCATGGCCGGATGGAAAAGGGGGGCGTGGAGGAAACAAATGCCGGCTTTGTCGATTTGTTTTTTTAACCGGTCATTGTCATTGGTGAATTTATACCCCAGATATTCCATGACGTTGGAAGAGCCGCAGGCCGAGCTGACGCCTGCGTTGCCATGCTTGGCCACTTTGTAGCCGGCGCCTGCCACCACCAGTGATGCCAAGGTGGATATATTGAAAGTGTTTTTCCCGTCTCCTCCGGTGCCACACATGTCGATGGTCTCAAACTCAGACAGATCAATGGTTTTGCATTGCTCCATAAGACCGTCGCGGAAGCCTGAGAGTTCTTCTACGGTCACCGGCCGCATCATAAAAACCGAAAGAAAGGCCACTACTTCCGACTGACTGTAATTTTCGCTTGTGATATTGATGAGGATGTTTCTGGCTTCCTCTCTGGTTAATGTGTTGTAATTGAATAATCTGGTTAATGTGTGTTGTAACATGGCATTGAATAATTAATGTGTTTAACGTCTGGAATTTGTTTCTTGTGATTATCCTTCGAGCCAGTTTTTGATCATTTGTTTGCCGTGTTCGGTGAGGATGGATTCCGGATGAAACTGAACCCCCCTAACGTCATATTTTTTATGGGTGATACCCATGATTTGTCCTTGCATATCGCGGGCTGTGACATGCAGGTCGGATGGTAGATCTTTGTCATTCACCACCCATGAGTGGTAGCGTCCCCCCATGAAGGTGTCGGGGAGGGTGTTGAACAGCAATTCATCTCTGTCGCACACCGATATGGGGGTGGCGATGCCGTGATATACTTTAGAAAGGTTGGTGATGGTGCCGCCAAACACTTCGGCAATGGCCTGGCATCCCAAACAAACGCCTAATATGGAATGGGTGGGTGATAAGGCCTTGATGAGCGGCTTTAGAATGCCCGCTTCGCAGGGGATGCCCGGTCCGGGCGACAGGACTATTTTGTCGTAGGCCGCTGCCTGATCAACGGTGATTTTATCGTTTCGGAAAACATCTACTTCCTGGTCGGCTATTTCTTCCAGATAGTGCACCAGATTATAAGTGAATGAGTCGTAATTGTCTAATACAAGTATTTTCATGATGAAAGATCTATGCTAAGGTTTGTGATGTGTTGTTAAAACTCGGCGGCCATTTCGATGGCTGTTTTTAGAGCTCGCAGTTTATTGTTGGTTTCCTGAAGTTCTTTTTCTTCGTCGGATTCAGAGACGATACCCGCGCCCGCCTGATAGATGAGTGTATTGTCTTTGCTTAGGAAGGATCGGATCATAATTGCTTGGTTGAAAGATCCATCCAGACCTAGTTTTCCGATGCATCCGCCATAGAAACCCCTGTTGTGGGGTTCGTACTTGTTGATCAGTTCCATGGCTCTGTATTTGGGGGCTCCCGAAAGTGTTCCGGCAGGGAATGTGTCGGCCATCACCTTGGCTATGTCGTTAGGATTGCGAAGCTTACCATGCACCTCAGAGACCATGTGCAGCACATGACTGTAGTATTGTACTTCCTTGTAGGTTTTGACTTCCACTTGATGGCAGTTTCGCCCCAGATCGTTGCGTGCCAGATCTACCAACATGACGTGTTCGGCATTTTCTTTCGGGTCTTTGCTCAGCTCTTCAGCCAGCTGCATGTCTTTCAGATCATCGCCGGTGCGTCGGAATGTTCCGGCAATGGGGTTGATGGATGCCACACCCTTTTCAATGATGAGCTGAGTTTCCGGAGATGAACCCATCAACCTGTAGTTGCCGTAATCGAAATAAAAAAGATAGGGCGAAGGATTGATGTGTCTCAGTGCGCGATAAACATTAAACTCATCGCCTTTGAAGGATTGTTGAAATTGTCTGGACAGAACAATCTGAAAGACATCGCCCCGATAGCAATGATTCTTGCCGTGCGTGACCATCTTTTTGTATTCATTACCTGTGATGGGCGAATATTCATCGTTGACCGGCTGAAACTTAAATGCCGGCACTGCGCGGTTTTTTAGTATTTCCAGAATCGCATTGAGTTGTGATTCTTCGCCCGGAAGCAAATGTTCCACAAAGTATAGCTGATTGGTAAAATGGTTGAATGCAATGACCGACCGATAGAGATGATATCGTATGTCGGGAATTGCGTGTGGTGCATCGGGCGTTATGTCAATCTGGAGATCTTCAAAGTATCGTACCGCATCGTAAGCAGTGTATCCATAAAGGCCGGATGCAGGAACCGGACATTGTCTTTGATCTTCTTTGCTGATATCGAAACTGTTGATGAAGTCCTGGATTAGTTCCGGTACTGACTGATGATCCGGAAGGCTGGTTTGTGAGACCGAACCATCAGGGAAACGGTATTTTACCACTTCGTTGCTGACGATGAAGTCGGCAATGGGTTTAAAGCAAACAAAGGAGAGCGAGTTGTTGCTGCTATGATAATCCGAACTTTCCAGCAAAATGGTGTTGGGAAAGAGATCCCGCAATTTTAGATAGACACTGACAGGGGTTACGATGTCGCCAACATGGGCGGGAATGCGACTGCACAAAAGTTTTAGTTGTTGTTTCTTCATCGTTATGGTGTGTTTTATTTTTCGGTTTAAGTCATAAAAAAAAGGCTTGCCGGAGTTCGGCAAGCCTTTTATCTCATCTTTATAATAATGGTATGAGGGCATCACCTTCACCCCGAAACAGGATGCAAGAAATGACGCCACCACCAAATATTATAAATTGTATTGTTCATATTAGTTCAATTAATATCTAATTGTCTTTTTTTAGTAACAAATTTCAGTTTTGAAATATGATTTTTGTTATGGTTTGACATTGCAATTATAGGGAATGATTTTTTAATATGCAAGGTTTATGTTTTTTTTCATAGCATAGAGATCATGGCAGATGGGTTGGGATGAGGCCGTCAATGGCCGTATTTATAACTTTTCCGGATGTTCAGCACCTTTGAATTTTGCAAAAAAAACAAGGGACAGGGCAAAGGCGTGGTTGCATTATGGCACTTGGGAAAAGGGCGAAGATCCGATTCCGGTCAATGGGGCGGGAAATGCAGTCGCTTTTTTTACTCGGGGAATGTGTTTTTTAACTTGGCGATTGACAGGATTTCAGTTTGAGATTGATAATCTTACTCCGAAACTGACAGGATTTCGGTTTGAAAGCGTTGGATGAACTTCCCGGCTGACAAGATTTCAGTTTGAAAGCGTTGGATGAACTCCGCGCATGACAAGGTTTCCGACTGCAGTCCTCTTTTGAACTCGACGACTGACAGGGTGGCAGTTTAGAGCGGTTTTTTGAACGTCCACAATGGATTTTCGGACTTCGCAATAGGTAAAATGAATACCGCAAAGCCCTTATCGAGGTTGGCCAAAGTATTTTTGAAATACCGATTCCGGAATTTTTACCGCCACTTTATCTTTTTGATACATTTGGTCTTGTTGAAGTTGTCAGGTAGATTATCCAGGATGGCTTCTTTGATTCTTTCGATCAGCAACTCTCGCGGGAAGTTCTGATGGACCACAATACTGACTTCACGAACCGGCTCCGGCTGAGCGAATCGGCGCACAAAGGGTTTGTCGGTTAATGGGTCGACCGACAGTTCGGGGACCAGCGTGTATCCGATACCTTTTTTTACCATCGATTTAAGGGCTTCGATACTTCCGCTTTCATAAAAGAAACCGAACGCATTGTTGTTTTGGTTGTTTTTGCCACAAATGTCGAGGGTCTGGTTTCTAAAACAATGCCCTTCGGTAAGGACCAGTACTTTTGCGGGATCGAGTTTTTTGTCATCAATCAGCTCGTTATGCATATAGGGATGATCGTAAGGGGCATAGAACAGGAAAGGTTCGTAAAAGAGAGGTATTTCTCTGATTTGTCGTTCCTCCGCCGGCGTTACCATGAGACCAATGTCGATGCGATCGTTGTGCAACGCTTTAAGCAAGTGCTCCGATTCGAGTTCTTCGATACGGAGATGGGTATTGGGATTGTCCTTAATGAATTGGGGAAGGAACCGTGGAATGAGGTAAGGGGCCAGAGTCGGAATAATGCCGATCCTGAATTCGCCTTCAATACTGTTTTGCTCGTTGGAAACGAAGTTGCGAAGTTCTCCTATTTCTCTGAGTATTTGTCGTGCCCGGATAATGATTTCTTCTCCGGCGGGAGTTGGTTCGATCGGTTTTTTTGCGCGGTTGAATATTTGTACGCCAATTTCATCTTCCAGCTTTTTGATTTGCATGGTGAGGGTTGGCTGTGTGATGTGGCAACTTTCTGCTGCTCCCACAAAATGTCGGTGGTTGTCCAGTGCCACGATATATTCCAGTTGCTGAATGTTCATGGTGTTTTGAAAATTTTCCGCAAAAGATATAAAAAAAACGGGAACCCGACGGCCCCGTTTTCATTTACAGAGATCTCGAATCAGAAAATGTCTTTCATCTTATTAAAGAATCCATTTTGCTCCTTTCGAGGCGAGAAGGAGGACGACTCTTTCATTTTTTCAAGCGTTTTCTTTTCATCCTTCGACACAGCAGAAGGTATCCAAACGTTAATTTTCACTAACAAATCACCTTGATGATAGCTGTTGACTTCGGGAAGCCCTTTTCCTCGTAATCTGAGAATCTTACCGGGTTGTGTGCCCGGTTCAATTTTGACTTTCACTTTTCCATCGACAGTAGGGATTTCTGCCGCGGTGCCTAAGATGGCTTCCGGGATGCTGAGCAACAGGTTGTATATCAGATTGCTTCCTTCTCTTTTGAGCTCAGGATGTTTTTCCTCTTCAATGAGTACCAGTAAATCACCGTTTATGCCACCGCGTCGGGCTGCATTGCCTTTACCGGAAACCGACAGTTGCATACCCTCTTCGACGCCGGCAGGAATATTGATGCTGATGATTTCTTCTTTTCTGATCACGCCTTCCCCGTTACAGTGCGGACATTTTTGCGTGATGGTTTTACCTTCTCCATTGCATGAAGGGCAGGCGGTGGTGGTTTGCATCTGCCCAAGAATGGTGTTAGAAATTCTTGTGACTCTGCCATTGCCTCCGCAGGTGGAACAGGTGGAGAAGGCTGTGCCATTGGCAGCACCGGTGCCGTTACAGTGATCGCAAGCACCGTATTTCTTTACTTTGATTTTCTTTTCAACCCCTTTAGCAACTTCCTGAAGGGTTAATTTTACTTTGACTCTTAAATTGGAGCCTTTGGCAACTCTTTGACCTCCTCTGGAGGATCCGCCAAAACCACCAAAGCCGCCAAAGCTGCCAAAACCGCCGCCAAAGATATCGCCAAAGTGGGAGAAAATATCTTCCATGGTCATTCCGCCACCACCGAATCCGTTTCCGGCGGCGCCTCCCACGCCGGCATGACCAAACTGATCATATCGTTGTCTTTTTTCCGGGTTGCTGAGAATTTCATAGGCTTCGGCAGCCTCTTTGAATTTGTCTTCTGCCTCTTTGTCACCCGGATTCCTGTCGGGATGATATTTCAGGGCCTTTTTACGATAGGCCTTTTTTATCTCCTCGGCACTTGCATTTTTTGGAACCTCCAGTACTTCGTAATAATCTCTTTTTGACATGATAATGGTTTGGTTTTATTCGCCTACGACAACTTTGGGATAGCGTATCACTTTGTCGTTCAGCTTGTATCCTTTTTGAATGCAGTCAACGATCTTGCCTTTCAACTCTTCTGACGGGGCCGGTATTTTGGTGATGGCTTCATGCGTTTCACTGTCAAATTCCTGCTCTTTGGTTTCAATTTCCGTTACGCCCTGTTGCTTCAGGAAGTTTTTGAATTTATTGTAAATAAGATCGATGCCTTCTTTTACTGCTTTTAAGTCACTTGCAGAATCCAAATGTGCCAATGCTCTGTCAAAGTCGTCAATGACGGGAAGAAGACCTAAAAGAATACTTTCGCCGGCCGTTTTAGACAGCTCCATTTTTTCTTTTAAGGTACGCTTACGGAAATTATCGTATTCGGCAATGAGCCGCAGGTGTTTGTCGTTCAGTTCTTCCAGTTGTTTTTGCAACAGTACTTTTTCGTCAATGGCGTCCTGAATGGCTTCTTCGCACTTTTCCTGCTTCTCTTCTTCCGGTTGGTCTTTCGCCTGGATGTCTTTATTCAGATCATCGTTTTGGGCGGTTTGGGCCTCTTTCTTTTCCTTTTCAGGATTAGGATGCTCTTTGTGTGTTTTTGTATTTGTTTTTTCGTCCTGCTTTTTGGTCTCTTCTGTGACTTTTTTCTTGCTCATATCCTGGTACATTTAAATTTGGCGGACAAAATTACACAATTTCTTTGCCATATTGAAAAGAGGGACATTTTGACACAAAAACATTGGGGCAAAAAAAGAGAAAGACAGTAAAAGCGAATATTTTCTTTTTACTGTCTTTCTTATTTTCGTTGGAACCGGAAAACTGCTTGGGCTTAACGCAGAAGTTTTTCCAGTCTTTTTTCAATGTCGTCGATGTCGGTTGCCACGGCAACGACCCGGCCATCGCCATCCACCAAATAATCTTTCATCTGACGGGTGGCGTTAAAGCTTTTGGCAATTTCAGAATCTCTACCTTCGAAGGTACAGATGTGATACATGTCAAATAAACTGTCGCTTTCAATTACTTGCATTAACGGCGTTTTAAAGCGGTCGAGCGAGATGCTGACAACAATGAATTCGTTGCCGTTGATAAATGTCTGGTTGTGATACTTTTGATATAACTTTCTTTTTTTTGCGCTTTCAATTCTCGAAGGGGCATCATAAGAGGCCCAAAAATCGTAAAGCACCATTTTACCACGCAGGCTGTCGGAGTGAAAAGGCGCTCCGTTAACCAACGGCTGGTTGATGGCCGGTATTCTGTTGCCTATTTCAGTGCCAATACGGGGCTCGGGAGCACCATTGACAAACGAGAGAAATAGAATCCCGGCCAAAATGATGATTAGTAACAAGTGGTTTCTCATATATTTTTTCCTTGTTGATTACACAGCAAAGGTTCAACTATTAATTTGAACTGGTTACAGTTTTTAGATGAACGACCCAATTAATGTGACGGGGTAACTGTTTGAAAGGACAAAACTATGCTATATAACAGGAAAAATAAAGGTTTAAATATTTGGAAAAGTGAAAGATGTTGTTATCTTTATGGTTCTGCGAGGTAATTGATTGTTATCTAGTTATTTACGGGGTGGTTAAAAAGCCGTAAAAAAGCAAAATATGCGTAGATGAATAAAGAAATAAATCTCTATATCCGGTTAATCTCGGCTCCCAGCAATCGCAATCGTTCATCAATTCTTTCATATCCGCGATCAATTTGCTCAATATTGTGAATGATGCTCTTCCCTTTGGCAGAAAGGGCTGCAATAAGTAAGGCTACGCCGGCACGGATGTCGGGAGAGGTCATAACACTTGCTCTAAGAGGGGTTTCGTGGTTGAGTCCGATGACGGTGGCGCGGTGTGGGTCGCACAAAATGATGCGGGCTCCCATATCTATTAGTTTATCCACAAAAAAGAGCCGACTTTCAAACATTTTTTGGTGGATCAGGACGCTTCCGTTAGCCTGTGTTGCGACAACCAGAAAGACACTCAACAGATCGGGGGTGAGACCAGGCCAGGGAGCGTCGGCGATGGTCATGATCGAACCGTCAATAAAGGTTTCGATATGATAATTTTGCTTTGGGGGAATGTAAATTTCATTGTCCTTAATTTGCATTTCAATGCCCATTCTTCGAAAGGCCAGCGGAATGATTCCCAGCTGATTGGCATCGGCTTCCTTAATGGTGATTTCGCCCCCTGTCATAGCTGCCAGGCCGATAAAACTGCCAATTTCGATCATGTCCGACAAGACTCTGTGTTTGCATCCCTTGAGCTGTGAAACTCCTTCTATTGTCAGAAGGTTGGAGCCAATGCCATGAATTTTCGCCCCCATGTTTACCAGCATTTTGCATAATTGTTGGACATAAGGCTCGCAGGCGGCATTGTAGATGGTGGTGGTTCCCGGAGTTAGCACTGCAGCCATGACAATATTGGCAGTTCCGGTGACGGATGCTTCATCCAGAAGCATATAAGAACCTTTCAGGTGATCGGCATGAACGGTGTAAAAAATTTCTTCCGAATCGAAGTCGAAGGAGGCTCCCAATTTTTCAAATCCGTAAAAGTGGGTATCCATTCTTCTTCTACCAATTTTGTCACCTCCCGGTTTCGGGAAAAATGCTTTTTTGAATCTGGCCAACAGGGGGCCCATGATCATAATGGAGCCTCTGAGGGAGGCCGCTTTTTTCTTGAATTCTTTGGTTTTGAGATAGTCGAGATTGATGTTTTGGGCCGTGAAACTGAATTTTCGATCAGAAAGTTTCTGAATCTCGACGCCCAGTTCCCGAAGGAGGTTCATCAAATTGTTGACATCCAAAATATCCGGAAGATTATCGATAAGAACGGTCTCGTTGGTGAGTAGGGTCGCACAAACAACCTGGAGGGCTTCATTTTTCGCTCCCTGAGGTGTTATTTCTCCTTGCAGATGTCGACCGCCTATAACTTCAAAGCTGCTCATAAAATGAGATGTGAAAACAGTTTTGGAAATTAATTGCTTTTACGAAGATGTTTTTTTCTGTTGCGGCCATGATTGTTATTGTTGCTGGCCTGATGTTCCCGGAAATCCGCGATGCGTGCCTGTTCGTCGATTTGCAGTTTTCCCTTGGAGAGTCTCTTGATGTCACTCAGGATTCTTTCATCCGATGCATTATCCTTGTTCCAGTTGGACAGGGATTTTTTCATGTGGTTTCCCAGTAGCATTATGAGATGTCGCTTGAGTGGGCCATCTTCCATTTTTGCGGCTTCGTGTATCATCTGTTCCACCAATCTGCCGTAGTGCTTGTAAGTTATGTTTCCTTGTTTGTAAGGAATCTGTTCGGGATTCTCCTGGAAATTTTCTCTTTGCGGAAGATCGTAAGGGTAATCAATGTCGAGTTTGAAGTCGGCCATAATGGCCAAATGATCCCAGAGTTTGTGTTTGAAATCACTGATATCTCTTAAGTGCGGGAAAAGGTTTCCCATTACGGCGATGATCGCTTTAGCACATTTCGTCCTTTCTTCCCTGTCTTCAATGGTGCAGGCGTAATCTACCATTTTTTGAATATGACGACCATATTCAGGCAAAACCAACTTTTTTCGGTTTGAATTATAATCCATATAGTTTATGAAATGTTTGACTTGGCTGTTCGACGGCCAGGTTCTTATATATGAAGAATCCTACTATACAACAGCATGTTTATTAAAGAAATAATTTACCGGTCTCCCTTCTATTGATTGAAGGTGTTTCAGGGAAACCTATTTCTGAGGGTATAAATTGATCGCAAAACAAGTATAATTAAAGCGTGGTCAGTTTATAAATAGCTTACAATGACATAAACAGGACTGCAAATATCGGCTTTTACATTAAAATTATTGTGCTTGCAGGGAAAAATTTAACTAAACACAAGGTTTTTCCGGTAAGTAAAAACAAATCTTGTGGTTGTAAAACTTTGTAGACTAAAATTATATTGCAAATCTAAGAGATTATTTTCAGTTTGGCAAATTTTAATAATAATTGTTTCTTCCCGGCATTATTAAAAACAACCGTGGCTTTAATATTTGGATATTCGCCTTCGAGCTGAAGCACTTTGCCTCTTCCAAATCGCTGATGTTCGACAATCGTGCCGGGACGTATTGGTGTCGTATTATCGGATTCATTTAAATTGAATGGTTTTGGGGAGGTCTGATTGTTTAGTGTTTTTCCTGAGAACCGGATTTTATTACTCCTTGACGTTGAGCTTTGTTTGAAATGGAAGGGTTGACTCTCCGATTGTTTTCCAAATTTCGATAGTTTTTCTTTTGGCGGCGCAAAGCTGTTACTCTCGGCAGTTATGTTGAGACAAGATTGGTCAATTTCTCCCAGAAAACGACTGGGACGCGCGAAGGTGAGTTCACCAAATTTGTATCTGCTTCGGGCAAAGGTGAGGGTTGCCCGTTCCTGTGCTCTGGTGAGCGCCACATAAAAAAGCCGTCTCTCTTCTTCCAGTCCGGCTTCACTGTTGGAGGCCATGGACGAGGGGAACAATCCTTCTTCAATACCGACGATATAAACATTTTTAAATTCCAGTCCTTTCGCCGAATGAATGGTCATTAGCGTGACTTTATCTATGTCATCGGGTTTTTCCGTATCCTGATCGGTGAGCAGAGATACCTCCTGCAGGAAGTCAACAAGCCCATTGTTTTCACCACTTTCCTGACGGTTATCCGAGAATTCGCGTATGGCATTAAAGAGCTCTTCCAGGTTTTCAAGCCGCGTTTGATTTTCGTGCGACTTGTCCTGGTGCAGTTCTTTCAGGATGCCACTTTGGGTGGTTATTTCGGTTGTAATTTCGAAGGCCGACATGTTGGGCACCTGACTGATGAATTCCGCAACGAGGTGGGTGAAGCTGCTGAGTTTTCTTAAGGTGCCGGAATGAAATCCGGTATTGGGTAGAGCAGGGTTGGTCAGCACGGCCCATAAACTGACATTGTGCTGATTGGCCAGGGCTTCCAGCTTATCGAGAGTGGTTTTTCCAATCCCTCGTGCCGGGTAGTTGATGATTCTTTTTATGGCTTCATTATCGTGTGGGTTTATCGTTACTCTGAGATAGGCCAGAAGATCTTTGATTTCTTTTCGTTGGTAGAAGGAAAGACCTCCGTAAATTTTGTAGGGTATGTTTTTTTTCCTTAGGGCTTCTTCAAAAATTCTGGATTGGGCATTGGTGCGGTAAAGAATTGCAAAATCTTTAAACTGATTCTGATGCCGAAGCCGCATTTCATGAATGTCGTTGATCACAATGAATCCTTCATCCACATCGGAGTGTGCCTGAATGATGTTGATTTTTGTTCCTTCATCGTTTTGGGAAAAAACTTTCTTCCGTATTTGTCCGGTATTTTTTTCAATAACGCTGTTGGCCGCATTGACGATGATTTGGGTGGACCGGAAATTTTGTTCCAGCTTGAAGAGTTTGTATTTGGGGTAATCATTTCTGAAATTCAGGATGTTTTCGATTCTGGCGCCTCTGAAACTGTAGATACTTTGAGCATCATCGCCCACCACACATATATTTTGGTGTTTCTGAGCCAGTTTACGGATGATGAGATATTGTGAAAAATTGGTATCCTGATATTCATCTACCAATATATATTGAAATCGATCCTGGTAATTGGCCAAAACTTCGGGGTGGTCACGAAAAAGAATGTTGGTATTTAGTAGCAGATCATCGAAATCCATTGCCCCTGCCTTGCGACATTCCCGCATGTAGCGTTCATATATTTCTGGCATCATAGGGATGTTGGCCGCCGCATCGGCAGTGGTTCTATGCGAATCCCGGGCATAAGCTGCCGGAACAAGAAGGTCGTTTTTAGCGGAGGAGATACGGCCAAGAATGGTACTTGGTTTATAAGCTTTATTCTTGTTGAGCCCCATGTTTTTAAGGATGCTGTTGATCAGACTTTTGGAGTCGGCAGTATCATAGATGGTGAAAGAGGAGGGGTAATTCAGATGCTCAGCTTCTATTCTGAGGATTTTGGCAAAAACAGAGTGAAAAGTTCCCATCCAAAGTTTGGAGGCCAAATCGTTCCCAACAATATGACTTATTCGCTCTTTGATTTCGCGTGCGGCCTTGTTGGTAAATGTAAGGGCCAACACCGACCAGGGAGGAACCCCTTTGCTTAAAAGATGGGCTATGCGATAGGTCAAAACGCGGGTTTTACCCGATCCTGCACCGGCAATTACCAGTGCGGGGCCATCGGTGTTAACAACCGCTTCTCGTTGAGCATCATTGAGTTGTTCGAGGTAACTTTCCACAAGCGTTTTTCTTTTACGATATTATAAATAATTGGATCGATGTCAATAATACTAATTTTGGGGTGTAAGTTCTATGGAGAAATTGGGCAGATCTATATCGGCATGTGGAGAGGAAGAGGTGGCTCTCATCACTTTAATAAATCCTGGATTTTCGGGTATTTCCAATGGTTGAGTCCGCCATCTGGCATCAGGCAGGGGCGCCAATGAGAATTGGTCATCTTTTCCCCATCTGTTAAAATTCCTGATTAATAGGATGTTCATACCTTTTTTTAGGTTGAGAACGATTTTGCAGACTAAAGGTTGGTCAACCAGAAGATTGTTCTTCTTTAATACTTCTTTGGTGTTGAGCCACAGTTGTATGCCTTCATTACCGGTGACTTGAAAACAATATTGTTGCGGAGACTCAGAGGTGATTTCTACGAAATAATAATAGTTTGTCAATGGAAGTGGTGTAATATTTTTTCTTTTTTGAGAAAGGACGTTCCACGAACTTCTTGAAATCTGCAGTCGGTTTTCTCCTTTGGGATTTATGTGGAGCTCCTCAAATGGTCCGTAATAGGGCATTGATCGAAACACACTTCCTGTTTGAAGCGTATCAGCCGTCGACCGAATGAAATGGTTGGCTTTGCCTTGCAATTGTACCAGGGATTTGGACGAGGCTGTTTCGACAATAACGGATCTTCCGGCTTCATGGTCCGTGAACCTCAGGGTCGCCTTTAATGGATTTTGAGTTTTTAGATTCCACTTAAAGTTTGTGATGGATGGTATGACGGCAAGTTGGTCTATCCCGCTCATGCTTTTGGCGGTGATCGCGTTAGTGAGGCTTAGAATGACGGTGTCGATGGGGCTTACAACCAATTGTTTTTCGGGCAATGGAAGGAGTGGTCCGTTCATTGAAATTTCCAGGACAGGGAGCTGCATCGGGTCGGCCATTGCAGGAGAAGTCCAAATAATTTCATGTTGTTGTTCCCGGTTGAAAAATTGGGTTTCAATGCCGCTTCCCAGAAATTTTACTTCCTTTATGGGGTAGTTTAATTTCGATAAAACAATTTTTTGAGATGCGGGTACCGAATCTACGAACAGATATAGCGAATTATTTTTCCAAGTAGCCGACCAAAATTTAGAATCTACCCCAATCGAATTTCCGTTGGTCCGGGTAAGCGCGCGATCATTTACTTTTATCCATCGTCCCATGTGGTTCAGGATTTCCAGTTCCATGGGATCCAAAGAACCATCCTTCTGCGGAGCTATATTAACGGCATAGTTTCCTCCTGAAGACACTACATTTACCAGTTCCCGTATTTTACTTCTGGCCGTTTGAAGAGCGTTAACCGTTTTCTTGTTTTTGTCAAAGCCTAAAGAAGGAGGAAAGAAAGCGGAACGGTATATCCAGGGAGTTTCGGGAATCATGTTTAGTGGTTGGTTGAACGGTGTTGCCAAAAAATCGCCCATGTCGTTCCCTATTCCGTTGCTAATCAGGCATTGAGGTTGAATTTCTTTGATGAGGTCGTGCATCTCTTTGCTTTGAGCGGGAGTCGGTAGACCGGAGTAAAAATAGATGGATGAGATATTATCATAGTTGGTTAATAATTCTTTAATCTGGCGTAGGTTGTATTGGTGGTGTTCGTGGGTGATGGGAGCTCCGTTGCGGGAGGTGATGGGCCATGCAGCAGGCAGGTGCCAGTCGGTGAGGGAATAATTGATTCCCAGTCCGATATTTGCTTTTTTGCAGGCCTTGGCCAAATCGGCTAAAAGATCCCGGTTGAGCTGAGTGAAATCCACAATGTTGAAAGAGGTTGTTTCTGTTTTAAAAAGGCAAAAACCATCATGGTGCTTTACGGTGAATACTATGGTTTTTGCATTAATATCTTTGGCCAGAGCGATAATTTCTTCCGGATTCCACTTTTTTGGGGAAAAGTTGCTGGCTATTTGTTGGTATTTGTCGGCGCCGATTCCGGCTATAGCCTGAATGTTTTCAGCTGGACCCTTAATATCTTTGTTGTTCCATTCACCTCCTAACGTGGAGTAAACGCCAAAATGGATGAAAAGAGAAATCCTGTTTGTTCCCCAGACTTCTTTCCATTGGGAAATCTCTGGGTCTGAGGTCTCTTTCTCTGGCGCTTTTTGTGGTTCCTCGTTTTTCGGAGAACATTGGGAAAGTAAAAGAATAATTAATAATAGATTGGTTATAAATGTAAAATGTGTTTTTTTTTGCATGGCTGTCTGATGATAATTTTGGACAGTCAAAGATAAGAATTCCTCTGCTATGGAACATGAAAATATCAAATACGCAAACCGAAAAGTCATAATCACAATTTTAAAGCCTACGAATACGTTAAATAATTGTATTTTTCGTGATCAAAAAGAGGTTGGATAGCATGAGCATGGGCAAAAGAGTTTCATGCTTCTTGTTCCATCTGCCAAGGGATGTGAAATGCCCTAGTTTTGGTGGTTTGCATTCATCTGAAGCTCCAGGAACCAATAATTTAAGTCGTTTTATACGGATGAAGCGAGCATGGCGATGTAAAAAAATTAGTCATGTGAGTCCCATTAGACCAATGTTTTAGAAAATAAGATACTAATGAAGTTGAATTTCTGCGCGATAATTTTAATCAATCTTTTTTCGGCTTTGTTGAGCTCCATTGCTTATGGTCAGATTTCTGCCGACAATGCGATTGTGGCCTTGACCGATTATCCTTCGGGTGCAAAGAATGATACCATTTTTTGTTTTCGGCAGGGCTTTCCAATGATTATAAAGTATGGAGATGGAGTGTTGGGATCTTCCTTAACCTGGTATCGGCACAATCCGGAAGACAACACATGGAATGAGGTGGTTCAGAATGGGGGACCTCAGTTAAACGTATCTTCAGAAGGGGGGTATAGAGTGGTGGCAGAAGAAGAGGGAACGGAGGTTGCCGACAGGCGATTTTGGGTTTATAACAGTCAGGCCATAACGGAAGTAGAGGCCGGGGTTGTTGATGAGAACTGTTCCAAAGTTGAACTGTCTGTCTCTGCTACAACCAATCCCTTATATTATATTGATCCTTTGAGTGGAGTGGAGGTGGCATTGAGCTATCAATTGTCCTTTGAGTGGAAAACAGTGCCTGAAGGAGAGATGCAATTATCCGGTGAATCAGTTACTTTTGATGCCCCGTATGAAGATTTGATCTATGTCGTAACTGTTAAAGATCGGTTTGAAAATAGTTTAAATGACAGTGTGAATTATTCGGCGATAGCCGTAATGGCCGATTTTGAGGTGGAGAGCATGAAAGATACGGTCCTTAATGAGCGGCATGATGAGATTCAGGGCTCTGCTCCGTATGAGATTCGGTTTACGGATACTTCAAAGGGGAAAGTAAGCGCCAGGGAATGGACTTTTGGGACTCTTGGCAGATCCATCGATCAAGATCCTTTGTTTGTCTTTGCCGAGGCCGGCTTGCATGAGGTGACTCTTTATGTGTTAAACCGCGAATCGGGATGTGAAAGCTTTAGTGATGTGTTTGAAGTAAATATTACAGAGTCGGAGCTGGAAGTTCCCAATGTCTTTACCCCCAATGGTGATGGTATAAATGATGAGTTCAGGGTTGCGTATAAATCGTTGAAAAAGTTTGAGATGGTTGTCTTCAATCGTTGGGGTAGAAAAGTTTTTGAGAGTAAAGATCCTGCTGTAGGATGGGATGGTTCCGGTCAGGCTCCCGGCGTATATTATTATTACATATATGGAGAAGGATACAACGAAGGGGAAGTTTATAAAAAGGGTGGAGCTGTCCATCTCATCAGAGGCAAATAAAGAAACGACTCTCACAGCTCGGTTTTTTTCGGAGAATTTATATTGAAAGAAGGTTTTCAGGAAGCTTTTTAAAACCCAAAGGGCTGTCCGGTATTTTGGACAGCCTTTTAATTTATAAGATTTGATGAAATGATTGAGGCAAAGGTTGTTATTAGATCTGCTTTAATCTTTGGGTTCAGAATCTTTAATAATGATTTCATCCAGAGGTCTTTTGGGAACGTGATGAGTTTGGTTTTTGTCACGCCAGTATTTGAAGTCCCCGTTTTTCATGTCTTCGATAACCACTTGTTCTCGTGGTTTTCCAAGTGCCAGGACTTCTACTATTCTAAGATGTTGGGGAAGGTTTAAAGCCTTCTGAAGCTTTAAACGGTCAACCGATCCAATGATGCATCCGCCCAACCCTTGTTCTACGGCTCCCAAAAGAATACTTTGGGCTGCGATGCCATCATCACAGAAGTAAGTATCCGAGATGGTGGTGTCGTTGAGAATGATAATATAAGCAGAGGGGCGTTCCCCTTCTGAGGGACCATCCCAATCTTTCAAATAACCCGCCCAGGATAAATGGGGAAATATTTTTTCATTGGTTTTTGGGTGCCAAGAAATGAAATATTTCAGTGTCTGTGCATTTCGGGCCGAAGGAGATAACCGTGCCAGATCGACCAATCCTTCCAAAACATATTCAGGAATTGATACATTCTGATAAAAACGGCGATAACTTCTATTGCGCCGGATTAAATCTTTTAAGTTGTTCATTGAATAAGGATTAATATACTCATGAAACGAGCATGACAATACGTTTGTTAAACAAGAAGAATAAGCTTGGTCATGCTCGTTTTATTAGACCATTGAATCAGATGTTTTTAAGGATAAAAAAACAGTGTGGTCTGAGTTGGTATTTTAAAATCGTTTGGCCACCAGATTCCAGTCAACACAATTCCAAAAGCGTTGAATGTAATCGGGTCGTTTGTTTTGGTAATCCAGATAGTAAGCATGCTCCCATACATCGCATGTGAGAATTGGAGTCAATCCCCTACGCATTGGATTGCCGGCATTGCTTTCTTTGACGATTTCCAGTTTGCCATCGTTGTTTTTTACCAACCATGCCCAACCAGAACCAAATAGAGTGGCTGCAGCCTGTGAGAATTGTTCTTTGAATTTCTCAAACGAGCCAAAAGCTTCATCAATAGCCTTGGCAAGAGCACCCGAAGGAACGCCTCCTCCGTTGGGAGAAAGAGATGTGAAATAGAAGGTGTGATTCCATACCTGTGCGCCGTTGTTATAGATGCCTCCTTCGGCTTCTTTAACAATGGTTTCAAGATCTGCGTTCTCAAATTTGGTGCCCTGAATCAGGTTGTTGAGATTGTTGACATAAGCCTGATGGTGTTTGCCGTAATGGAACTCCAACGTTTTTTTTGAAATGTTTGGTTCCAATGCATCTAGTGCATAGGGTAATTGCGGAAGTGAAAATTTCATGATACTGCTATTTTAGAGTTTAATAAATCTTATTTGCAGCTGTAAAATAATGAAGTGTTTCAGTTTTATTGATAAACTAAACACCTCAAACAAATATAGGAAAAATCCTGTATTTTTTGATTATTTCTTTTTTGGAAAAAACGGGGATAATGACTGGTCGATTTATGGTGATAAATGACACCTTTTAGAATGGAATTTTAGATAAAATAGTTTGTTTAAAAAATTCTTTTTTTCGTTTTTCGGTATTTTCCTGTGTAGTCTTGATCAATAAGTGGATTTGAGGTAGCCCTGCAAGGTACTGCCGGTCTTCTGCCGTGGTTTCGTAAACGAAAGTTTTGATTGAATTCGTATATGAGAGAGATTTCATGAGCTCCGGCTGATCTCCAGGCCAACCCACTAATGGTGATGTCATAACTATATCCGAACCTCATGGGACCGTATCGATACGAGAGAGAGACCACAATGGCATCCTGATTAAATTTGTTTTCCTGTTTTTTGTCCAAAACTGGAAGCCCTCTGTACCAAATGCCTATTTCCAGAGGATCATTTGTCCAGTATGCTCCGATATCTGCCTGGTGGAAATCCTTTTGCCGCTGGATTCGATAGCTGCCAGTAAGTTTTCTCTCCCCTTTGGATTTTTTTCCTCTTTCTGTCCAGATGTTGATCCCTCCGAAAAAGACTAATTTTATTGGCAGTTTCATGTTTTCACCCAGGAAAGAATAGTTGGGGGTAGAAAGGTGGTCGGCAGTGAGGCCGAACCACATTAGGGGGCTGTAGAAGAGAACGGAAGAGGCAAAATCAGCATATTGGGCTTTGTCATTGGTTAATTGATCCCATGATCCAGACGCGCCCCCCCCAATTTGTTCGTCGGCAAAACGTAGTTTGCTGAAATCGATGGATCTGTTGCCATAAGCAAATTGAATGGCAGGAACTGCCTGCCAATAATCTGAGATTTGGATGTTGTATGAATATTGCAGTGCCATCTGGGTCGAGGTTAATCCTGCAGTTCCTGCATGGTCTTGTATCAGTTGAATTCCAATGCCGCTGTTAAAGGTGTTAAAAAAGTTGTCGAACGAAACAGCATAAGTAGAAAAGGCATTCTCTATTCCCGGCCATTGATTGCGATAATTCATTATAAGTCTTCCACCATCAGTAGCACCTGCAAAGGAAGGACTCAGATAAAGCGGGGAGGCGTAAAACTGAGAGAAGTGAAGGTCTTGCGCATTGATGGTGGACATCGCAAAAACACTGAAAAACCAAATCGGACAGTATTTTATTAGAAGTTGTTTCAACATAAATATTGTTTTTTCCGCTACCTGAGTAAGGTTACATCACCGGTCTTTTCAATTCGTCTTCCATCGCTATATTTGACAATTACACGCCAGATATAAACTCCCTGAGGACACAGACTGTTTCTATAATATCCGTCCCATCCACGACTAATGTCCTTACTCTCAAAAATTAATTCGCCCCACCTTGAATAAATTTGTAACTGGTATTCTACAATTCCTTTTTGAACAAAGGGGTAAAATATCAGATTGTGTCGATCGCCGTATTGATATTTTCCATCGGAAGGCCCGTTTTTGCCGGGAGTAAAAGCATTGGGAAAGCTGATTTGCCCTCCTTGCATTGCTTTTACGGCATTAGGAATTGTTAGTTTATCACTGCAGTTGAATTCGTTAAAGACCTCCAGGGTGACATCGTAACTTCCGGTTCTGTCATAAATATGAGTGGGCGAAAAATCATTGGATGTGGTTCCCTCTCCCATTTCCCAAAAATATGAAACTGCACCTTCCGATTTGTTCAGAAAAGTAACGCCATCAGTAGGAATATATACCACTTTTGGAACAGGTTCGAAAAGTGCTGTTGGAACAGGATGAACCTGAATACTAACAGATGATTCAGTGGATTGTCCTCCTGCGCCGTAAGCAGTAAGGGAGACGGTATAGTCTCCGGGAATTCTGTAAGTGTGTGATGGCGTTCTTTCATCCGAAAATGTACCATCGCCAAAGTCCCATAAAAAGGCGTTGGCATCCAGGGTGTTGTTGAAGAATTCAACGGTCAGTGGAAGACATCCGGAAGTATCGGGACCATAAACGATGGAAGGCGTCATTGGGGTTATTGATATGGATTTTGACAAGATGGCTTCGCAATAATCACTGAAGGCCCTAAGCGAAATGTTATAATTGCCCGAAATGTTGTATTGATGGTTTTGAGGTTGGGCCAAATCCGAACCGGTTCCATCCCCAAAGTCCCAGTAAAAGTTCCAAGTGCCGTTGGTCTGATTGTCCAAACTGACCGTTCTGTCCGGCATTTGGAGAATTTCTGGGGTTACGCTGAAATTGGGTTGAGGGGTAGAAAAAACGGTTACTTGAACCGATGCTTCTTCGGGACACCCGAAGGAAGATATGCCTGTGACTTTTGCGGTCAGAGAGATCGTTTCGGTGGTGTTGTTTTCAAAAGTATGAATGGATTGGTATTGAGCTGTCGTGGTGGTTCCATATCCAAAATCCCATTGATATTCTTTTGCCCCTGCCTCTGTCGAGAGTTGTGAGGTAAGAGGCGAACAACCCTCTTGGGGGTTTGCGGTTAGAGTTATTTCTCGCACAGGATAGACTGTGGTGTAAAGTGTTTGCACATCAGAGCAGCCAAAAGAGTTTTCAGCGGTTAGTTCCACACGAAAGGACTGGACGTAATTCTGTGAATTGGTAAAAGTATGTTTGGGTGATTCTTCATGGCTAATGGATGTGCTATCTCCAAAATTCCATGAATATTGAGTGGCGCCCGTGGATGTGTTCGAAAAGAATACTTCGAGTGGCGAACAGCCAGCAATTGGTTCTGCCTCGAAAAATGCTATGGGAACAGGTTTAAGGATTAGCTCCCGTAAAGTAGTATCATTGCAGCCACTATTGTTGTTGGCTTGTAGCATTATAATAAGAGTGTCGGGTTCGGTTTTGTTGGTTGCAAATATGTGTGAGGGATTTTCCAGATTGGAGGCACTCCCATCCCCAAAATCCCAGTGGAAGTTGTCTGCATTTATGGAATTGTTTTCAAAGTTGATTTCAACTGATGAACAATTTTCGCTTTCGAAAGGTGCTATTTGCGCAATGGCTTGGGGTAAAAACTCAACGCCTTGAGAAACTTCAGCCCAGCAGCCATCAGGTGTAACTTCTCGCCATGTAAATGTGTAGCTTCCATGAGTGTCCACTTCTACTGCTGTGAAGGGACTGTTACTGTCATTGATGGTTGCATTACCCGGCCCAGAAATTACTGTCCAATGTCCTCCTGCAGTGTCGGGGAAAGCTTCAATTGTTCCGGTTGTTCCGCAAATTTGATAATCATCGGCGATGTTCGGTTCCGGAGTTTTGGAAAATGTAACCGAAATAGTATCCGCATCTTTACAACCCTCTTTATTGAGTTCCCAAGCCAATAGATAAGTCCCATACTGATCGGCAGTAACGAGAGAATTTCCTTGCGTTGGGTCTTCAAAAAGTAAGGATCCGGGGCCAGAAATAACAGACCAATGAGAGGAATCTGCCTCGTAGAAGTTTCCTTGTAGTTGATAGTCAGTTGAACAGGTTTGTTCATCTGATCCAGCGTTGGCTAGTGGTTGTTCTTTAACAATTACTGAAACAGTGGTCTGGTCGGAGCATCCCAAATCATCAAAGACCTGGTAAACAAAGTTAAAAGTGCCTGTCTCGGCGGAATGAAAATCGGGATTGGCAATGTCTGTAGCAGAGAGTTTATCTGTGTTAGGACCAGACCATTGGTGTGCGGAATAGATGGTGCTACCCCCCGAAACGATGGGCGATAATTCAACGATTTGTCCGGCACAGGCAATAATTGGATTGGGGTCAAAGTTTACTGAAACATCCTGAACCTCAATGGTGATGTCGGTTTGATTGGTACAACCGGTATTGTCGGATACCAATGCGGTGAGATGGTGGCTTCCTACCACTACGGTGTTAAAGGTTGGATTGATAATATTGGTAGTACTTAGAGGGATAGTATCACCTATCCATTGTATGGAATAGGGTGGGGTTCCTCCCGTAACTTCTGCATTGAGCTGGAGATCTATTCCCGGGCACAGAAAAATGGCGTTTCCCGGTACAATATTTATATCCGGAGCTCCTTTAACTTCCAAATTGATTGATCCGATGGTGGAACATCCGTTTGAATTGGTGACTTCATATTGAATGGTATGTGTTCCTGGTCCTGCTTCAGAGGGATTGAATGTTCCAGAGGTTGGGTTGATTCCTGGGCCAGACCATGTGCCTCCGGGCGTAGCGGGAATAAGCGTGATTTCAGGATCTGTTTCACAAAGAGGACCTACGCTAGCGATTCCATTATCCGGCAAATCGACTATTATTGCCATCGCCGTTGAAATGACGGGATCATTATCTCCATTTACAGGGTCTACAGGAGGTCCCGGGATGTCGGGATCATCATAGGGGTTGCAAGTGTTCCAGTTTCTGAGCGTGACGATAAAACGATCACCAACATTATATCCGGAAGGAATTTGGATGACCTCAGACAAAGAGGCCGGAGGAGTTGGTGAAAGGACGGTGTCTGCACTGTAATAGTTAATCGGTCCCGCGTAGGGCCATGCATGAGTGATACCGTTTACTCTTGCAGTATTGATATTGGTGGTGTCGGTTCCGTATATCCATTGGGTCCATCGATGTCGAAAATTAGGTGTGTCTTCCTCGTCAGGAGGCGTGCAGTTCCACTGACTGTTGTCCGTAAATTGTATGGACCCGTCTTCCCCAATACAAATGGGAAAAACTTCGGGGCTGATGTTAATGGCTCCTCCATTTTGATTGTCCACGTCCCATACTGTAGCGATTTGGGTTTGTACGGAACTGGTACATAATATCCCGTCAACCATTAAATAAGCTCTGGCTTCATAATTGCATTGATCGCCGCCGGGAGGATAAATGTGTGAAGCAGCTGCCTGCCAATTCCCGGGACTTATTTCTGTGGCCGGGACAATATCCGGCACAGAACCATCGCCCCAGTCAAAATAAATGCTGACATTTCCTGTGCCACCATCGTTCACCCCGCGAAAGGTAACAATGCGTTGAACCGTTACAGGGGCGCAACGCTTGTCGAAGATCCAATCGTCATTTTGTCCACCTTGGTAATCACAGCTTTGTGCATAATTATTCTGATCTGGCAGCATGAAAAACATCGCTGCAAAAATTAACCCTGTGAGTATTTGTTTTCTCATGTCATTAAGTGCTGATCCTTACTTTTTTACTGCATTAGCTTGACGGGCTTCTATCGTTGACTGTTTTTGCTTTTGAACTAAAGGTTATGTCAAACTATTGATTAAGTAAGGCTCCTAACAACCCACATCCAATAGAAAAAATGTAAAATTTAACACTTAATCTTCTTTGGTCGTTCTGATAATGAGATGTATCATTTTTTTAAAATTTAAAAAAATGAAATATTGTAAATAATTGTTTATGGTTTAACTCCCAAAGTCCGGATGGATTATTGGCCCTTATCACTTTAACGTATGATCAACAAGATAATTGCTTCGATATTGCCTTGTTTGCCAAAAAAAATTGTTTGGATGTTTTCGAAACGGTATATCGCAGGGGAAAAACTGGAAGATGCCGTAACGGTTTCCAAGCAGCTGGCGATGAAAGGTGTTTCTTCTACTATTGACCACTTAGGAGAGTATGTTACTGAAATTAAGATGGCAAAGCAGGTACAAAGGATTTATCTGGAAATGATTGATCGCTTTGAGCAAGAAGATTTATCGGTTACCTACTCGGTGAAACCTTCTAATTTTGGGCTATTGACAGATTTTGAAACATGTTTTGAGCTTGTTAGGGAGGTGGTGGAAAAAGCACGTGGTTATGACTCTTTTGTTCGCATTGATATGGAAGATAGTAGCTGCGTTGATGCAGAGTTGGAATTGTATCAAAGATTACATGCTATATATCCGCAAAATGTTGGAATCGTAATTCAGGCTTATTTGAAACGAACTCCGAAGGATCTTCTTTTTTTGGAAAAGCTACACTCCGAAGCTTCACCGGTAAATGTGCGCCTTTGCAAGGGTATATATGTTGAACCTGAGGAGATTGCTTTTAAGGATCGCAAAGAAATTAGTCAGCAATATGTAAAAGCATTAAGATTTCTTTTGGAGAAAGGAATCTACGTGGGTATTGCTACTCATGACAGGTCATTGACTGATATGGCACAGCAACTAATAAAGCAATATGCGATAGGATCTGAAAAATACGAATTTCAGATGTTGTATGGAGTAACTCCTGAATTACGTTCCGAACTGGTGAGGGCCGGACATAAAATGAGGGTTTATGTTCCTTATGGAAAAGAATGGTTTGGTTATTCTTCAAGGCGTTTAAAAGAAAATCCTAAAATGATATCGTATATTATTAAAGCTCTTTTCAAAAGAGGATAAAGCTTATAAAAAAAAAGGGTCGTTTCGCGTTCGAAATGACCCTTTTTACACAGGAATTGTTGGGAGGAAATAATAATTGTTTCCACTTTTCAAAAGTCTTCTTTTCTTGTTACTTATGTATTACCTGCATGTTATCCATATTTTAATTTCCCGTTGCTAATTATCTGTTTTTTGAGTGGTTGTTAGTTGGTGTTGTGATGCTGTTTTGTTAAGTGTTTGAAAAGTAGTTTTTTTAAAAAGAATAAATTGAGAATGGCGAAAAGGAAAGGTTGCAATATGTTGTGGTTCATTGAGTCTTTTATTGGGGTTGCTAGAATCGCGATCAGGAACAGAGTGCTGATAGGGTAGTCTCAAAGGGGCAAATGTTGTGGTTAATTTTAATCCGAACGGACGGTTTTCTTTTAAAACCTCAATAAAAAACAGACAAAATGACATTGTTGATTATTGCGGTTGAGACAATATGACATGCAAGTGCGATAAATCCTGTCTTTTAGACCCTCTTTTTGTGTTGGCATTAGGTTTGAAAAAAAACAAAGCAGATTGATTAAAAAAATGTCGAACTAAAAAATAGGAGGATTAAGCTATGACAATCGTAAGAAAATTTAACAACCAGTTTCCTGACATCACAAACTTCTTTGATGACTTCTTTGGTGGAGATTTATTCAATGCACCTGCTTTACAATGGCGCAGAGCTTCGACACCGGCCGTTAATGTTAAAGAAAACGAGAACGAATACGTGATCGCAGTGGCTGCTCCGGGAATGAAGAAAGAGGATTTTAAAGTAGAAATTAATAATGGAGTATTGAGCATTTCAGCCGAAGTGGAGAACAAATCAGAAGAGAAAGATGATGAAAAGGGTTATACCCGTCGTGAGTTTTGCTATTCATCCTTCAATCGGTCGTTTTCAATCCCCAAAAATGAGGTGGATGATAGCAAAATCGATGCTAAATACAAAGATGGGTTGCTCACCATCACCTTGCACAAACGGGAGGAAGCTAAGCCCAAACCTTCCCGGATTATTGAAATTAAATAATTTGTGATTGATAATTGTTTGGGCTAATTAAGGTTGCTGAATTTTAAAGTCCCTTGGTTGAAAAACCGAGGGACTTTTTATTTTGGAGCTCTTACAAATTGAAATAAATGATTGGTTATTTCTACCACTCAATTTTTTTGATTCCATGCTTTTCGAGCCATTCGTTGGTTTTTGAAAAGTGTTTGCATCCGAAGAAGCCTTTGTGAACGGAAAAAGGAGATGGGTGGGCCGCTTTCAACACCAGATGTTTTGATGGGTTTATTAAGGCTTGTTTGTTTTGGGCATAGCGTCCCCATAACAGAAAAACAATATTTTCACAATTCTCAGATATTGTCCTGATGACAGCGTCGGTAAATTGTTCCCAGCCTTTTCCTTGATGAGAGCCGGGGGAGTGAGCTCGGACGGTGAGCGTGGCATTGAGCAGTAGAACACCTTGTTGTGCCCATCGGGTAAGATCTCCTGAAACGGGGGGTGGGGTTCCAATGTCATTGGCTATTTCTTTGAAAATGTTTTGAAGAGATGGGGGTTGTCGAATTCCATCGGGAACAGAGAAGGAAAGCCCTTGAGCTTGTCCAGGTCCATGATAAGGGTCCTGGCCAATGAGCACAACTTTAATTTTATTGAGTGGCGTATGGTTAAATGCATTAAATATTAAAGGACCTGGTGGATAAATGGTGTGCTGTTTTTTTTCTTCAACCAAAAAATTTTTGAGGTTTATAAAGTAAGGTGAGTTAAACTCATCCTTAAGCGCTAATTTCCAGCTTTCTTCAATTTGGGGGTCGATGTTTGACATAATGGAACTGTTTTTATCACACAAAGATAATAAGATCATTTGCCAATTTTTTGACTTTTTGGAGGCGATAGATTGTATTTCTTTGTTTTCGCCCGCAAAATAAAAACGCCTGCGAAAATGAGTTCCACAGGCGTTTTTGTTGGTAGATTGACAAATGGTTAATGATGTTGATTTATGCCAGAAAGCGCTTGGATACTTCGTCCCAGTTAACGACACTCCAAAAAGCACTAATATATTCGGGGCGTTTGTTTTGGTATTTTAGGTAATAAGCATGTTCCCAAACGTCCAAACCGAGGATGGGAGTTCCTTTTAATTCTGAGAGGTCCATTAATGGGTTATCCTGATTGGGCGTACTACCTATTACGAGTTTCCCGTTTTCTTGTTTGACAAGCCACGCCCAGCCTGAACCAAATCGGGTTGCAGCGGCATTCTCGAAGGTTTCTTTAAATTGGTCGAAAGAGCCAAAGTCTTTTTCAATGGCTTTAAGGAGTTCGCCTTTTGGTGAACCACCAGCATTGGGGGCCATTATTTTCCAAAATAGGTTGTGGTTGTAATATCCACCCCCGTTGTTGCGAACTGCAGCCGAATGCTTGGAAACGTTGGCCAAAATTTCTTCAATACTTTTTCCTTTCAGGTCGGTTCCTTCAATGGCGGCGTTTAGTTTGGAGGTGTAGCCACCATGGTGCTTAGTGTGATGGATTTCCATTGTACGAGCATCGATGTAAGGTTCGAGTGCATCGTAAGAATAATCGAGTTTTGGAAGTTCAAAAGCCATAATATTTAAATTTTTATGATTTGACAATTAGTTAATATCGTTTAATTCGGATATTGTTATCCAAAATTAATGCTTGTTTGGACTAATTCCAAATAAAGTGCATAAAAAAATGTTAACTTTCCTATTTGGGTTTAAAACAAAAGATAAATAGAAGTATTGATACATTGTTATCTTTGCAGAACAATTGATATAAAACTGCAAAATGAATAAAGAGATTCTTCGGTTGGCATTGCCGAATATTCTTTCAAATTTAACCATCCCTCTTCTCGGTATGGTTGATCTTTATCTGATGGGGCATCTGAATAGTTCTCTCTTCATGGGAGCGGTGGCTTTGGGGGGAGTTATTTTCAATTTTATATACTGGGGATTTTCGTTTTTGAGGATGAGCATAAGCGGTATTTCTGCTCAGTCTTTTGGGGGAGGCAACCGACAGGAGATGGCTCTTGTGCTTCAACGGGGACTCATCATTGCAGTTGGAGGGTCAGTCCTTTTATTATTGCTTCAGATTCCTTTGGCGCACGTAGCATTTAATCTTCTTGAGGGTTCAGAGAGCGTCAAAGAGATTGCCAGAGAATATTTTTTTGTACGGATATGGGCGGCTCCTGCAGCCATCTCACTGATGGTATTTTCCGGATGGTTTTTGGGAATGCAAAATTCTTTTTATCCAATGGTTATTTCTGTGGCTGTTAATCTGGTTAATGTGTTGTGCAGCATTGTCTTTGTCCGGGGGTTAAAGATGGAGGCAGAAGGGGTGGCTCTGGGTTCAGTTGTTGGGCAATACTTTGGATTAATTATGGCGACGTACTATTTTTTCAGGAAATACCGTTGGGCGTGGCATTATTTTACCAGTCGAATAGACGATCTTAAAAAAGATTTTATCCGGTTCATGAATGTGGGGAGAGATATTTTTATCCGTACTTTAGGAATTATAGCAGTGTTTACATTCTTTACTTCGCGTTCGGCCGGTATTGGTGATATAACTTTGGCAGCCAATAGTGTGTTGTTGCAATTTCTGTTGTTTTTTTCCTATTTTCTGGATGGATTTGCTTATGCGGCAGAAGCCATGGTAGGGCGATGGTTTGGTGCAGGAAAGAAAATTCATTTGAAACTGACCATTCGGTTGCTGTTTCGATGGGGGGCTGCTATGGGAATTTTATTCACGATTGTTTATGCTGTGGCCGGAAAATACTTGTTGTTATTTTTTACCGATCAAACAGACGTCATTGAGCGCGGAATAGAGTTCTTGCCATGGGTAATAATCCTGCCTGTTGTTAGTTTTGGTACCTATATTTGGGATGGGGTATATATTGGTGCAACAGCATCTGTAGCGATGCGTAATTCAATGGTAATTGCGGTATTGTTCTTTTTCTTTGTGCCCTTTTACTTGTTATATCCAGTGATGAATAATCATGCTTTATGGCTGGGGATGGTATTGTTTATGTTTGCACGGGGTGTCTTGCTCACAATTTTATTTCCGCGACTTATGAAATAATTCCGAGTTTTAGAAGTCTAATGTTTGCCACCGGTTCCAACTCTGAAGAAAGCACTTAAGGCAGGTATTTGGGAGTTTTGAGCATCTTTAAGTGCGCCTTCGTATGCAATAATGCCGTTGTCAACGAATACAACTTTATCTGCTATCCGTAAAATGCTGGTTACCTCGTGGGTGACCATCAGTACGGTCATGCCCAATTGGTCCCTGAGTCTAAGAATGAGTTCGTCCAGAGAAGCCAGAGAGACAGGATCCAGGCCCGCTCCCGGTTCATCGCAAAACAACAGGGGTGGGTCCATAATTATGGCTCTGGCAAGGGCGGCCCGTTTTAGCATGCCACCACTTAGCTGAGACGGGAAAAGATAATATGCCTCTTCCAGGTTGACCAGCTTCAGTTTGGTGCGAACCAGCCCTTCAATTAGATCATCTGGAAGGTTGGTGTGTTGTTCCAAAGGCAAAGCAATATTTTCACCTACGGTTAAGGAATTTAATAAGGCCCCGTTTTGATAAAAGACACCAAGTTTAAGATAAAACTGCATTTCATCTTCTTCATTAAGATCTGCAAGATCTTGTCCGAATATTGAGATGGTGCCGGGGGCTATTGGGAAAAGGCCCAGCATATGTTTAAGAATGGTACTTTTTCCGGAACCACTTTCTCCTAAAATAACGGCAATTTCTCCTTTATTTATTGAAAAAGAGACCCCTTTGAGGATTTGTCTCTCGTCAAAAGAAACTTTGAGGTCTTTTACGGTTATGATTTTTTCCTGCTTCATTTGGTTCCGGCTATTACAGATCAGTAAAAAATGATTCCCAAAATAAGATCAGCTATTATGACCAAAGAGATAGCTGCAACGACGGCACTGGTGGTGGATTTGCCGACACCTTCTGCTCCTTCTTTTACCTTAAAACCAAAAAAAGTCCCGGTAATAACTATTATGAATGCGAATACCAGACTTTTAATGATGCCAGTTAAAATATCTTTTTGGAAAAGGACTTCCGGCATTCGGTTGAAGAATATAGAAGGTGTAATGTCCAGATAAAGGTTGGCTGCCACCGCTCCTCCAAAAATGCCAGCCATACAAGCAAGTAGGGTCAGAAAGGGTAGAGTGATCAAGCTGCCATATATTTTGGGTACGACCACAAATCGAATAGGATTGAGCCCCATGGTTCGCAGGGCATCTATTTCCGCAGTTACTTTCATGGTGGCAATTTCGGCTGCGATCGAGGAGCCGCTCCTGCCGGCAACCATAATGGCCGTTATGAGCGGGCCCATCTCAGCCATCATGGCGATGACTGTCAGATCAACAATATAAATATTCGCTCCAAAATTTTGGAGTTGGAAAGATGATTGCAACGCCAATACTAATCCAATAATGAAAGCCATTGCCATGACAATGGGGACGGCATTGACCCCTATAGAAACGGCTTGGTTTACAAGATCTCCTTTCCTTCTTTGTTTTTTATGAAATAGATCTTTGACAGACCAATAAAGAGTGTCCGAAACCAGATATAAAAAGGAAATTACATAATCGTTGAGGAAGCGGTGGGTTTTAGCGCCCAGCAGATAAAAAAATCCTTCTTTCTTCGCAAAAGTTGGTTCGGTTTTAGGAACAACAGGCTGAAACAGGTCCATCTTATTTCTTACGGTTTCTCCTAAGTTTTTAACTCGCACAGTGATATTTAATTCTTCAGCTATTTGAGTTACCCGATGGATGGCTTGAGCCCCTGCACTGTCCACATCTTTGAGGTTTGAAAGATCAACGGTAAAGGCAGCATCGGTGCTTTCTCTGAAGAGCATCTCTATCTGCCGTAAAAAAGGGACCGTGTTTTTAAATGTTAGATTCTCATTTATCTTTATCATATCCCCTTCCAGAGAAAAAATGTCCGAAATTTTTGTCTTTTTTTTAGTCACCTGCTTCCCTGTTTGAAAGTTTATCTTTTATTTTTAATGAAAAATTGTTGAGCTCTTCATAAAACAAATCACTAATACTTGCCGCCATGAGATTTAAATCTCCCTTTTCAAGTTGAGACTGACGATTGGCAAAATGAGAAATAATGGTTTCTTCGGATTGAGCGTTTGTTAACTCAAACCGGACTTCCAGGTGTGCAGTGAATTTTTTTTTGTTCTCGGCCGGAGCTACTTCTATTCTGTAAATAGTTGTTTGGATGCGGTATTGTGGGGTATGTTTCCAAAAACGATCCGATACTTTTAAAAAGAGATTTTTGGAAGTCATAAAATCAATGATGATGGGCGTTAGGATATCTTTGGGTTGTACCGCCCATTCATGTTCTTCAAAATATCTAATTTGATGAGAGTCATCTCGAAATACGATTTTCCTGGTGGCGTAGGCTGGATAAACAACCACATCTTCCACTTCACAACGAGCATTAAAAAGGATCGTGTCTTTCACAAACGGCGTTCTTACGGTATCCGGTTGCTCCAGTGTATAGTATTTCCTTATCACGGTTTTTTGCGATCCGCATCCTGCCATAAGGAAGACTGTTATTAGGAGTATAAATAATAATTTCTGTCTCATTCTTCTGAAATTTACTTTAACTTTTGTTGCCAGCGTTTCCCCGAACAAGCCGAGCTTACCTGAATTTTATATGGGTGCTCGGAAATACCGGAATAAGTCTTTTCTATATTTATGTTTATCCATTTTAGTATTTTATAAATCTATTCTTTGAATATGTTTTTGAGAATTATAATGTTAATTCGCAAATTTATCGTCGGGTAAATTTCTGGTTTTACTCTTCCGAATGAGAACCGACGGATTATTATTAATTTTTCTGGATGCTTCTTCCAAATTGCGAAGCGTTGACTGAAGCATTTCCTGATTTTTAAGAAAGTCCTTGCTTCCTTTGTTAATGTCATCGTCCACCTTGAGCAGTAACTCTTTTGTTTGTCGTGCAACGCCTGCAAGGTCTTCAATAAGTTGACTGATGTCGGAATCTTTTAGCTTTTGCGTTATTGATTTCGTGTTGCCTATAATATCGTTAATAGAATCGCTCTGAACCAGAAGGTTTATCCTTTCAGCAGCATGACTAAGAGGGCCGGTTACTTCGAGAATGGATTCGCTGATTGTATTAACGTTTTCTATGGTGGTGCTTAAGTTTTGTTTGTTTTGAGAAATGAGCGTGTCTAACTGTAAGACAGCTCTATCGGCATCTTGCGCCAACTTATTGAACTTTTGGATGGTTTTTGTTATTTGCGCCAAGGTGTCGGGGTGGGTAAAGAGCTGAAGATTATTCAGAACAGCTTCCGCTTTTTTGGCGATTACTTCTGCTCGTCCGGTTATTTCAGAAGCTAAAGAGGAGCCTGGCTGAATGTTAGATCCCGGACTTAAAAGCTTCGCTTCATTCGTGCCGCCACGTATTTCAATGGCCTTCATGCCGGTAATCCCCAATGACACAATATCTGCTTTAGCATCTTCTTTTATTGGAGTCCCCGGTTTGAGAGATAACTCCACAATAACGCTAGTAATGTCCTGCGGATTGATACGGATGTCGGATATGGTACCAACTTTAATCCCCAGGTATTTTACAGGACTGCCCATCTCCATGCCGCTTACTGAAATATCTCGAAAAGACACATAATAAGTGTCAGACTTTCTAAAAAGTTCCCGTGCCGTGAAATACACAATTAAAAACAGCAAAACACTGGTGCCTGTTACTATGAATATTCCTAGTCTTATATTTTTTGAGCGGTTTTTCATCAGTATAAAATTAGGTTAAATCATTGGTCTGATGGAATTCGCATGACAGTGATTTTTCCATTCTCTTTTGTGACAAACCTACATTGTCATGCTCATTTCACCCGTATAGAATTATTTGTATTCAAGGTACGAAATATCTGCACAAACTGTCAGCCCCCCTATGGTGCAAATTTAAGTATGATTGTAATGTTAAACACGAAACTTGTCATTCTTGAAATGTTTGATCACAAGTGTCTGAATGTTTTTACCCATTTTGGTCTAGACCAATGGAATTAGGTTTAAAGATTATTCTATTTAATGCTTGTAAGGTTGATTTTCCAGAAGTTACATGGTTTTAATTAATGCGTTTTATTCTCAAAAAGATGAGCCCTTCATGGAAAAGTTTTCTTGTTAGCTCGTGTCATTGTTTTGTTGAGGCGGTTTTTAATTGATCATTGAAAATCACTTAAGATTATATTTATTATTAGAGATGCTCAAAATGAACAAAAAAGGGCTGCTAAAATGTGGCAGCCCTTTATGGTGAAAAGGAAGTTTTTAATCTTCTTTTTTAGTTTCGGCTTCGTAGGCCGCCAGAAGCTCTTGCTGAATTTCGGGCGGAACTTTGTCGTATTTGCTGAACTTCATACTGTAAAAGGCCCTACCACCGGTAAGAGAACTCAGTGATGTAGAGTATTTGTTCATTTCTTTCAATGGCACTTTCGCTCTGATTACTTCAAACCCTTTTTCGCTGTTCATTCCTTCAATGATAGCTCGTCTTCCCTGCAAATCGCTCATTACATCACCCATCCGATCGGAAGGTACGCGTACTTCTACATCATAGATGGGTTCCAGAATTTTGGGGCCAGCTTCCTTAAAGGCTTGACTGAAAGCATTTCTTCCGGCCAGTTTAAAGCTAATTTCATTAGAATCGACCGGGTGCATCTTCCCATCGTAAACGCACACCCTGATGTCTCTAGCATAGGAGCCGGTGAGTGGTCCTTCCTCCATTTTTTCCATCAACCCTTTCAGTATGGCAGGCATAAAGCGGCTGTCGATGGATCCTCCGACAATGCAATTGCAAAAGACCAATTTACCACCCCAAGGGAGTTCTACTTCTTCTTTATTTCTAACATTAACCTTGTATTCCTGTCCGTTGAATTTGTAGATTGAAGGATCCGGCATGCCATCATAGTATGGTTCAATAATGAGATGTACTTCCCCAAATTGGCCGGCCCCTCCGGATTGCTTTTTATGGCGGTAATCAGCTCTGGCTTGTTTGGTGATGGTCTCCCGATAAGGTATTTTGGGACGAAGAAATTCTATGGGCAGCTTGTCATTATTTTCAATCCGCCACTTCATGGTGTTGAGATGGAATTCACCTTGTCCGGAAACAATTATCTGCTTCAGTTCTTTGGAATATTCTATGACAATGGTTGGATCTTCTTCATGTATCCGCTGCAATATTTCTCCAAGGCGTTCATCATCACTTTCATTGACGGGTTTGACAGCAGTTCGGTATTTAGGCTCCGGATATTTTATGGGGTCGAAAACATAGTTACATCCTTTTTCATTAAGGGTATGATTGGTTTTTGTCTCTTTCAGTTTGACGGTTGCTCCGATGTCCCCTGCCTGAAGGGTTTCCACTTTATGTCTGGTGTTACCGGCTACACAATAGAGTTGGGAGAGTCGCTCTTTGGTTTCACGCGACATATTCATCAGATCCATGCCTTCGCTGACCTTCCCCGACATCACTTTAAAAAAGCTGACTTCACCAAGGTGAGGTTCAATGCTGGTTTTAAAAACAAAAATGGAGGCCGGTCCATTGGGGTCGCAAGAAACATCAACGCCTTGATTGGTCTTTTTGGGGGGCATTTGTGAAACGAGAGGGATGATGTTGCCTAAAAATTCCATCATGCGACGGACACCCATATCTTTGGCTGCCGATACACAAAACAGCGGAAAAAGATCACGGGCAACGAGGCCTTTGCGGATGCCGCGACGCATTTCTTCTTCATCAAGGGTTCCTTTATCAAAGAACAACTCCATCAGATCTTCATCGTTTTCGGCTGCCGCCTCAACCAGTTCGTTATGAAGTTTTTCCGCTTTCTCTTTCTCTTCGTCCGGGATGTCCAGTACTTCCGGGACGCCACCATCCGGACCCCATTTATACATTTTCATCTTTAAGACATCAACCAGCGCATCGAAACCGGGTCCCACATTAAGCGGATACTGGACAATCACAACTTTATGCCCAAAGGTTTCACGGGCTGTTTCCAGCACCATATCAAAGTTGGCTTTTTCATGGTCCAGTTGGTTGACAACAAAAATCACCGGTTTGTTGTAGGTCTCAGTATACCTGAACAGGTTTTCTGTTCCAACTTCCACGCCTTGCGAAGCATTGAGCACCATCAAAGCGGTGTCGGTGACGTTGAGGGCGGTAATGGCACCGTTGATAAAGTCGTCGGCTCCGGGGGCATCTATGAAATTGAGCTTTTTACCTTCCCATTCTGTAAATAGTACAGACGAAAAAACCGAGTAGCCATATTCATGCTCTACCCGGTGATAATCCGATATGGTATTTTGGTTTTCAATCGTTCCCCGGCGATTGATAACACCACCCTCGAAGAGCATTGCCTCTGCAAGGGTGGTTTTGCCCGAGCCGCTGCTTCCAAGCAGCGATATGTTTTTGATTTGGTCGGCCTGATATACTTTCATGATAGTATAATTTTAAAAAAGGTTGATAAAATAAGTTAAAAAAGGGTTGACCGTAAAATTAATAAATCCTCAACAAGATACAAGTCGCCGACTTATTTTTCTGTTCCAAAATTTTTCATTTTAAAAGTACCCTTCCCAATAGATGTAATCATTTTCTCATTGTTAAATGAAAATTGAAATTGTCATTTAAGTTATGTAAATTGATTGATCGTTAGTTGACTGAATGATTAAGTTTTGAAAGTCCGGACCATCTCATCTTAAGTGGAATCATTAGAAGTTGGGTCTGTTTTATTTAAATGATTACTTAAACAATAGAATCAATGAAGCTTTCGGGCCAGGCAAAAAAATTGATTATTATCGTTGGAGAATCGGACATGGTTTACCAACGACCATTATATGAGGCCATCATATATGCCGCGAAGAAGTATAAAATTGCCGGAGCTACCATAACAAAAGGAGTTCTATCTTATGGGCACGACAATATGTTGCATTGCAGTAAAATTTTTTCTTTGACGGATGATTTACCAATGGTGATTGCATTGGTAGATGTGGGTAAACGCCTTTCGGACTTCGCAGGGATTGCAAGCCGACTGATGGATAAAGCCGGAGTCGGGGGATTCATTTTTATGGAAGATGTGGATGTGCTCAGGTATGGAAAAAGTTATGATTGACGGGTTATTGCCATCAACGATTGGAGCAGGTACGGATCCGTTTCCAGTACGTTTCCTACTACCACTATATCGGCCCCGCTACTTAATGCAGTCTTAAGTTTCTCTTCGTTGTTTATGCCTCCGCCAATCATGAGTGGTATTTGTATGGTTGATTTTACTTTATTAATCATGTCAGGCGGAACCGGATTAAGCGCACCGCTGCCGGCATCCAGATAGATCAGTTGAAGACCTAACATTTCTCCTGCCAGAGCGGTGGAGGCTGCTATGTCTGATTTTTCTGATGGAATGGGACGTGTTTGGCTAATATATTCTACCGAGGTGGGAATACCACCATCAATTAACAGATAACCGGTTGGAATGGCTTCCAATCCTTTCTCCTTTATAATGGGAGCTGATATCACATGTGCGCCGATGAGTAGTTCCGGATTTCTGCCTGAAATCATGGTGAGAAATAGCAGTGCATCGGCCGAATAGGATAATTGAATGGGATGCCCCGGATAAAGGACGACCGGAATATCGGTGTTGTTTTTCAGATACTTCACCGTTTCATCGGCCGAGTGTCTTATCAGACTGCCGCCAACCAAAATTAAATGTGGCCTGTACAAATTGATCAATTGGGTTTGTTGAATAAGTTTCTCGCCCCTGCATTTATCCGGATCAATTAGTAAGGCAAGCATCTTTTTATGGGCGCGGATGTGGTCCTTTATGTAATTGTGAATCTTCAATTTCTGCTATTTGAATGGTTTTTATATAGCAAATATATGAAGTTTAAAACGAATCGTTTGTAATCAATTACTATTTTGTCCAAACCAAAAAATAATTTTTTTCTATGCGGTAATGGATTTGAAATTGTTGTTTTCTAGAGGGGGTCTTTAGAGTGGCTTTCAGAACTCCCTGATCGCCATCAGGGTGGAAGGTTGAAATGATTATTTGATCTTTGAATATCAGTCCCGGAATTCCGACTGCTTTGTAGATCGCTTCTTTGGCGCACCAAATAAGGCCTATTTGAAGATCGGAATAAGGTTCGCTAATAAACGCCTTTTCTTTTTCGTTTAGAAAACGATCCGATACTTTACGGATGCGATCGGAAGGGTATTCTATATCTACGCCCGGGATCGTTTCTTCAGATAAAACAATCGCTGCATAATCCTTAGTATGAGAAATGCTGATGTGTTCATGGCAGCCTTTTATATAGGGTTGTCCGTTTTCTTTATATGCCGTAGCCGGATAAAGACCTGTTAGGTGATGGATTAAGACTCTTGATGCCAGCCATTCCATTCGTCTGGGGGGATGAGAAATTTTCTGGAGAAAATCAGCTTCCTCTTTTCGAAAGGGAGGAAGGAGATTGAGTAGGTCTTGCTCTGTTTCTGTAATTTCCCATACTGCAACTCTCGGATGGGAAAAATCCGTTGTATCAAATACTAGGGCCATTGTTTTTAGTGGGTTTCTATATTTTTATCTTTGAAGTTATGGCAACCGTCTGCTTGAGTGCGAAAAGAAGCATCCGGTATGTATAAATGTCCGTCGATTCAGACCGGATTGAATGGTCGATGGTTCGTTTAAAAGTCCGGGGAGGTCTGCCAGGAAATGGTTTCTACTAAGTGTGTAATGTCTTCCTTTAGGAAATTCAGCACCGGAGCGATGGAGTCTTTGTTGGGTATCACATCAAAATAAAGAGATCCGCGAAGAAAGTGTTTGCTGCTGTCGGTGACAAAAAATTGTATGGGCGATGCGGTGTTCCCTTTTATTTCATATAAAATGCCATACACTTTTTTTTCCGGAGATTCAAAAAGATGCTCTTTGATGGCATCTGCTTTAACGGTGTGTTTAAATACCAGTTCTCTATTATCTTCCAGCAATTGATATAGGTTTTGGTCTATGGATTTATAGCTGAAATGTACCTGTGCTTTAAATTGAGGAAATTTTAGGTTGATCCAATAAGGTTCGTTGTAGCCCTTGTGGGGAACTATTTTAGAATAGACCGGATGATCAAAACGATAGGGAAGAAGTGTATCAATGGTGATATATTCTTTTTTGGGTAGGGTAATTCGGAAGTAACCTCTTGGTTTTGGAGGATAAGTTTTGCTGCAGGCAACCACCAGAAAGATCACTAAAAGCACAACCCATGATTTGAAAACTAAACTCTTTCTCATGATTTTCCCTTTTGAATAAATTTGATTTTTTTTATTCGTCTTTTATCGGCTGCCAAGATATTGAATTTATAAGGACCTATTTCAATAACCTCATGTTTTTCAGGAATAACACCCTTTATTTCAAGGAGGAGGCCTGCCAGAGTTTCGGCTTCGCCCTTTACTTTTTCAAAAACTTTTTCGTCAATTTCCGTGATGCGAAAAAAATCTTTCAGGAGTGTTTTCCCTTCAAAGGCCAGCGACCCGTCAGGCAAAACCGAATAAAAATCTTCTTCTTCATCCAATTCATCGCTGATTTCTCCAACAATCTCTTCCAGAATGTCTTCGAGGGTGATAATCCCCGACGTGCCACCGTATTCATCCACCACTATGGCCATGTGAATTTTGTTGGCCTGAAACTCCGTGAGGAGATCATTGATCCTTTTGGTTTCAGGGACATAATAGGCGGGTCGGATCAGCTTTTGCCATTGAAACGTGTTATCCTTCCCCAGATGAGGTAATAGATCCTTTACATATAACAGACCTTTCACATTGTCCGGGGTCTCTTCAAAAACCGGAATGCGCGAGTAGCCTGATTCCACAATGACTGAGAGCACCTTGTTGAAGTCGTTTTTTATCTCAAGATCGGTGACATCTACCCTGGCCGTCATAATTTCTGCGGCATTGATGTTCCCGAAAGTTACAATGCTTTTCAATATTTGCTTCTCCTCAAATACTTCATCACCGGTCAGATCGAGGGCATCTGATATGTCGTCAAGCGAGAGGTTTTTTATTTTCTGGGCAGCTTTGTTTTTGACATATTCGGATGATTTGACCAAAAGCATGCTTGCCGGTTTGAGGACCTTTACCGCTGTCTTTAGGACCGACGATGCCCTGGAGGCAAATTTGCGCGGCGAGTGCCCTGCCAGAACTTTGGGAAATATTTCACCAAAAAAGAGAATGATGCTTGTGATAATTACAACATCAAAAATGAATTTCAGCGTGGTGTTGTCACCGAACGTTAACAGACCGGAAGAGATATAGGCCGAAAGAATTACGATGCCAACATTGATGAAATTGTTGAGAATGAGAATGGTGGCCAAAAGCAACTCGGGATTTTCCAGATGCTTGATGACCTGTTGGCTTCGTTTGGAGTTTTCTGTTCTAAAATGGTCGATGTCGTCCGGCTTCAAAGAAAAAAAGGCGACTTCCGACCCTGATACAAAGGCTGATCCACCCAATAATAATAGGGTAGCGATGGCCGCAACAATAATGTCCGTTGTTGGTGGGTGAAACAGCAGGTTGGTAGCCCCCATTGAAAAATGTGACAGAAATAAATAAGGTTCCAAGGAATAACTATTTATTCAATTTACTTAAAATGGCAAATCGTCCGCTTCTTCCGAAGAATCCTCATTTCCGGCGCTAAATCCTTCATCATTGACGGGGCCTCCCGTCGATTGCGCGGCTGTATGGGATGTGGGTGCGGCAGGTGAAGATGCCGGACTTGACGAGGGCGTGTTGCCGGCGCCCGGATTATCTGATTTTCTGCCTAGCAGTTTTAATGTGTCAACGATAATTTCCGTGATGTACTTGGTCACGCCATCCTGTTCATAGGATCGTGTATGGAGCTTCCCTTCAATATATAACTGAGTTCCTTTTTTTATATAGGCTTCAGCGACTTTGACAAGACCTCTGCGAACGGTGATGTTGTGCCATTCCGTTCGTTCGGGGATCTGCCTTCCGTCTCTGGTGGTAAACCCCGGTTCGGTGGTCGCCAAGGGAAAATTGGCGACACCTTCATTGTTGTCGAAATATCTTACTTCGGGATCTTTCCCTACATTTCCTACTAAAATAACTTTGTTTATCATTGTTGACAGGTTTTTGGCATTCTAATCAGCTAAAGTACTAACTTTTGATAGTGTTTCATAATTTTAGGAAGGGGAATTTTTTAGGATGTTAATTTTCAGGACTAAATTAATATGGATAGATTTTTTTGGAGGATTTGAGGTAAGGGGAATTCAGCGATTTCTTTATTGTTTACCACCACTGTCCGGGTTTGATTGATGGTTTTGGGTAAAGGCCTGTTTTTGGGCCAGTTCACTTTGTAGAACAGGGTGTTGAGCTCCTGGTGCGTGAGCAAATGCTTGGCGTGATGTATCTTTTGAATTTTTAGGGTGTCCGAAAAGATTTGTTGCACCTGCTCCTGGATGTGGAGAATGGGAACTTTCTTGCCGGTCTCAATGACGGGAAATTGATACAGGCCTTTCCAAATATCGTCGGAAGTTCTTTTTTGTAGGATGGTGTATCCTTGTTCGGAAATGATCAGGAAATGAAGCCATCTTTTTTTTCTGGATATTTTTTTACTTTTTACGGGAAATTGGGCTTGTTGTCCGATGGCAGCAGCCTCGCACATTGAAGATACCGGACATTCATGGCATCGTGGAGAGGTCGGTTTGCAGATCAAGGCCCCCAAATCCATTAAGGCCTGATTGTGCGTCCCCGGATCGTTAACGTCTAACAGTTTGTGGGCCAACTTTTCAAAATGTTTTTTGCCTTCGGAGGTGTCGATGGGGAGAGCAATGGCAAACACTCTGGAAAGAACCCGATAAACATTGCCGTCAACCACCGGTTTGGGTTCCCCAAACGCAATGGAGGCAATGGCCGCAGCAGTGTATGGACCAATTCCGCGGAGTTTTAATAAATTTTCGTATGTTTGTGGAAATAAGCCATTTTGTTTCAGAACGATGGTTTGGGCTGCCGCATGCAAATTGCGGGCCCGTGAATAATAACCCAATCCCTGCCAGTGTTTCATGATCTGGCGCTCGGAGGCAGCGGCCAGTGTCCGGACGTCCGGAAATGAGCAGATGAAACGCTGATAATAGTTTAGACCTTGCTTGACTTGTGTTTGCTGAAGAATGACTTCTGAAATCCATATTTTATAAGGATCAGCGGTTTCACGCCAGGGGAGTTTTCTGCCATGCAATTGGTACCATTCTCTGATTTTTGATGCGAAGCAAGTCATTATTAAAAATTTATGCAAAAATAGGGGTTTTGTTTTTTTTCTTATGGAATTCCTTTATCTTTGCACACTGAAATTTAAAATTGACTTCTAATTAGTTGATAATTAAATAATTTTACAAAGAGATGACAAAGGCTGATATTGTTAATGAGATTTCGAAGAATACTGGAATTGAGAAGGTTACAGTTCAGAAAACTGTTGAAGCCTTCATGGAAACAGTAAAAGGGAACCTCGTGAAAGGTAAGAATGTATATCTGAGAGGATTTGGTAGTTTCATCGTGAAGAAGCGTGCAGAAAAGACTGCTCGTAACATTTCAAAAAATACTACTATTATTATTCCCGAGCATTTCATTCCTTCGTTCAAACCTTCCAAGAGTTTTGTAACGAAAGTGAAAAATAACGTGAAGTAAAGATGTTTAACTTGTTAAATCAAATGTGCTATGCCTAGCGGAAAAAAAAGAAAACGGCATAAGATGTCAACACATAAAAGAAAAAAGAGACTGCGCAAAAATCGTCATAAAAAGAAGAAGTAGTCTTTTAATTTCTTTAGTTTAGGTATTACAAGAACAAATGGCCTTTGTGCTGTTTGTTCTTTTGTTGTACTTGTTAAGTCGTTCTTTGAAATAGTGGTAATTTAATTTAATTCGTATTGTGAGTGCAGAACTATTTGTAGATGTAACTCCCGGCGAACTTGTCATTGCTTTGCTTGAAGATAAGCGTCTTGTTGAATTAAGACGGGAACCGAGCAATGTCAAATTTGCAGTTGGCGATATTTATTTGGGTAAAGTGAAAAAAATTATGCCCGGATTAAATGCTGCGTTTGTGGATGTAGGGTATGAGAAAGATGCTTTTTTGCATTACCTCGATTTGGGGCCTCAGTTTCTCAGTCTTAATAAATACCTCAAACAGGCTAAAGCCAAAAAGGGAAGTGTCTCTTTGCACAAATTCAAACCGGAAAACGACATTAATAAAAACGGAACCATCGCCGAAGTATTAACAGGTGGGCAGGAAGTGCTTGTTCAGGTAGCCAAAGAGCCCATTTCTACAAAAGGGCCCAGACTAACTTCAGAGATTTCCATTGCTGGCCGAAACCTTATTCTTATTCCTTTCTCTGATCGGGTATCGGTAAGTCAGAAAATTAATTCTCCAGAGGAAAGAAGTCGTTTGAAACGGTTGTTGCTTAGTATTAAGCCCAAAAATTACGGAATTATTATCCGTACCGTAGCGGAAGGTAAAAGAGTTGCTGAATTGGACAAAGAGCTTCGTACCCTCGTAAAACGTTGGGAAGAAGCCATGGCCAGAATTCGGGACGTCAAAATACCCGGTCTTGTATTGGGTGAAATTGGTCGAACCTCTGCTATTTTAAGAGATTTGCTGAATCCTTCTTTTCATTCCGTATTTATCAACGATATGGATATCTTTAAGGAAGTGCAGGAATATGTTGAACTTATTGCCCCGGGTAAAGAGAAAATTGTCAAACTTTACCGTGGAAATGCACCCCTTTTCGATCAGTATGGAATAGAAAAGCAGATTAAAACGCTTTTTGGGCGGACCGTTTCATTTAAAAGCGGAGCTTATCTGATTATTGAACATACAGAAGCTTTGCATGTCATTGATGTTAACAGCGGGAACCGTTCGCGTTCGGCATCAGATCAGGAAACCAATGCTGTAGAGGTTAACCTTGCTGCAGCAGAAGAAATTGCAAGACAATTAAGGCTTAGAGATATGGGAGGCATTATTGTGGTCGATTTTATCGACATGCAAACTGCCGAGCACCGTCAGCTGGTTTATGAAAAAATGAAACAAGCTATGGATGCCGACAGAACCAAACACAATATTTTGCCACTCAGTAAATTTGGACTGATGCAAATAACCCGGCAACGGGTGCGGCCCGAAATGCATATTGATACTAGCGAAAAGTGTCCGGTTTGCAATGGAAAAGGTAAAATCACACCTTCTCTACTTTTTGCCGATACTTTGAATGACAAGATCCGGTTTGTTGTGCAAGAGTTGAAAAAGAAAAAATTGACCTTATGGGTTCATCCTTATGTTTATTCCTACCTTAAACATGGGTTTCCATCACAAATCTTAAAATGGAAATTCGATCTTGGTTTTGGAATTAAGGTAAAACCATCCGATTCTCTTTCATTCTTGGAATACAAGTTTGTTGACGATACAAAAAAGAAGCAGATTGTACACCCCGGTGTGTAATTATATATATGCTTTCTGATACTATTGGATTTTACTTGTGTTTTAATAATGAAAATAAAAAAGCCATTTCTTCTTCCGAAGGAATGGCTTTTTTTGTGCCTGAAAAGGACTATTCAAGAACCTGCGTTGGGCACGCCGGCAGCTTTTAAACTCGCCCTTCGGTGTTTACAGGTTCGCTTGACGATATGAGGTGGCGGCGGGCGGTGTTGATGCCGTCCCGGCGGTTCATCACCGCTCCTGGCGGATGGGTGGGGCGTCCTGGCGGGTTACGACCCCTCCTGGCCAGTTCGTTCCCTCTCCTGGCGGTATTGCAACCCTTCCTGGCCGCCAGGAACGACAATGGTTACGCCAGGAAAGGTCACCTAACCGCCAGGAAAGAAAAAATATGCGCCAGGAGGGGGGATGGATGGCCAGCGCCAGGCACCAGGTTGCCAGTGAGGGGCAGTCTTGCGCCAGCGCCGGGATAAAAATGCCGGGACGGCTTCCAAAATCGGCAGGAGCGGTGTTTTTGTGCCGCGATTAGGTGTTTCATGGCGGGAACCCATATTATGGGCCGGGAACAATTTTCTGTCCAATTCAAATTTTATGATTTCAACGAGCATGCTGCTGTTGTCCTCAAATAGAACCGATACAAGCTTTAAAATGAGCATGTGAGCGCCATTGGGCCATTGGATTGGAGCCATCGTATACCGATGGAAGAGGTGGAGGAAGCACTGGCTCGACTTTTGTTTTTTCCGCAAAATCTGCTACCTTGTTTTAGGTTTTAAACCATTACCCGTTTAACGCTTTGAAATGAGCATGGCACTTTAGGAATGTTACCATCTGTCCTTGTCCTTTCCGGCAAAGAGTATGTGTGAAAAACAGGAGTCATGCGAGTTTCATCAGACCAATAAATGAGATAAATTTTATACGGATGAACCAAGGAAGTGACTACGTTGAGCTTTCCAAAATCTATAAACGTAAAAAGACCGATCAGGATATCTTTCAGGAGTTGATGTCCTTTAAAGTAACCGAAGTTTTGTTGGTTGCAACCTATTATGATTCTTATTCTATTGTGAGGGAGGGTCGTTTTTTCGATAAGATATTTGGGGAATATCTTCAGCTCAATCTTTTTTCTGCGCCACGGATTACCAGTGTTGCCACTTATGAGGAAGCGATGCTGTTAATTGAAGAGCGTAAGTTTGACATGGTTATTCTGATGGCCGGTCTCGATAAACAAATGCCCATCACTCTGAGTCAGGAAATACACCGGTCATGCCCCTCACTGCCGGTTCTTTTAATGGTCAACAACAATGAAGATCTTAAATACTTTGATGAGTCGTCGGCATTGGGTGGAAGCATCGATAAAGTATTTGTTTGGAATGGCGATTCCCGAGTCTTTTTGGCCATGATTAAATATGTGGAAGATAAGCTCAATACAGCCAACGACGTTAAGGTGGGCGATGTTCGTATCATTCTTCTGGTGGAAGATTCTCAGCGCTACTATTCGCGCTATCTCCCCATGTTGTATTCCATCATAATGATCCAAACCCAGAATATTTTGGCGGAGGAAACTTCCGACCAGACCCATAAAATATTAAAAATGAGGGTGCGTCCCAAAGTGTTGTTGGTGAGCACCTATGAGGAAGCCGTGGAGATTGTTGATCAATACCTTGATAACCTGATTTGCGTAATTTCCGACGTAAAATATATGCGCGACGGACAGCCGGACGAAAATGCCGGTGTGGATCTGATCAGTTATGTGAAAAGTAAGATTAATATTCCCACTCTTTTACAATCGTCCGACCCTGAAAATGCCCAAAAAGCAGAGATGGTGGGGGCCGATTTTATCGATAAAAATTCCGATACCCTGAGTATGGATTTGTATAATTTTATCCATCAAAAGCTTGGGTTTGGAAATTTTGTATTTACCAATTCGCGGGGCATTACTCTGGCTACTGCCAAAAATTTGAAAGAGTTTATCAGTTGTCTGAAAGAAATACCGGCCGAGTCGTTGCTCTATCATGCCCGCCGAAATGGGATCTCTACCTGGTTGATGGCCCGTGGTGAAATCTCCATCGCCAAGCGGTTGCGGCCCTATCGGATCGAGGATTTTGAAAGCACGACAAAGTTACGTCAGAAGATTCTGGACATTTTCGAGGAAGCCCGTCTCGAGCGTTTGAGAGGTCGCGTTGTGCAATTCGATCCTGCCTTGGTGAAAAACGACCGCTTTGTGATGCGCATTGGAGACGGCTCGTTTGGCGGCAAAGGGCGAGGGTTGGCTTTTCTCAGCAACTTTATTGAAAATATCGATTTTCTCTCTATCGTTCCCGATCTGAATATTAAGATACCGCCCACCACAATTATCGGCGCGGGCGAGTTTTCGGTCTTCTTGGAAAAGAATCATCTCTTGGAAACCATTTATGAGGAAACGGATTTTGAAGACCTACAGCACCGTTTTTTGTCAGCCACTCTTAGCGATGAGGTAGAATGCAAGTTGCGTCAATATATCGAATGTATGGAAGCGCCGCTAGCCGTTCGATCATCCGGTCTTTTTGAAGACAGTCTTTTACAACCTTTTGCCGGAGTGTTTTCAACCTATGTGCTTCCCAACAATGATCCCAATCCGGAGGTTCGGTTCAGCCAGCTTGCTTCGGCCGTGAAACTGGTGTATGCTTCCATCTTTAGTCCGACGGCAAGAGCCTATTTCGAAGCGGTACACTATAAGATCGATGAAGAGAAGATGGCTGTAATTATTCAGCAATTGGTTGGACAAAAAGCGCATAATCGTTACTACCCTCACGTCAGCGGAGTGGCTCAGTCGTTTAACTATTATCCCTTTTCTTATATGAAGCCCGAAGATGGGTTTGCCGTCATCGGCGTGGGGCTCGGAAAATATGTGGTGGGGGGCGAGCGAGCCTGGCGGTTTTGCCCTCGCTATCCGGGTCTGGAACTTAGTTCGTTGGGCGATCAGATTAAGGATTCCCAGCAATATTTCTACGCTGTGGATATGGAAAAGGAAAATGTCGATTTTTTAAAAGACGGGGAAGATGCTTTTCTCAGCAAATTGGATATTAGCGAGGCTGAGGAAGATGGTAATCTGAAGCACTGTGCCAGTGTGTATGATATAAATAATGACCGATTGGTGAATGATTTCTCAATACGAGGCCCCAGAGTGCTCAATTTTGCAGATATTTTAAAATACGACATGGTTCCGCTTCCCCGAACGCTGGATACTCTTTTGCGGTATTTTCGGGAAGCGATGGGGGCTCCGGTCGAAATAGAGTTTGCCCTGGACCTGGATCCGGGCGACAGAGGAAAACCTACTCTTTGGCTTCTTCAAATCAAACCTCTCATTCGGCTGGAAAAACATATGGAGGTCGACTTTTCAGAAGTGGAGCAGAAACGCGTGATCATAAAATCGGAGAAGGGCATGGGAAATGGTCGGTATGATCATATAAAGGATGTGGTTTTTATGAATGTGGAAAAATTTGACCGTACCAAAACAGGTGAAATGGCTAAAGAGGTGGCCATGATGAATAAAAAGATGGAAAAAGAAGGGCTCGAATATGTTTTGATCGGTCCGGGGCGGTGGGGTACCAGAGACCCGTCGACCGGAATACCTGTTTTTTGGTCGCAAATATCACAGGCCCGGGTTATTGTAGAAATGGGCCTTCCCGACTTCCCGCTGGATGCATCTCTGGGATCTCATTTTTTTCATAATGTGACCTCGTTGAATATTGGTTATTTTTCGGTGTTGGCGAAAAATAAAAATGAGTTTGTAGATCTGGATTTCCTGAAAAAACAGCAAGTAATTGAAGATACCCGTTACTTTAAACATATTCGTTTGGAACAGCCCTTAACCATTTTGATGGATGGGAAACAACAAAAAGCTGTGGTGATGTGGAATGAGGAGAATTAGATCGGGAATTGAATAGATGGGGTATTGGGGGTGTCTTTGGGAATCGCACCAAATTAAAGAAGCCAATGGCTTAGACTGGTTTTTGAACGAAATAAAAAAAAGGCAGAGGGCCTACAACCTTCTGCCTTTTTTGTTTTTTATTTATTGTAGCTGCTAATCCCTTGTGTAGCTACGCTTCTGTCAATTTTTTTGATGAGTCCTTGCAATACTTTACCCGGTCCTATTTCGGTGAAATCATCGGCGCCGTCAGCAATCATGTTGCGAACGGTTTGTGTCCATTTTACGGGCGATGTAAGCTGTGATACCAGATTGGCTTTGATTTGTTCGGGGTCGGTATAAGGCTTACCATCCACATTTTGATAAACCGGACATACAGGCTTGCTGAACGAGGTGTTTTTGATCGATTCGGCCAGCTCGGCACGTGCCGGTTCCATCAGTGGACTATGAAATGCTCCGCCAACGGGTAATTTGAGGGCTCGTTTGGCGCCTTTTTCTTTCAACAGTTCGCAGGCCTTGTCAATGCCTTCGAAGGAGCCGGAGATAACCAACTGCCCGGGGCAATTATAGTTGGCAGCCACCACCACATCTTCGATGGACTCGCATACTTCTTCCACAACATGGTCTTCCAGTCCAACGATAGCCGCCATGGTGGAAGGCGTGATTTCACAGGCTTTTTGCATCGCCTGAGCCCTTTGTGAGACCAACTTAAGTCCGTCTTCAAAAGATAGAGCCCCGGCTGCAACAAGAGCAGAGAATTCTCCGAGCGAGTGTCCGGCAACCATTTCCGGATTGAATGATTCGTCAACGGTTTTGGCCAGTATCACTGAATGTAAAAAGATGGCTGGTTGAGTCACTTTCGTTTGTTTCAGGTCTTCATCACTCCCCTCAAACATGAGATCGGTTATCCGAAAACCTAATATTTCATTGGCTTTTTCGAAAAGCTCTTTTGCCAGGGGATGATTGTCGTAGACATCTTTTCCCATTCCAACGTATTGGGCTCCCTGTCCTGGAAATACGTATGCTTTCATTGTCTGTTGGTTTTTAATGATTTATTTTTTGGCCTTGCAAATATACAATATGTTTTATTTTTTCCGTATGATCAGGTATTTTGGGGCGTTGACCGGTTGTTGTCGGCTTTCGGGAATTAACCTTCCATATTTAATTGGGGTAACAAAATTTGATGCCTGGCGTTGGTCGCTATTGGGCTAAAGCTGATGGGTCGATGCGCCTTGTCGGTTAATTGTTAATGCGTTATTCCGAATGTTTTTTGGCATAAAGACATCTTCGGAAGCAGGAAAAAGGTAGATGAATTTATCGGATAAGAAAGCTAAAAGGCTTGAGGGTTAAATAATGAAAATAAAATCAAAAATAAAATTTATTTGAGGATGAAGGCTTCGTAATCAGAAACGATGTTTAGAGGTTGATATCCGATAAAACCATTTTTAACCAATTCTTTACAAGAAAAAAAACAGAGGATATTATGAATTTTCGTTTGAAAATTAGTACTTTTGCACCGCTTTTTTGTGCGAAAGAGGGAAAATTGTTGAAAATCAATGAGGTTTTAATAGAAAAAAATTACCTTTGCAAGCCATTTTAAAAGAGAATATTAAGTTTAAAAACAAATGTCTATATGCCAACAATTCATCAGTTAGTTAGAAAAGGACGTAAAAAACAGGTAGAGAAAAGTAAATCACCTGCTTTGAATGCTTGTCCACAACGGCGAGGTGTTTGTGTGCGGGTTTACACCACCACCCCTAAGAAGCCGAATTCAGCCATGCGTAAAGTGGCTCGTGTGAGATTGACCAATGGGAAAGAGGTGAACGCCTACATCCCGGGAGAAGGCCATAACCTTCAGGAACACTCCATTGTTCTTGTTCGCGGTGGTCGTGTAAAAGATCTTCCCGGAGTTCGTTATCACCTGGTTCGCGGTGCTTTGGATACTTCCGGTGTGGAAGGAAGAACTCAGCGCCGTTCCAAGTACGGAACAAAACGTCCTAAGAAGTAATTAAAGTTTCACGTTTTGGTTTTGTTTATTGGTTTGTAAGCAACGGTTGAGTAAATGACCAGAAGGTCGTTGAAGACATGAATACAGCCAATAAAAAGACTAATAAACAAAAAAAGAGAAATGAGAAAAAGTAAACCTAAAAAGAGAATTATTCTTCCTGACCCCAAGTTTAATGATACTCTGGTGACCCAGTTCGTAAATAACCTGATGCTTAGCGGTAAAAAGTCCATCGCTTACAATATCTTCTATGAATCGATGGAACGGATAGGCGAAAAAGCTGAAAAAGAGGGGATGGCGCCGCTGGAAATGTTTAAAAAAGCATTGGAAAATGTTACCCCTGCCGTAGAGGTGAAAAGCCGTCGGGTTGGTGGTGCTACTTTTCAGGTGCCTACCGAAATTCGTCCCGATCGTAAGGTTTCAGTGAGTATGAAAAACCTGATCGCTTTCGCGCGTAAACGGAGTGGTAAGTCAATGGCAGAAAAACTGGCTGCTGAAATTGTTGCTGCATACAATCAAGAAGGTGGAGCCTTCAAACGTAAAGAAGATATGCACAAGATGGCTGAAGCTAACCGTGCATTTGCTCATTTTAGATTTTAAACTTAACTAAATATAGAAGAGGAGATACCTTATTATTATGGCAAAGGCAGATTTAAAATATACCAGAAACATCGGAATCATGGCTCACATTGATGCCGGTAAAACAACCGCCACAGAGCGGATTCTGTTTTATACCGGTATGACCCATAAAATTGGGGAGACACATGATGGTTCCGCGACAATGGACTGGATGGAGCAGGAGCAGGAGAGAGGTATTACCATTACTTCCGCTGCCATTACCACTCAATGGAAATATAACGACCAAGAATATAAAATTAATATCATCGACACCCCCGGCCACGTTGACTTTACTGTCGAAGTGGAACGTTCGCTTCGGGTTCTGGATGGTGCAGTTGCTGTATTTTGTGCGGTTGGTGGAGTAGAGCCCCAGTCTGAAACTGTATGGCGTCAGGCCAATAAATATGGTGTGCCGCGGTTAGGGTTTGTCAACAAAATGGACCGTTCCGGAGCCAACTTTTTTGAAGTGGTTCGTCAGGTGAAAGAGGTGCTGGGTGCTAACCCTGTGCCCATTCAAATACCTATTGGTGCCGAAGATGATTTCCAAGGCGTTGTTGACCTGCTTGAAAATAAAGCGGTGGTTTGGTTCGATGACGATGTGCTTGGAACCAATTATTCGTTGCAGGATGTTCCCGCCGAAATGGCTGATGAAGTGGCTGAATGGCGAGGCAAACTCATCGAATCGGTGGCCGAATATGACGATGAATTAATGGAACGATACTTTGATGATCCGGATTCTATTACCAAAGAACAAATCATCGAGGTATTGCGTAAAGCAACGATCGATATGAAAGTGGTTCCCATGTTGTGTGGATCTGCTTTTAAAAATAAAGGTGTTCAGCGTTTGATTGATGCCATTGTGAGTTTCCTTCCTTCGCCCGTCGATGTGGCAGAGATTGAAGGAACCAATCCTAAAACCGGAAACGTAGAAAGTCGTCCGCATGATGAGAACGCGCCTTTCACCGCTCTTGCATTTAAAATTGCTACCGACCCCTTTGTGGGACGTTTGGCATTTATGCGGGTTTATTCAGGGAAAGTGGATGCCGGTTCTTATGTCTGGAATTCCAGAACACAGAAAAAAGAGAGAATTGCCCGTCTTTACCAGATGAAATCGAACAAGCAGTTACCTAAAGATAGTATTTCTGCCGGTGATATCGGTGCTGGTGTGGGCTTTAAAGATATCCGGACTGGTGATACCCTTTGTGAAGAGAAACATCCACTGGTTCTTGAATCCATGGATTTCCCTGATCCGGTTATCAGTGTGGCTGTTGAACCCAAAAGTCAGAAAGATTTGGATAAACTCGGAACCGCTTTGTCGAAACTTTCCGAAGAAGATCCTACTTTCAGGGTTGAGACTGATGAGGATAGCGGCCAGACAGTAATTAGTGGAATGGGTGAGTTACACCTTGAAATTATTGTTGACCGACTGAGACGTGAATTTAAGGTTGAATGTAACCAAGGACGTCCGCAGGTTAATTACAAAGAAGCGATTACCCAAACGGTTGAGCATCGTGAAGTATTTAAGAAACAGACCGGTGGTCGTGGTAAGTTCGCCGATGTGATTGTGCGCATAGGTCCTGCTGAGAAAGAAAAAGAAGGCCTTGAGTTCATCGATCTGGTTAAAGGCGGTAACATTCCTAAAGAATTCATTCCTTCTGTTGAGAAAGGATTCAAGGAAGCGATGAAAAACGGTGTGTTAGCCGGATTTAATGTGGATAGTCTTAAAGTTGAATTGCTTGATGGATCTTTCCACCCGGTTGACTCCGATCAGTTGTCGTTTGAGATTGCTGCCCGTCAGGCCTTTAAAGCGGCTTGTACGAAAGCTAAACCGGTGTTGCTTGAACCCATTATGAAGGTTGAAGTGGTGACTCCAGAAGAATATATGGGAGACATTATTTCCGACTTTAATAAGCGTCGTGGACAAGTAGGCGGTATGGAATCTAAGGCTGGTGCTCGGGTTGTGAAAGCCATGGTTCCGCTTGCTGAAATGTTTGGTTATGTAACTTCTTTACGTACTATTTCATCCGGAAGGGCCACCTCTTCTATGGAATTCAGTCACTATGAAGAAGTCTCCCGAAACATTGCCATGGAGGTTGTAAAAGAGGCAAAAGGTAAAGTTGAATTATTATAGAAACAGTTCTCATCAACGATTATGAATCAAAAAATAAGAATCAAATTGAAGTCATACGATCATAATCTGGTAGATAAATCTGCCGAAAAGATCGTAAAGACAGTAAAGACGACGGGGGCTGTCGTGAGTGGCCCCATTCCGTTGCCTACACACAAAAGGATTTTTACGGTTTTGCGCTCTACTTTTGTGAATAAAAAGTCGAGAGAGCAGTTTGAGCTGGCATCCTACAAAAGGCTAATTGACATCTACAGTTCAACAGCCAAAACCATTGATGCGCTCATGAAACTGGAACTTCCCAGTGGTGTAGAAGTAGAGATAAAAGTGTGATCTAATGTTTTAATTATAGAGCAATGCCAGGATTAATAGGAAAAAAAATCGGAATGACTTCCGTTTTCAGTGCCGAGGGAAAAAATATTCCATGCACTGTTATCGAAGCTGGTCCTTGCGTCGTCACCCAAGTCAAAACGAAAGAGACAGATGGGTACGAAGCCATTCAGTTGGCTTTTGACGATAAAAAAGAGAAAAACACGCCTATGCCGATGAAGGGGCATTTCAAAAAGGCAGGTATTTCTCCCAAGGCCAAGCTGGTTGAATTGAAAGATTTTGAAAACGAGCTGAAAGCAGGGGATGTATTAACGGTTGACCTCTTCGAGGAAAATATTTTCGTTGATATTACCGGCTTTTCAAAGGGAAAAGGTTTTCAAGGGGTTGTTAAACGCCACGGATTTGGCGGTGTAGGTGACCAAACACACGGTCAGCATAACCGTCTCAGAGCCCCGGGTTCGTTGGGTGCCTCCTCATTTCCTTCAAGGGTGTTTAAAGGCATGAGAATGGCCGGTCGTACAGGCGGCAACCGTGTTAAAGTTGAAAACCTGAAAGTTATTAAAGTAATTCCCGAAAGTAACCTGTTGATGGTTAAAGGGTCTGTACCCGGACCTAAGGGTTCATATTTAATTATCGAAAAGTAATGGAACTGAATGTAGTTAACATACAAGGACAGGAAACCGGCAGGAAAGTGGAATTGCCCGACACTGTTTTCGGTATTGAGCCCAATGACCACGCCATCTATCTGGATGTGAAACAATTTTTGGCCAATAACCGTCAGGGTACGCATAAGTCGAAAGAGCGTGCCGAAATCGCCGGTAGTACCAAGAAAATTAAAAGGCAGAAAGGTACGGGTACCGCCCGTGCAGGTAGTATAAAGTCTCCCGTATTTCGTGGTGGGGGTCGTGTTTTTGGTCCTAGGCCCAGAGATTATAGCTTTAAACTCAATAAAAAGTTGAAACAGCTGGCGCGTAAATCGGCTCTGGCCTATAAAGCTAAAAATAACGCTATTGTGGTGGTTGAGGACTTTTCTATGGAAGCGCCAAAAACCAAAGAGTTTGTCAATATTCGTAAGAACCTTAAGCTGGACGGAGTAAAATCGTTGATGATTTTCAAAGAAGTGGACCGGAACGTTTTCCTTTCTTCACGAAATGTTCCCAAATGTCAGGTGGCAACACTTACCAGTCTTAATACTTATAATATTATGAACGCCCAATCGCTTGTTTTGGCCGAAAGTTCGGTTGAAGAAATCGTTCAACTTTTTAACGCTTAACAAACTGAGTCATGAATATAATTATTAAGCCGATAGTAACAGAAAGAATGACCTGGCTTGGCGATACCCTGAACCGATACGGCTTTATTGTGGACAAGCGTGCCAATAAAATCGAAATAAAAAAAGCTGTTGAGGAGATGTATGGCGTCACAGTTTCCCGCGTGAATACGATGAATTATGCCGGGAAAGCAAAAGTTCGCTATACCAAAAGTGGTATTATCAGCGGGCGTACTAATTCTTTCAAAAAAGCAATTGTAACATTAGCCGAAGGAGATAAGATTGATTTCTTTAGCAATATTTAATTGACATGGCAGTAAGAAAACTAAAGCCCGTAACACCAGGGCAGAGACACAAAATTATTGGTGCATTTGATACGATTACCTCAAGTGTACCAGAAAAATCCTTATTGCGGCCACTAAAAAAGAGCGGCGGACGTAACAACACTGGTAAAATGACCATGCGTTACATCGGCGGCGGCCACAAGAGGAAGTATCGGGTAATCGATTTTAAAAGAGACAAAGACGGTGTTTCAGCAGTGGTAGATTCCATTCAGTACGATCCGAATCGTAGTGCTCGAATCGCCTTGCTGGTCTATGAAGATGGTGAGAAACGGTACATTCTTGCACCAAATGGGTTGCAGGTTGGACAAAAGATCCAATCCGGTTCCGGTGTACCACCGGAAATAGGGAATGCACTTCCTTTGGGAGATATTCCGCTGGGTACTATTGTCCATAATATTGAACTTCGTCCCGGACAGGGTGGTGCATTAGTCCGAAGTGCCGGAACCTTTGCACAGATATCTGCTCGTGAAGGGAAATACGCCGTTGTGAAATTACCTTCCGGAGAATCGCGAATGATACTTACCACTTGTCGTGCCACCATTGGCGCCGTTGGTAATTCTGATCATGCACTGGAACGGTCAGGAAAGGCCGGACGTTCACGTTGGCTCGGTCGTCGACCCCGTGTTCGTGGTGTGGTTATGAACCCAGTGGATCACCCGATGGGTGGTGGTGAAGGTCGTGCCTCAGGTGGACATCCAAGATCCAGAAAAGGCCTTCTTGCTAAAGGTTATAAAACCAGAAATCGTAAGAAAGCTTCTTCTAAGTACATTCTTGAAAGAAGGAAAAAGTAACCGGTTAATTGTATTTGAATTATGAGCAGATCGTTAAAAAAAGGACCCTATATTCATTATAAACTGGAACGTAAGATTTCAGCTATGAATGAATCCGGCAAGAAGTCGGTCGTTAAAACCTGGTCCCGTGCATCAATGATTGCCCCTGAATTTGTGGGGCATACCATTGCGGTACATAACGGAAATAAATTTATTCCCGTTTATATTACCGAAAATATGGTAGGACATAAATTGGGCGAATTTGCTCCCACGCGTACGTTCCGTGGGCATGCAGGTAATAGGAAAAAATAATCGCCCTGTAGTTCTAACTTTTTAATGAAAAAATAATGGGTGCAAGAAAAAGAATAAGAGCAGAAAAACTAAAAGAAGCCAAAAAACAGGAATGTGTTGCCAGGCTTCGAAATGTGCCTACCTCACCTCGTAAGATGAGACTCGTAGCCGATATGGTTCGAGGCATGGAAGTGAATAAGGCACTTGATGTACTGAAGTTTTCCACCAAGGAGGCCTCCCGTCGTGTTGAAAAATTGTTGTTGTCAGCTATCGCCAACTGGAAGGAAAAAAATGATGATGTACGACTGGAAGATGCCAATCTCTATATTAAAGAGATTTATGTGGATTCCGGACGTATCCTTAAAAGATTGAGACCAGCCCCTCAAGGACGGGCACACCGGATTCGGAAGCGGTCCAATCATGTTACCATTAAGGTTGAGAGTAAGATAGAAAACCAAGAAAATTAAATTGAGCTAGATGGGACAAAAAGTAAATCCAATAAGTAACAGATTAGGAATTATCCGAGGATGGGATTCCAACTGGTTCGGAGGCAAAGATTATGGCGATAAGCTGCTGGAGGATTCCAAGCTGCGCAAATATCTCAATGCTCGTCTGGCAAAAGCCAGTGTTTCCCGTATCGTGATTGAACGAACGCTAAAGCTGGTGACCATTACCGTATATACTGCCAGGCCCGGTATTATTATTGGGAAAGGCGGACAAGAGGTAGACAAGCTTAAAGAGGAGTTAAAGAAGATTACTGATAAAGAAGTTCAGATCAATATTTTTGAAGTGAAGCGTCCAGAATTGGATGCTCTGATCGTAGCTAACAATATTGCACGTCAGCTTGAAGGGCGTATTGCCTATCGTCGGGCTGTGAAAATGGCTATTGCATCGACCATGCGAATGGGAGCCGAAGGGATTAAAATTCAGGTTTCAGGTCGTTTGAACGGTGCTGAAATGGCTCGTTCAGAAATGTATAAAGAAGGTCGTACACCCCTTCATACTTTCCGGTCTGATATTGACTTCGCCAAAGCAGAAGCCCTTACAAAAACAGGTTTGATAGGCATCAAAGTCTGGATTTGCAAAGGTGAAATTTACGGTAAACCCGATCTTTCTCCCAATTACAGCGTGAAAGAAACCGGAGGTGGCCGTGGAAAAGGCGGATTCAAAAAGAGAAGAAAGTAATCATCGGTTAAACCATTAATTGAATTATTAACGATGTTACAACCAAAAAAAGTTAAATACAGAAGACAACAAAAGGGAAGAATGAAGGGGAATGCTCAGCGTGGGCATGAACTGGCATTCGGCTCTTTTGGAATTAAATCACTGCAGTCAAAATGGATCACGGGTCGTCAGATTGAAGCTGCTCGTGTTGCAGTGACACGTTATATGCAACGTCAGGGACAAATCTGGATACGTATCTTCCCCGATAAACCCATTACTAAGAAGCCTGCCGAAGTGCGGATGGGTAAAGGGAAAGGTAGTCCTGAAGGATTTGTTGCTCCTGTTACACCCGGGCGCATCCTTATCGAGTGCGACGGAGTTCCTTTTAATGTCGCTAAGGAAGCTCTGCGTCTGGCTGCGCAAAAGCTACCCGTTACGACTAAGTTTGTGGTGCGTAGGGATTATGTCGAATCTTCAAATGAATAAAAGGTATGAAAAGTTCTGAAATTAGAGAAATGACACCACGCGAATTAGAAGAGCGTATTGAGAACATGAGTCAGGAGCTGGTTCGTATGAAACTAAATCATACCATTTCTCCTCTGGAAAATCCGATGAAGATTAGGCACACCCGCCGTGATATTGCACGCATGAAGACCATTCTGCGTCAAAAACAACTTAATGAAAAAGAATAAGTTTTATGGGAACCAGAAATCTTAGAAAAGAAAGAACAGGCGTTGTGGTGAGCGACAAGATGGAAAAATCTATCGTTGTTGCAGTGGAAATTCGTGAAAAACACCCTCTTTACGGGAAATTTGTGAAGAAAACAAAGAAATTTCACGTTCATGATGCCCAAAATGCCTGTCATATAGGGGATACGGTCCGTATTATGGAAACCAGGCCCTTAAGCAAAACCAAACGTTGGAGATTAGTTGAAATTCTTGAAAGAGCTAAGTAATCATGATACAACAAGAAACCAGACTGAATGTTGCTGACAACAGCGGCGCCCGAGAAGTGCTCTGTATCCGTGTCCTTGGTGGTACCGGACGCAGATATGCCTCCGTGGGCGACCGTATTGTGGTGACAGTTAAAAGTGCCTTGCCCTCGAGCGATATGAAAAAAGGCACGGTAAGCAAAGCGGTAGTCGTTCGTACTAAAAAGGAAATCAGACGTGCCGATGGCTCTTATATCCGTTTCGATGATAATGCCTGTGTGCTTATCAATAATACCGGAGAAATACGTGGAACGCGTATCTTTGGTCCTGTTCCGCGGGAACTTCGTGACGGTTACATGAAAATTGTTTCATTGGCGCCAGAAGTGCTTTAAATTTTGTATTATTATGGGGAAATTACATATTAAAAAGGGAGATATCGTCATTGTTAATGCCGGTGTCTACAAAGGACAGGAAGGAAGGGTACTGGAGGTCTTTCCCAAAAAAATGCGTGCCATCGTGGAAGGAATTAATATGGTAAGTAAACATACCAAACCCAATTCCGAAAATCCACAAGGTGGCGTCATTAAAAAGGAAGCCCCTATTCATATTTCCAATCTCAACCTGAAGGATCCTTCCTCAGGTGAAGCTACCCGGATCGGTCGAAGATTAAATGATCAGGGTAAATTGGTTCGTTATTCAAAAAAATCAGGAGAGGAGATTAAGTAATGAGCTATACACCTACATTAGAAAAACAGTATAAGGAACAAATTATCCCGGCTCTGATGAAAGAGTTCGGGTACAAAACCGTCATGCAGGTTCCCAGATTGGAGAAGATTGTTATTAACCAGGGTGTAGGCAATGCTGTGGCTGATAAAAAACTGGTGGATATTTCTATTAATGAATTGACTACCATTAGCGGTCAGAAAGCCATTCCCAGATACTCTAAAAAGGATATTTCCAATTTTAAGTTACGTAAGGGAATGCCTATTGGTGCGAGTGTTACCCTTCGACGGGATAAAATGTATGAATTTCTGGAACGTCTTATTCGTGTGGCCTTACCTCGTATTCGTGACTTTAAAGGCATCAATGACAAGTTGGATGGACGTGGAAATTATACACTTGGTATCGAAGAGCAAATCATTTTTCCGGAAATAAATATCGATCAGGTGAATAAAATTATGGGTATGAATATTACCTTTGTCACCTCCGCTAACACGGACGAAGAAGCATTTAGTTTGCTCCGGGAATTCGGATTACCTTTTAAAAACCTAAAAAAGAATTAATTAGTATGGCAAAAGAATCCATGAAAGCCCGTGACAGAAAACGGGATAAACTGATTGCCAAGTACGCAGAAAAAAGAGCCCGGCTGAAAGCTGAGGGTGATTATGAAGGGTTGCAAAAATTGCCCAAAAATGCATCACCGGTTAGACAGCACAATCGTTGCAAATTAACGGGACGCCCCAAAGGGTATATGCGTCAATTTGGAGTTAGTAGGATTACTTTTCGTGAATTGGCCTCTGCCGGATTAATCCCCGGCGTTAAAAAGGCCAGTTGGTAAGGAGAGTAAGTGTTAAATATTGTCCCGGAAGCGGGATCAATTTAAACTTAAGAAGATGACAGATCCAATTGCAGATTATCTGACTCGAATCAGAAATGCCGTTATGGCAAGGCATAAGGTTGTTGAGGTGCCCGCCTCCAACCTTAAAAAGGAAATGACCAAGATCTTATATGACAAAGGTTATATCCTTAATTACAAGTTTATCGAAGACGGTAAACAAGGGATTATAAAAATAGCGCTGAAATACGATCCCGTATCCAAAGAAGCTGCTATTAGAAGTTTGGTACGTGTATCCAAACCCGGTTTAAGAAAATATACCGGATATCGGTTGGTACCAAGGGTCCTGAACGGACTAGGAATTGCAATTATATCCACCAGTAAAGGGGTTATGACAGACAAAGAAGCCCGTCGGGAAAAAATTGGTGGTGAAGTTTTATGTTACGTATATTAAAAAGGAGGTTTAGTTATGTCAAGGATAGGAATTTTACCAATTAACATACCTTCAGGAGTTAACGTAACGGTCAAAGACAATATTGTTACTGTTAAAGGTCCTAAAGGCGAACTTCACCAAGATATTAACCCCGAAATTAAGGTGGAAATTAGTGAAGGAAAAATCGAAGTGAAAAGGCCCTCAGACGAGAAGAAATTTAAGGCTTTACACGGATTATACCGGTCTCTTATAAACAATATGGTGATTGGTGTGTCAGAAGGTTATCGGAAACAACTTGAACTGGTTGGTGTGGGATATCGTGCACAAAATTCAGGACAAGTTCTGGAACTTTCATTGGGATATTCGCACCCCATTCATATTCAGTTGCCGAAAGAGATTAAGGTGGAAGCCAAAACAGATCGGAAAAGTAATCCATTGATTACTTTGGAATCGGCCGACAAACAACTTCTCGGACAGGTTTGCGCCAAGTTGCGCTCATTACGTAAACCTGAGCCCTACAAAGGAAAAGGAATCCGCTTTTTGGGTGAACAAATTCGTCGTAAGGCTGGTAAGAGTGCTAAGGTTTAATCTGAGTAAATAATTAGATATGGCTTTTTCAAAACTAAATAGAAGACTAAAAATAAAAAGAAGGGTCCGGAAAAATATTAGCGGAACCGCTGAAAAACCGCGGATGTCGGTCTACCGTAGCAATAAACAGATTTCTGTTCAACTGATCGATGACAAAACCGGGAAAACCCTCGCTGCAGCTTCTTCACTGGTAAAAGATATAGCTTCTCAAAGTGGAACGAAATGTGAAAAAGCTGCCATGGTCGGTAAATTGATTGCAGAACGAGCTCAAAATTCTGGCATCAAGCAAGTGGTTTTCGACCGTAACGGATATTTGTATCATGGTAGAGTTAAACAATTGGCCGATGCTGCGAGAGAGGCCGGTCTTAAATTCTAAAACATTATGGCTGGAAATATAAAAAAAGTTAGAAACAATAACGATATTGAACTTAAAGACCGCCTGGTAGCCATTAATCGTGTTACCAAAGTAACAAAGGGGGGCCGTACATTCAGCTTTTCCGCAATTGTGGTTGTAGGTGACGAAAAAGGTGTTGTGGGGTGGGGACTCGGCAAAGCCAATGAAGTGACCAGCGCAATCGCTAAAGGTGTTGAGGCTGCCAAGAAAAATCTGGTTCGTGTACCCATTCTTAACGGAACGATACCCCATGAACAAGTGACCAAATTTGGCGGTGCCCGTATTTTCATGAAACCTGCATCGCAAGGTACCGGGCTGGTGGCCGGAGGTGCTATGCGTGCTGTCTTGGAAAGTGCCGGAGTTACTGATGTGTTGGCTAAGTCTAAGGGTTCAGCCAATCCGCATAACCTTGTTAAAGCAACTATTAAGGCGCTTTGTCAAATGCGTGATGCGCATACCATTGCCCAACAGCGTGGTGTAACCCTGGATAAAGTTTTTAACGGATAAAATTCTTAAAAATGGCTAAAATAAAAGTGACCCAGGTTAAAAGTCGCATTAAGTGTAATTTTAAACAAAAACGCACTTTAGATGCACTTGGTCTGAAGAAACTCAATAGTACCGTGGAACATGAGGATACCCCCAATATTCTCGGAATGATTGAAAAAGTGAAACACCTTGTGAGTGTTGAAAAATAATTTAGGTTTTAACGTTTTATTGATATAAATCATGCAATTACATAATCTTAAACCTGCTGAAGGCTCGACGCATAAGGGAAGACGTCTTGGACGGGGTCCCGGATCAGGATTAGGAGGTACTTCTACTCGTGGTCATAAAGGCGCCAAATCACGTTCGGGATATGCCAGAAAAATAGGTTTTGAAGGTGGGCAGATGCCTTTGCAGAGAAGAGTTCCTAAATTCGGTTTTAAGAATATTAACCGAAAAGAGTATAAATCTATCAATGTTCGTACGTTGCAATCTCTTTTTGAGAAATTGAATGTTACGGATATTACTCCTGAAGTTCTTTATAATGCCGGTCTTGTTGGAAAACGAGATCTGGTTAAAATTTTGGGCGAGGGTGAGCTTAAGGCAAAATTGAATGTTAAAGCTCATGCTTTTTCTAAAAAGGCCAAAGAAATTATTGAAGCAGCTCAGGGAACTACTGAACAATTATAGGCAATGACCGGCCCTCGCTTTCTATGTGAGGGCTGTTGTTTGTCTGTCAATATAGAAAATAATACTCATGAAGCTTATAGAAACCATTCGAAATATCTGGAAAATAGAGGACCTTAAAACCCGTATTTTGACTACCATTGGTTTTATTCTCATTTACCGTTTGGGGTCGTACGTTGTTATTCCGGGTATTGATCCAGATCAATTAGCCAATCTTGATGCACAAACCAGTAGTGGCGTTCTGGGATTATTAAATATGTTTTCCGGTGGTGCATTTTCCAATGCCTCCATTTTTGCGTTAGGAATAATGCCTTATATTTCTGCCTCTATTGTTGTTCAGCTGTTAGGGATTGCAATTCCTTATTTCCAACGGCTGCAAAGAGAGGGAGAGAGTGGTCGTCGGAGAATCAATCAGATTACACGGTATCTTACAGTGGTTATATTATTGTTTCAGGCCCCTGGTTATATTGCTAATCTTCACGCTCAGTTGCCCGAAACAGCGTTTGCCGCTAGGGGATGGAGCTTTACTTTAACATCCACCATAATTCTTACTGCGGGTTCCATGTTTGTGATGTGGCTTGGTGAACGAATAACCGATAAAGGTATTGGAAATGGTATTTCATTGATTATTATGATTGGTATTATTGCTCGTCTGCCATTTGCTATTATTGCAGAATTTGTTTCTCGCTTGGAAGAAGGTGGTGGATTGGTGATGTTACTTATTGAACTTGTGGTTTTGTTCTTTGTTTTTGCAGGTACCATTCTTTTGGTTCAGGGCACTCGGAGAGTTCCGGTTCAATATGCCAAACGCATTGTTGGGAACAAACAATATGGAGGGGTAAGACAATATATTCCCCTTAAAGTTAATGCTGCTGGTGTGATGCCTATTATTTTTGCACAGGCTATCATGTTTATACCAATTACCCTTGCAGGATTTTCGGAAAGTGATACCGCCACCGGTTTTGCTGCTACGTTTGCCAACTATACAGGCTTTTGGTATAACTTTACTTTTGCATTGTTAATCATACTGTTTACCTATTTTTATACGGCTATTACCGTTAATCCTCAGCAAATGGCTGAAGATATGAAGCGGAATGGTGGCTTTATTCCCGGGGTTAAACCTGGAAAGAAAACTATGGAATTTCTTGACTCTGTAATGTCTAAAATTACTTTACCCGGTTCCATCTTTCTTGCCATTGTTGCTATTCTGCCTGCTTTTGCCATGATTGCCGGTGTTGACCAATCTTTCGCGCATTTTTACGGAGGAACCTCTTTGTTGATCTTAGTAGGTGTGGTTTTGGATACCTTGCAACAGATAGAAAGTCATTTGCTGATGAGGCATTATGATGGTTTAATGAAATCAGGCCGAATAAAAGGCCGCACCGGAGGAGGCGCTTCGATGTATTAATGAAGGGAGTGGTTATAATAGAATGATTTATTTAAAAACCAAAGAAGAAATTGAGTTACTTCGTGAGAGTAATATGCTGGTGGGTAAAACCCAGGGTGAATTAGCCAAATGGATCGAACCAGGTATTACTACTTTGAAGCTGGATAAAATTGCTGAAGAATTCATAAGAGATCATGGGGCCGTTCCGGCATTCCTCAATTATCAGGGATTTCCCAATTCACTATGTACTTCAGTGAATGATCAGGTGGTGCATGGAATTCCCAATAATAAGCCCTTGAAAGAGGGGGATGTTATTTCTGTGGATTGCGGAGTTTTACTCAATGGTTACTATGGTGATTCTGCCTATACCTTTTGTGTCGGAGAAGTAGATTCAGAGGTTAAAGAATTACTGGATGTAACCAAAAAATCTTTGTATAAAGGTATTGAACAAGCAGTAGAGGGGAAAAGAATTGGAGATATCGGTTTCGCCGTTCAATCCTACGTGGAACAATACGGCTTTTCAGTGGTAAGAGAAATGGTTGGTCACGGCGTTGGAAAAAATTTACATGAAGCACCGGAAGTGCCTAACTATGGTCGAAGAGGTAACGGAGTTAAACTGAAAGAAGGGATGGTCATTGCCATTGAACCAATGATTAATTTGGGCAAACGATATATCGTTCAAGAGGCGGATGGCTGGACCATACGTACCCGTGATCGAAAGGTTTCGGCTCATTTTGAACATACTGTTGCTGTAGGAAAAAATGAAGCTGATATATTGTCCAGTTTTAAATTTGTGGAAGAAGTATTACATTTGCAGTCTGAAAAATAAAACGATACATAGATTATGGCCAAACAAGCTTCAATCGAACAAGACGGTACAATAATCGAGGCACTCTCCAACGCCATGTTTCGCGTGGAATTGGAAAACGGGCATGTTATCACTGCCCACATATCTGGTAAGATGCGTATGCATTATATCAAAATTTTGCCTGGAGACAGGGTGAAAGTGGAAATGTCTCCCTACGATCTAACGAAAGGTAGAATTAGTTACAGATATAAATAAATGTTAACTTTGATAATTTGCCTGGCTACGGTTGGTGCAAATGTTTTAATCACAAATAAGAAAATTTTAAGAGTATGAAAGTCAAAACATCTATAAAAAAGCGAAGTACCGACTGTAAAATTGTTCGGCGCAAAGGTCGCTTGTATGTTATCAATAAAAAGAACCCGAAGTTTAAACAACGTCAAGGATAAAAATTTAGAATATGGCAAGAATTGGAGGAGTAGATATTCCTACAAATAAAAGAGGAGAAATTGCTCTGACCTACATTTATGGTATTGGTCGGAGTAGTGCTATTAAAATTCTGGATCAGGCCGGTATTGACCGAAATATGAAGGTTAAGGATTGGAATGATGAGCACATTACTAAGATTCGTGAGATTATTAGTTCCAATTACACCACTGAGGGTGAACTAAAAGCACAAGTTCAGCTTAATATTAAGCGGTTAATGGACATTGGATGCTATCGTGGCATTCGTCATCGTATCGGTCTGCCGGTGAATGGGCAATCCACTAAAAATAATGCCCGTACCAGAAAAGGCAAAAAGAAAACTGTTGCTAATAAAAAGAAATAATTGAGTGAATTATGGCAAAAAAGTCGGGAAGTCAAAGGAAAAAGATTGTTAAAGTGGAGGCTATTGGCCAGGCACATATACATTCTTCTTTCAATAATATCATCATTTCGATGACCAATAACAATGGTCAGGTGATCTCCTGGTCCAGTGCCGGGAAAATGGGATTCCGCGGTTCTAAGAAAAATACCCCTTATGCCGCCCAGGTAGCAGCCAGTGAATGTGCGAAAGTTGCTCATGACTTGGGATTGAGAAAAGTGAAGGTATTTGTCAAAGGTCCCGGAAACGGACGTGAATCTGCTATCCGTGCGATTCATTCAAGTGGTATTGATGTTAATGAAATCGTAGATGTTACACCACTTCCGCATAACGGTTGTCGCCCACCCAAAAGAAGAAGAGTATAATTGTTTTAACTAGTTGTTAACCATGAATTTTTGATTTTGAGTTTTGAATCATGGTGGGTTATATTTGTAACCTCCTCTCTATAATCTTGCGGCTGTCATATTCATCATTTAAAATCAAAAATTTAAAATCAAAAATTTAGTAGAATGGCTAGATATATTGGTCCAAAAACCAAAATTGCCCGTAAATTTGGAGAATCCATTTACGGTCCGGATAAATATTTCGAAAGGAAAAATTATCCTCCCGGTCAGCATGGTAATTCCCGTCGTCGGAAAACCAGTGAATATGGGGTTCAGTTAAAAGAAAAGCAAAAAGCAAAATATACCTACGGTTTGCTGGAAAAACAATTTCGTAATTTGTTTAAGAAAGCTGACAGTAAAAAAGGTATTACTGGTGAAGTATTGCTTGGATTGCTGGAATCCAGACTTGACAATGTTGTTTATCGTTTAGGTATTGCTCCAACCAGGGCTGCTGCTCGTCAGTTGGTATTACACCGTCACATTACCGTTGATGGTAGTATTGTGAATATTCCATCCTATACCCTAAGGCCCGATCAGGTTATTGGAGTGCGTGAAAAATCCAAATCGCTCGAAGTGATTAGTACCTCTTTGAGTAATTCTAGTGTTCAAAAATATTCCTGGCTGGAATGGGACCAAAATAGTATGCAGGGTAAATTTCTTAATGTACCTGAAAGGTCCGAAATACCCGAAAATATTAAAGAACAGTTGATCGTTGAATTGTACTCTAAATAATTTATTCTTATGGCAATATTAGCGTTCCAAAAACCTGACAAAGTCATCATGCTCGAGGCTGACGATCAATTCGGTCGTTTTGAATTTCGTCCTCTTGAGCCCGGATATGGTATTACTATTGGAAATGCCTTAAGAAGAATTCTGTTGTCCTCGCTTGAAGGATATGCCATTACAACTGTTAAAATTGAGGGTGTTGATCACGAATTTTCCAACATTACAGGTGTTGTTGAAGATGTGACCGAAATCATCCTGAATCTTAAACAGGTTAGGTTTAAGCAGACCACAGAGGATCATGACCAGGAAAAATTGACGGTAGATCTTACCGGAAAAGAAGTTTTAACTGCTGGTGATTTTGATCAGTTTCTTAATGGCTTTAAGGTACTTAATCCCGAACTGGAAATCGCTCATATGGATTCGGACGTTAAAATCCAAATGACGCTTACCATTGGAAAAGGAAGGGGATATGTACCTGCCAGCGAAAATCAAAGTAGCGATCAGGAGCTGGGTACTATTGCCATAGATTCTATCTTCACACCCATTCGTAATGTGAAATACGAAATCGAAAACTTTCGGGTAGAGCAAAAAACCGACTATGAGAAATTGATCCTGGAAATTCAGACTGACGGTTCAATTCATCCCAAAGATGCATTGAAAGAGGCTTCCAAGATTTTAATTCATCACTTCATGCTCTTTTCAGACGAGAAAATTACTCTTGAGTCTGAAGAAAAAGCGAGTGGAGATGAATTTGATGAAGAGGTACTCCATATGCGTCAGATGTTAAAAACCAAACTAGTGGATCTTGATCTTTCCGTTCGTGCCCTTAATTGTCTTAAGGCTGCGGATGTAGAGACGCTTGGAGAGTTGGTTCAATACAACCGGAACGATCTTCTTAAGTTCCGTAATTTTGGAAAAAAATCACTTACCGAGCTGGATGATCTACTGGAAAATATGGGTCTGACTTTCGGCATGGATATTTCGAAGTATAAATTAGACAAGGAATAATCGCAATGAGACATAGAAAGAAATTTAATCACTTAAGCCGCACCAGTTCTCACCGTAAGGCTATGCTTGCTAATATGGCCTGTTCTCTGATTATGCATAAGAGAATTAAGACCACCGTAGCTAAGGCCAAAGCCCTGCGTATGTATGTGGAGCCTCTTATCAATAGATCTAAGACGGATAGTACTCATTCCCGTCGGGTTGTTTTTCGTCATCTTCAAAACAAAGAGGCTGTGACCGAATTGTTTCGTGGTGTATCTGAAAAAATTGCCAATCGTCCGGGAGGATATACCCGTATTCTGAAGCTTGGTAATCGCCAGGGGGATGCCGCGGAAATTTGCTATATCGAGTTGGTCGACTATAATGAAAATATGTTGACTGCTAAATCGGACGAAGGAGATAAAAAACGAACCAGAAGAAGCCGACGTGGTAAAAAGTCAACCGCCTCTAAAGCCACGGCTACGGCTGTTGAAACTGTTTCTGAGGAGACCGCTGCCCCTGCAGATGATGCTGCCGATAAAGTAGAAAATGAAGCTGCAGAAAATCAGGTGGATCAGAAACCGGAGGGAGAGGAAAGCAAAAAAGAAGAATAGATTTGATCTTTAATAGATTAAAAAATCTTTAAAAAGGGATAAAGGGTATTAGCTTTATCCTTTTTTTTTGACAAATTGCTGTTATGTTTTGATATTTGAGTGCCGGAAAATTCCGAACACCAACGTTTATTAATTAACTGATATAAATTAAAAAAGTTATGGGACAAATTGCAAATGTTCATGCCCGCGAAATCCTTGACTCACGGGGAAATCCTACCGTAGAAGTTGAGGTTACTCTTGATTGTGGAATTATTGGTCGGGCAGCTGTTCCGTCCGGAGCTTCTACTGGCGAAAATGAAGCTCTTGAATTACGCGACGGAGATAAGAATCGCTACTTAGGGAAAGGTGTTCTTAAAGCTGTTGAAAATGTTAATACAGTAATAGCGCCCGCTTTGGTTGGGATGAGTGCTCTGGATCAGGTCGGTGTTGATTCAAAAATGTTGGAAATGGATGGTACCAAAACCAAAAGCAAACTGGGTGCCAATGCCATTTTAGGGGTTTCTTTGGCAACGGCTAAGGCTGCTGCCGAATATCTCGATTTGCCTCTCTACAGGTATATTGGTGGAACCAACGCAGTTACTCTTCCGGTTCCCATGATGAACATTATCAATGGTGGTTCTCACTCTGATGCTCCTATTGCTTTTCAGGAATTTATGATCCGTCCCGTTGGCGCAAAAAGTTTCCGTGAAGGATTACGTATGGGAGCTGAAGTTTTCCATTCGTTGAAAAAAGTATTGAAAGAAAGAGGGCTCAGTACTGCGGTTGGTGATGAAGGTGGTTTTGCCCCTGAACTGGACGGAACCGAAGATGCTTTGAACTGCATCATTAAAGCCATCGAAAATGCAGGATATAAAGCTGGCCGTTTGGAAGAAGGCGGTCAGGTATCCATTGCTCTGGACTGCGCTTCGTCCGAGTTTTATAAAGACGGAATTTATGACTATTCCAAGTTTGAAGGGGCCAACGGTGCTAAACGTACCTCCGCTGAACAGGCCGACTATCTTGCCGAATTGATTGAAAAATATCCCATCGATTCTATCGAAGACGGATGCGATGAAGGTGACTGGGATGGTTGGGTTAACCTGAACAACAAAATTGGAAGTAAATGTCAGCTTGTCGGCGACGACCTGTTTGTTACCAACGTTGAGTATCTTAAGAAAGGAATTGAGCTGGGTGCCGCCAACTCCATCTTGATTAAAGTAAATCAGATTGGTACGCTGACCGAAACATTGAATGCTATTGAAATGGCCCACAGAGCAGGCTATACCAGCGTAACCTCTCACCGTTCCGGTGAAACCGAGGATGCAACGATTGCCGATATTGCTGTGGCTACCAATAGTGGTCAAATCAAGACCGGTTCTTTGAGCCGCTCCGACCGTATGGCCAAATACAACCAGTTGCTTCGTATTGAAGAAGAACTGGGAGATAATGCGGTTTATGGATATCAAAAAGTTCTGAAAAAATAGATTTTGCGTTTTTATAACACATAATTTGGCGTAAAACTATTTTGGAACTTGCTTCCAAAAGAATTAAAGCCGGACAAGATGTTTTTCTTGTCCGGCTTTTTGTATTATTTGAAGTATAGAACAATTTTAATTATTTGTTGTTTAATTATCAGGTTTTGACTTCTTCTTATTTTATATCGGATAAAACCAATTGCTAATAATAATTTTTTAAGTATGGATTATATTAAGGAAAAGCTTATCTCCATAGGCAGGCCTCAGGCCGAATTGGTTAAAAAAATTCAGAAGGATTACGGGAATAAAGTTATTCAGGAGGTAACTCTTGATCAGGTGTTTGCAGGGATGAGAGGGGTCGTTTCTTTACTGACCTGTACCTCCAAGCTTGATCCTGAGGAGGGAATTCGTTTTAGAGGGTATTCCATTCCCGAATTGCGGGAAAAACTTCCCAAAATTAAAGAAGATGGTGAACCTTTACCTGAAGGACTTTTTTATTTGATGCTGATTGGTGAGCTTCCTTCCCATGAGGATGTTAAGTTTATTAGTGAAGCGTGGGCCAAAAGAGCACAAAATATCCCTCATCATGTTTTTGATGTCATTGACGCGCTTCCCAAAAGTGCGCATCCAATGATTCAGTTTAATGCCGCTATTTTGGCTATGAGTACAGAGTCCCATTTCCGGCGTGCTTATCTTTCCGGATTGGATAAAAAGGAGTATTGGGATCCGATGTATGAGGGGGTGATGGATCTTATCAGTCGATTACCGGTTATTGCTGCCTATATTTATCGTCGGGTCTTCCATAATGAGAAATATATTGATCCGGATCCTTCACTGGATTGGTCCGGGAATCTGGCTCATATGATGGGGTTTGACAGCGAGGAAGTAAAAAGGCTGATGCGCTTATATATGGTTATTCATGCCGACCATGAAGGCGGCAATGTATCTGCCCATACCACCCATCTGGTTGGGTCGGCTTTATCTAATCCCTATTATAGCTTTTCGGCAGGGATGAATGGCTTGGCAGGGCCACTGCACGGTATGGCCAACCAAAATGTGATGCACTGGCTCGAGCGAATGATCGATGAGTTGGGAACCGATGCTCCCTCAACCGAACAAGTCAGAGCGTATGCGCAAAAAACCCTGAGCGCCGGTAATGTTATTCCAGGCTATGGTCATGCAGTTTTGCGCAAAACCGACCCCAGGTTTACCGTTCAATTGGATTTTGCCAATAAATATATTCCTGAAGCACCATTAATTCAGCTGGTTAAAAAAGTGTATGAAGTAGTTCCCGATCTACTGGTACAAACAGGGAAAGTGAAAAACCCCTGGCCCAATGTGGATGCAATTTCCGGTAGTTTGCTGTCTAGTTATGGCATTACGGAGTACCCGGTATATACCATGCTTTTTGGTGTTTCCAGAGCACTAGGGGTACTGACTCAACTTATTTGGGACCGATTGTATGGCCTGCCTATTGAGCGACCTAAATCTCAAACTTTGGATTGGTTTATTGACAAAGTAGGATATAAAGAGTGATATTAAGTTACTCAATTCGCTTTTTTATTGTGAGCCGGAGATGCGTTTTGTATTGCATCCCCGGTTTTTTATTGAAATAATATTCCTTTTGTCAGCTTTTTTTTATTTTCGTAAAAGCAATGGTTAATTTTTGTCGAACCTGTTTTTTTTATTCGTAAATTCCGCGTCCCGGAGTGCATAGGCTTCTGGGTAACGATTATTATTATGGCGAAGTGAAAAAATATTTTATATACCTGACTCTACTCCTTCTTCCCCTGCATATTGAATTTGCCGTTGCCAAGACGGGAGATGACGTGCCTAATTTTTCCATCAAAGATGGTTTGTCCAGTAACTCGATTACAGTTATTTTTCAGGATTCCTTTGGCTTTTTATGGATTGGAACCGAAGACGGACTAAACAGGTATGACGGATATGAATTTGTGACTTTCAGACATAATCCTTCCGATGAAAATTCCATCTCAGGCAACCATATTTTAGCCATAACACAGGATAAAAAACAAAATTTGTGGATCGGAACTAAAAATAATGGACTCAATAAGTTGGATTATGCCTCCGGTAAGTTTTCAACTTTTTTAGCCCATCCGGATTCTTCCAATTCCCTGCCCGAAAATGGAGTTTTCGGATTATTGATCGATAATCAGGGGCGTTTATGGGTAAAGACGCTTTCTTATCTTTCTTTATTTAAGGGGGATTCGGCCGGTTTTGAGAATTACGGCCATTTTAGCAATGTGTTTAATTTATCCGAATCATCCAGATATCCCATTATCCAGGAGTCGGACTCCTTAATTTTGGTCGGGACAAAAGATGGTTTGAATCGGTTCAATATTGCCAGTAAAATATTTACCAGATTTACTGAGCGCTCTGATGACGGATTTTCCTGTAGGAGTACTATTTACGACATTTTACCTCTGACCTATCAAAAATACCTGGTTGCATCCTCTACCGGATTGGAATTAATGACGATTGGGGAAAAGCTGGAGTTTGATGCTCAATTCTCCTTTTTTGACAATCGAGACTTTACGGTTCAAAAACTTGTGAATGGAAATAACGGAACTCTTTTTGCCGGTACAAGTCGAGGTTTGAAAATCGTTGATGCAGTTTCAGGGAAAGAGCTCGAGTTCCCGGACCCCCAAGGACGCAAGATTACGAAGCATATTACTTCCATTTTTCAAGACAGGTCGGGCATTTTTTGGGTTGGAACTTTGTTTAATGGGCTTTATAAGATTGATCTTTCTCCAGCTAAATTTCATACTTTTCCTTTTTCGAATTCCGTGGTTCAGGACGAATTGAATTCCTTCAATTTTCAGAGCGTCTGCCAGCATGAAGACGGAAGTCTTTGGTTTGGGACTCCGGATGCAGGGATTTACCGATTCTTTCCTAAAACCAATCGAGCAAAAAAATATAAGGTGCCCGGAAGGAATGAACGTGAAGATGGTTCTTTGGGGGTCTATGTGTTGTACGAAGATAAGTCCGGAAAACTATGGGCGGGAACCAACAGCGGCCTGTTTTTTTATGAGGGGCTGTCCGACCAGTTTGTGGCCTTTGATAACCACTTGGAATTTGGCATTGAAAATCTGTTGAAAACAAATCACATCTATGCCCTTCAAAACGATTTGGATGGTAATCTTTGGGTTGGTACCCGGTTTGGTTTATATCGGATCGATGGTCAAAATGTATTTAGCTATTTTTCAGATAATAGAGAGTCAAACGGTCTGCTAAGTGATCATATTCATGCGCTTTGTCTCGATGAACGAGGCAATTTGTGGATCGGAACTTCGGAAGGGCTGAACTATCTGGATCATGAATCCAAGCAATTTAGGAGAGTTGATTTTCGTGGGATGAACGGAAACAAGTTGAGAACATCGGTTCTATCCATTAATCTCTCTTATCAGGGAAAAATATTGATCGGAACCCGGTCGGGACTATGGGAATTGGATGCCCCGAATGCAAGGCCACAAATGGTGCCGGGATATGCCGACCTGAGCAATGACGTGATTAAGGCGGTGGTTGCCGATCATACCAACCGGATTTGGGTGGCTACCAACAAAGGGATTGCCTGTCTCAATCCCGACGGAACAACCTTTAACTTTGACGTTCGTGATGGGTTGCCTGATTATGTATTCAACAACAACAGCGTCTATAGAAACAAAGAGGGAACACTATTCTTTGGTAGTGCAGATGGCTTATGCTGGTTCCATCCCGACTCACTGAGTTACAACCTGACCAAACCGACACCGGCATTTACCCGGATTTCCGTTACCGAAAAAGGAAATAAAAAAACTAATCTTTGGACAAACCGGAAACTTCTGGAACTTCGTTACAAGCCATTTACCGATATAGAAGTTGAATTTTCCGGACTTGAGTTTACCCACCCCTCAAAAAACCGTTATAAGGTTTTTCTTGAAGGATATGATTCGGGGTGGCGGCCGGTAACCTTTGAAAACAGAGTTTCTTTTTCCAATTTGTTGCCGGGAGATTATACCCTGAAAGTGATCGCTTCCAACAATGATTTTACTTGGAACAATGACCCTCTGGTGTTACAGATCAGCATAAAACCGCCCCTTTGGATGTCCAATTATGCTTTTGCATTCTATTTTTTGGTGATAATTTTTGTCATTCATATCTTCATTAGTTATCGAATTCGGCATTACCGAAAAATGAATCGAGAGCTGCAGGAAAAAACCGTCAATAAAAAGCAGATTGAAGATCAGCGGAAAGTGCTTACACGGATAAATCTGAGTTTAACCGACAGTATTAATTATGCCCGACGAATTCAGCGGGCCATGCTGCCTTCTGAACATGCTTTTTCAAAAGTTTTCCCCAAGTCGTTTGTCTACTTGAGAGCAAAGGATATCGTGAGCGGTGATTTCTTTTGGTTCTTTGAGAAAGGAGATAAAGTCTTTGTGGCCGCCGTCGATTGTACCGGCCATGGCGTTCCCGGTGCTTTTATGTCGATTATAGGGATGGATTTACTGAAAAATGTCGTGGAATTTCAGGGGGTAGAATCGCCATCCAGAATTTTGGAGATCATGAATGGGGAGCTTATCCGGACCCTTCATCACGACCCTCCTTCGCTCACCGACGGAAATGTTAAAGATGGCATGGATCTGTCGCTCCTGGTTATTGATCGAAAGGAGAAAAAGCTGACTTTTTCCGGGGCTTATAACGGTTTTTACTTAATACGAGACAACGAACTTCATAGTTATAAAGGCGACCGCTTCCCCGTTGGTTATCTGAAGGATGATGAATTGCCGGTGTTTACGGAGAAGGAGTTACCATTAAAACAAGAGGATGTTATTTATCTTTTTTCGGATGGTTTACCCGATCAGTTTGGTGGTCCCAATCGTAAAAAGTTTAAATACAGAAGATTCCGATTGCTTCTGCTCAACCACCATCAACTGCCTTTTTCGGAGCAAAAATCCATCTTACACCAAAAAGTAGAGGAATGGATGAATGGAGAAAATGAACAGATCGATGATATGCTGGTCCTGGGATTTATGCCTCTGGAAGGTTTTATTGCCGGGGAAACGGAATAATTCTTTTGGGGGCTCAAATGATACCTATAGGTGTCGTTCTATCATTTTTAACAGATCTTCCGGTTGGAACGGTTTGCAGATAAAATCGTCCATGCCGGATGCCAGACAACGTTCCTTGTCTTCCTGAAAGGCATTGGCTGTTACAGCAATTATCGGTGTGTGGGAATCGGTACTCTGCTCTATTTCCCGGATTTTTCGGGTCGCCTTCAGACCATCCATTAGAGGCATTTGAATGTCCATGAGTATAAGGTCGTATTTCATCCGTCCGAATTTGGCCAATACCTCTTTGCCGTTGGATGCCACATCTACTCTTTTTACCGAATTTTTAATGTATAGCTGGATGATTTGCTGATTGCTTAAATTATCTTCCGCCAACAGTATATTGGCATCTTGCAGAGCCTTCCTCTGACTTGGCGTTCGTTCATTAAAAAAAATCTTGGGTTTTATCCGAATCTGTTCACCGATTGCTTCAAAATTATCATAAAAGGTGGAGGTAAACTCAAAAATGGTTTTATGGCCTTCCGGATGAATACGAAATGTTTTACCTTCCGATTCGATAATCTTCAAGGTTATGCCAAGGTCCAAATAATCGATGATGCGGCTATGGTTAATCCTGTCAATGTCTTTAGAGTTGAAGAATCCTTCTTCCGAGAGGACGGAATGACTGATCGGAATCGTCATGTTGGAGAGCACCCTGAACAACAATTCTATTTTGCCGGGCATTTCTTCCATCCGTTCCACTTCAATGGTAACTGTTCTGTTGGTTTGGTGGTTGTGATTAAGGATGCTGTTGAGAATGTTTAATAATATCTGTTTTATTTTTATGTCATTGCCCCTTAGTGTGTTGGGGATATCTGCCGCTAATATGAGATTGAACCGGAGCTTTTTCTTGCCTGAACTTCTCGAGAATAGCCGGACAGTATTATTCAGCAATGTATATAGGTTAAAATTGATAATTCTTTCCGGCTCCTGGAGTACGGTTTGAGAAGAAAAAACCAGGTTGTTCACAGCATCGATCAGATTGTTGGCGGAGGCCCGGATGGTATTGAGGTAGTCCTTTTGTTTTTCTTCCATCGGGGTGCTTTCCAAAAGTTCAAGGATGCCGGTTATGTTATTTAGAGGAGTCCTGATCTGATACGATAATTTGTTGATTAAATTTTCCTGGGCCCTGTTTTGATTGTCGGACTCCAGAATTTGTCGTTCTTTTTCCAGCGATACTTCCGAACGGATAAACTGAATCGTATACCCGATAAAAAAAGAAATTACATAGGTGGTGGTTAAAAAGATTTTTTGGCCTGTCGTATAGGACGCTATCCAGGAATAGGGACTGACGGGAATGAAAAAACAGATGAATAGGATTACTAAAAGGGATAACGACCAATATCCCCCCCTTTTTCTTCCCGCAATCGTTAATGACAACAGTGGGAAAAATACCGACCAGTATCCATCAAATCCTGTATTCCCCCCCGTGATGAACAAACCCAAAAATGTCAATGACAATAAAATGAGTACCGAAATTTGTCGGGGTAATTCCTTTTGGGTTTTGAATAAAAAGTAGGTGGCAGCAAACAGTAACACCAGAAATAGAAGAAAAGCTGCCAGAATCAGATTCTCATTAATAAGGGAAAAGATTCCCTGTATGAGGGTGGCAAAGAAAAATATAAAATGGGTAATATTGGTCAACAGTAACCTGGTCCCGGACTCCATATCTGTTTGATCGTCTCTGTCGGGAATAAACTGGCTGATTATCTGGTTGAAAAACTGTGCAAACATCTTTTGGGTCTTTTTCTGTCGGTTGAGGATTTCTCCTGAAAAGCAGGGTGTAAATTTTTACTTTTTAAAATAGGAGTAGCCATAACGATTGGTTAAATATCGGAAATTTTTTGTTTATTTAGGGCGGATGAATGGCATAACATCTAATCTTTATTGAGTATTAAAATGAACTGTTCATGGCCCGGTTTTTCGTTAATTGTATTTGGTTGGTTGCTAGGTTGATTCATTCGAAACTTTTGGATTCAATAAGTTAAATTAATTATATACCAATAAAAATGAAACGACTCTCTTTATTGTTAGTGCTGATTTCATTTCAGCTGATTGCTTTTGCTCAGGAGCATGTTCCGGAATTGAAAGATTATCAGAATTTTGCTAAAAGCAAAACGCTGGTGCTGTTGGAGAAGAATCCAATGAGTGACTTTAATCTGGTTATCCGGAAGGTGATGAAAAACACCTGGACGCTGACTCCTTACGAATTTATTGATGATGCTGAATTTGAAGCCTATCGGAATAATTCCAATTATTCTTTTTTGATGATTACCATTGCATCGTTTGACAAAGACCGCACAAAAGCCAGGTACCGTTTTCTGAGTTTGCTCAGGGCCGAACGGGGAAAAAGCGTCCGTGATATGCCCGATCTCTGTTCCCTTCCGTTGAGCTATGTCCAGGTGGAAGACGATAATTATAGTTATAAGATTGAAGCCTTCTTGAGGTTTATGCAAAATCATGTTCAATTGATGTTGGACCATCCCGAATTGATCGGAAGCGATCCGTTTAAGTATTACAACAAAAAGAAAAAAGAGGAACTGGCTCAAAAAACGCTTTTCCTTGTTAAGGACGATTTGGCCCGAGATATTGATACCGAGGCTGAGATTAGGGCTATTTATCCTCATGATTTTAAAATTGTTACCCGGGAAGAAGTGGCACAAGCCATCCGTGATCACTGGGAAGACGTTGTCTTTTTACATAAAGTGGGCCCCGAAAGTACACGTATCAGAGCACGAGTTTATAAAGTATTGGTGGGAGCCGGTGAACCTTCAATTTATTACTTCGATTATCAAATGATGAAAAAAGCTCAGGATGATGCGTTTCAGGCCAAGGATCTGAAAAAGATCCGCTAGTTGTCTGAACCCATGGCGTAAAATTAAAGAATTTCCGAGCCGGAATGTCGTCTGGATATATGTCCATTCGATGTTTCCGGTTTTTTTGGTTGATGCAGATAATACATCTCGATCATTCCTTTGCCTTTGACTCTTTGCGGAACGCGACGTACAAAGGTGTAGTGTGGCTCCAAGAGCTTTCTGGTCGATTCGCTGACGTTGATTTGCATGGGCCCGCCATATGCTTGCATTCGGGAGGCCATGTTTACGCTGTCCCCGAAAATATCATAGGATAGATTGTGTTCGCTGATAAAACCCGCAATAACATTTCCGGAACTAAGGCCTATTTTGACTTCCCACTTAATGGTGTTGGTCCGGTTTCGCTGCGAGATAAAGTCACGCATTTCATTGGCCGCTTTGGCGGCCCTGAGGGCATGTTCTTTTGAATTGCTAAACAAGCCGCTCGCAGCCATATAGGCATCTCCTATGGTTTTTATTCTTACACAATTGTATTTTTGGGATATTTCGTCGAATTTGGTAAATAGCATTCGCAACTCTTCCAGTAATTTGCGGGGAGACATTCGCGTGGCTTTCTCCGTGAAGTTGACCAAATCTGCCATCAGAATGGTTACATCCTTGTAGGGACGGGGTTGGATGACAACTCCCTGAATGAGTTTTTTGGCAATTTCAGCCGGAAGAATGTTCATTAATATGTTTTGGGTCTTTTTTTGTTCCTCTTCCAGTTGGTGGGTCCGACTTTTTAATTCCCGGAGAGTATTGGCCAGTGTCATTGCCGACCGAACTCTCGCAATCAGCTCTTCCGGTTCAATAGGCTTTTTTACATAATCAATAGCTCCCGCTTCCAGAGCTTCTTTTACTTTGTTGGAGCCGGTAAAACTGGAGATGATAATTATTGGAATATCTTGTGTCTTAGGGTTTTGTTTGAGGTTTTTTAAAGCGTCCATGCCCGATATTTCTGGCATTTCCCAATCCAGGAGGATGAGATCAGGACGGTTTTCCATCGCCAGACGACAAGCTTCGTATCCGTTGCCGGCCCTTAAAAATTGAATATTTTCTTTTAATGAAGACAGATGCGCCTCAACAAATTGAGCGATGCTGTCCATGTCGTCGGCAATCAGTATGGTTGGTCGGGCTGAAGCCATTTATTTAGGGTTTTAAGGGTAACAAATATATAGTTTTGTAATAATAGTTGTCGGAAAATATTTATCTTATTTTATTCTAGTTGTCTCTATCTTTGACGAATGCATACTAATATATAGACGAATGGATTAAATGTGTTGAGTAATGGATATTTTGATATTGTTAAATTGTTAAGTTTTTATTGATGGTATAATTTCTTTTGTATATTTTAAGTGATGCCAATATGCTGAAGGGGGTGTGTTTTGGTTGAATCGTCTTTGGCCTTGATTGTGCCAGCTCAGGTATCAATTGGTTGGGTGAGCGAAAGGCGAATATTGGTTTAATATAAAATTTAACAGACCAAAAGCAGAGGATGCATCCATTTTCTGTTTATCTTTGAATAAGCAGCCCTTATGAATGTTTTTTTGAGTCCTAATCTGGTGCATCAGATGGTTCTATGTAGGCAAGGCGTATAAGGCTTTGATGCAAACAATCTCTTGGCTTGGAAAATAGCATGGGGCGCGATCCATGAACGCGTTTATCATTGAGTTTAATGTCAAACAATTTTAAGTAGAGATGGAAAAAATTTTTTCTTCAAAGACCACCGATGAAAGAAACTGGGGAATGTATTGTCATTTGGCGTCGTTTGCCGGATTAATAGTTCCTTTTGGTAACTTGCTCGGCCCACTGATTGTGTGGCTCATAAAAAAAGATGAATATGCCTTTGTGGAACAGGAAGGTAAAGAATCCTTGAATTTTCAGATTACGGTTAGTATAGCCACCCTGATTGCCGGGTTATTAAGTGTTGTCCTGATTGGAATTCCTCTTTTGATTGCAATTATTATCCTGGATTTTGTTTTTGTGATTAAGGCCATTATGGCCGCCAACGATGGACGATCTTATCAATATCCTTTTAATCTCAGATTGATTAAGTAGTTGCTGCCCCGTATGGTTGAGAAGGGCTTTGCCGATGGTGAAGAACAACTCATTGATCGGCCATTTTTTACAGAGGTAAGCATCCGTCAACTGATAAATCATTAGGCATTTTATCACCATTTTGGGCAGGTTGCTGCATTCATGAGGTGATACAACAGACCCTGAAATTTTCGTTTCGCCGGATAAGGAAGCTGATAATAAAGGATAAATTTGTCCTTTATTGTCAGCTTCCTTATTTTTGTCCTAATATTAACTGCAAATCAACAAATCATATGAAGTTATCTCTCTTTATTGGGGCCGTAGTGCTGATGTTTTGGGCCGGAGCCGTTTGCGCCATTAGTTTTATGGAGGCCTGGATAAAATTCCAGGCCCCGGGCGTCACGCTGCCCATCGGTTTGAGTATCGGGATGCGGGTTTTTCGTGCGCTTAATCTGGTTGAATGGATCCTAGCCACCGGATATGTGGTGGTAGCCATCCGGGAATTTAAGGGGCTGAGCAATGGCATAAAATGGTTTTCGGGGGTGGTGCTGGTAATTCTCATTATTCAAAGTTTTGCATTATTGCCATCGCTTGCCGAACGCGCCCTGCGGATTATTGATGGAGAAACGCTGCCCGCATCGCCATTGCATATTATCTATGTGGTGCTGGAGCTGATTAAGGTCGTTTCTCTGGTCATTCTTTCTTTTAAGTGGTTTTTGAATGCCAACAATTCATGTTTAAAATCCTGAGGTTATGAAAAAGATCGGTTTGATTGGAGGATTGGGGCCGGAATCCACCGTAGAGTATTACCGGGGAATTATTGATGAATTCAAAGTCATTAATGACGGTTCGCTAAACTATCCCGACATTATTATCTATAGCGTCAATATTTCCAAATTCATCGGTTTGGTTAGTGCCGGAGAAAACCATCAGGCCATTGATTATCTGTTGACCAAGCTTCACATGCTGGAAAAGGCGGAACCTGATTTTTTGGCATTAACGGCCAATACACCGCATCTGTTTTTTAATGAATTGCAAAAAAAAGTGTCGTTGCCACTGGTTAGCATTGTTGAAGCCACTGCGGCAGAAGCTCAACGGCTAAAACTACGTAAACCGGCATTGCTGGGAACCGCGGTGACGATGAATTACCCCTTTTTTGATGAGCTGTTTAAAACGATGGGGATGCGTGTGGTGGTTCCCGGCGAAGCAGATAAAAAATATCTGAATCAGAAACTCTTTTCGGAAATAGAACTGGGCATTTTCAAGGAGGAGACGCGGGAAGGTATCCTGACTATTATTGATCGTATGAAACAAACCGATGATATAGATGGCATTATTCTGGGATGCACCGAATTGCCATTGATTCTGCCACAAAACGCCTACCGGGGACTGCCGGTTCTCAACACCACTCAATTGCACATAAAAGAAATTGTAAAACGGTCTATCCACGGATAGCGGAAAACTTAACTGGTCCTTGATGATTGCACATCTTAAAAAACCACTTAAGCCGGTTTTTCCCGTTTATTGCCGGATGGTCCGGGTGGGGTTAAGATCAGACGTAACGACGTGTTTTTGGTAATATAAAGCCAGCCCCAGTTGATGAAAATGATCAGCTTGTTCCGAACGCTTAATATTAACATCAGATGTAAAAACATCCACACCAACCAGGCCGGATTGCCTTTGAATTTCATGAACGGAAACTCTACCACCGCTTTATTCCTGCCGATGGTGGCCATTGTCCCCAAATTCACATATTCATAATCTTTTAGTGGTTGGTTGCGAAGGTGACGTTTCAGGTTTTTGGCCAACAGCTTTGCCTGATTGATGGCTACGTTGGCCACCTGGGGATGCCCCCTGGGATACTTGGGCGTTTCCATGTAGGCAATATCTCCAACCGCAAATAGGTTGTCGAATCCTTGTACCAGGTTATGACGATCCACTTTTATGCGGTTGCCGGCAACTGTCACCTCGGCAGGTAACCCTTCTATGGTACGGCCGGTGACTCCGGCAGCCCAGATGACGTTCTTGGCCTTAATTTGATCTCCCGTGCTGAGCGTTAAGGTCTGCCCGTCATAATCTTTTACCAGCGTGTTGGTTTGCAGAATGACGCCCATTTTTTTGAGATAGCGGGTGGCTGCCTCGCCCGATTGCGGACTCATATTTCCCAGAATACGATCACTCCCTTCGATCAGTCGGATGGTGAACTTGGAAAAGTCCACATCATGATAATCTTTGGGTAGAATCTCATTCTTTATTTCGGCAAAGGCGCCGGCCAATTCTACGCCGGTGGGGCCGCCGCCGACAATGGCCAGATTTAACAGACTCTCCCGTTCTGCTTTGGGGGCAGCCATCACGCGTTCGAAGGTCTGCAATATATGATTGCGAATGGTGATGGAATCATAAGTCGTCTTAAGAGAGAACGTGTTTTTCTGAATGTTTTGGTTGCCAAAATAGTTGGTTCTGCAGCCAATGGCAATTACCAGATAGTCATAATCAAAATCACCAATGTCGGTGGTGATGGTTTGATTCTGAGGATCAACCCGGAGTAATGAGGCCAGACGAATCTGAATATGTTTCTTGCCTTTGAAGATATTCCTAAAGGGAAACGAGATACTGGCCGGCTCTATTTGCGAGGTGGCAACCTGATAAAACAAGGGCTGAAACTGGTGGTGATTGAGGCGGTCTATCAATAAAACATTGAAAAGCCGATGGTCCAGATTACGGGCAAGCTGAAGACCGGCAAAGCCGCCCCCCACGACAATGACTCTTTTTTTTTGAACCGATGGGGTGTTCCGACTAGTGGTGCTCATCATATTATGTAAGAATTATAAATCTTGCTCAATGACATTGTTTTCGGGAGACTTTCCCGACCAGGCATCGGGTCTATGATCCCCAATAAATACGGTCGGTTTATTCTATTGATGATTGCCGGCCCCAAAGAGTGTCCTTCGGGTTAAAGTGCCAAAACCCCTTCGATGGCCGTGGCCTCCTGCGTAATTTTTACGATGTCGTCGGGGGTGTGCATCTCTGCCTGGCAGGTCACCGCCACGTAATGAAGGCTCCTGGTATGGTTGAACGAGACTTTCCCTTTCTCCGGTAGCAACGAAACCACCTTATCTACTTTGCCGTACTGGTTCGGTACGATGAATTTGAACATATAGAGTTGGGGCCATTCCCGTATATCGTCCAGTAACCTTCTTAGTCCTCTGTAATCCTTTAATGCCATATGGTGTTGATTGATTGCTAAAAAAAATCGTTAAAAAAAGCCTCTTAAATCAGAACTTCTCAAATCTAACGGTCCTTAAATCTAAATTCTATAATTCCATCGATCTATTCTCCAAAGATAGGGCATCTCCCGATAAAATGCATTTATCTTCGTAATAATCAATGTTTTTTGCGGCTACTGTTACAAACGTGTTCTTTTTCAGATTTTTGGATTGTAGCCTAAAAGGAATGTAATGCTCCCCGTATCCGTGTGCCCATCCGTTTTGATCCGTTTTTTCAATCAGGACGCGCTGTCGTTTCCCGATGAATGATGCGTAATAATGTTCTTTGTTTTTTTGGGAAAGTTCTCTTAACAGGGCCGACCGTTCATTTTTGATTGTTTCCGGAATATGGTCCTCCATGCGTTCGGCGCGTGTTCCTTTTCGAACCGAGTATTTGAAGGTGTGGACGTGGCTGAAGCCAAAGCGTTCGACGGCATCCATGCTGGCGGCGAAATCTTCGTCCGTCTCGCCGGGAAAACCCACAATCATGTCGGTGGTGAAATTAAAGTCGGGACGAATGGTTCTGAACCGCTCCAGAATAGAGGAAAAGAGTTCCAGGTCGTACATGCGGCGCATTCGGAGCAAAATCTTGTCCGAACCGCTTTGCAGACACAGATGCAAATGGGGCGTCAGTTTGGGATGGGTAAAGAGATCATAAAAGCCGTCGCCAAAGCCATCGGGCTCAAGCGACGATATCCGCACCCTGAAATCGCCGGGGATCTCCAGAATGGCTTCCAGAACATCTTCAAAGGTCTTATTCTCCCACCGGTAGCGACCAATGTTAACGCCCGTTATTGCAAGCTCTTTAAAACCATTATCCAGTGTCTGTTTTACCGTTTCCACAATTTGCGGGAGGGGACGGCTCACGGCTCTGCCTCGTACCGTAGGGATGATGCAAAAAGTGCAGAAATTGTTGCAGCCATCTTGTATCTTGATGGCACTGCGGGTATGAAAACTTTTATCTACCGCACTGAAACGAAACACATCGCTCTCAAAATCGGAAGGATGGATGATTTCGCCCTTCATGTGCGCATCTACCAACTCCAGAATGTTGCCTTTGCGATTGTTTTCCACCACATAGGTGATTTTCTTTTCGCTTTCGAGTTGTTCTTTGTGGTTATTGACCATACAGCCCGTGGCCACCACGATGGAGCCGCGGTTATTTCTGACGGCCTGGCGGATGAGGTTGCGCGACTTCTGGTCGCTCTGATTGGTTACCGTGCAGGTGTTTACCACCACCACATCGGCCTTCTCTTTAAAATCGACGATCTGATAGCCTGCTTGGTCAAATTGCGATGCCAACGCATCGGTCTCGTACTGGTTCAGACGGCATCCCAGCGTTTTAAACGCTACCTTTCTGATATTTTCGTGTTTCATCATGCTTTCTTCTTCTGTTGGTGTGGTGATGTCTTTTGTGAACGGCTTGGATCAAGCCGGATAATAATCCGTCGTTACCGGATTTTCTTTTAATTCCCCGCTGAGGGACATGTCGGCGGCGGATGTGATTTTTACATCCACCATTTGTCCGTTCAATTGGGGGAGGTATCGATCGAGACGAACCGTTATTTTTCCTTCGGTTAACCCGTTGCTGAAACCTGTTTTGCGGTCACGGCCGGTGACGAGCACCCTGAGGGTTTTCCCAACCAGGCTTTCGTTGTATTGCCGGGTATGTTGTTTCATGGCTTCCGACAAGCGGTGGTGTCGCTCTTTTTTTACCTCCAGGGGAATCTCATCGTCCCACCGGTAACTGGCAGCGCCGGGCCGTGGCGAATACATGGCGATAAAGGCCATGTTGAACTTAAATTCTTCCACTGCCAACAGCGTGTTCTGAAAGGCGTTTTCATCTTCGCCGGTAAACCCAACAATGATGTCGGTAAACAAGGTGGCGGTGGGCAATAGTTCGCGAATATCTTTGACAATCTGGCGATATTTTTCCATGGTGTGTCGCCGGTTCATTTTGATTAGGACTTTTTCGTCGCCACTCTGCATGGGCAGATGAATTTGTTTGGCCAGACACGGATATTGCGCAATCACTTCGATCACCTCCCGGGTCATATCGTGTGGGTGTGGAGAGGTGAAATAAACCCAGAATTCCTTTCCCGAGCGGTTGCCTAATTCCCCGATCTCCTGCAGCAATTGGGCGAAGGATATTTCAGCTCCCTTTTTATCCAATCCGTACGAATTTACATTTTGTCCCAGCAGGGTGATGGATTTATAACCTTTATCAACCAGTTGGGTGATCTCTTCCAGTATTTCCTCCGAGGGGCGCGATACTTCTCGTCCTCTTGTATAGGGTACGGCACAGAACGTGCAAAATTTGTCGCACCCGTTCTGAATGGGTACAAATGCTTCAAAAGAGGAGTGGTATTTGGGTTTTATGCCCCACAATCCCAAGATATTTTTGTTCTTGGGCATCAGGGGTTCGGGAGGGCGTACCGATGCCTCGTTGACCACGCCATAGTTACGAATCATATCGGGCAGTTGCGACAATTCGCTCATGGCAAAGATGATATCGAATTGCTTCAGGAATTTCTCCTTGTCGGCCGGAAGGATGCAGCCCGAAATAAAGGTGATCAGGTTACGCCGGCTTTTCCAGCGGTTCCAACGGGCGATCTGGTTATAAACCTTGTCGATGGGTTTTTGGCGGACCGAACAGGCCAGCATGCCCAACAAATTGGCTTCTTCTTCCTTTTCGGTTCGTTCGTAACCCATACTTTCCAATACTGCACTTACTCGCTCGCTGTCCGCTATGTTCATCTGGCAGCCTAATGTTATGAGGTGATACTTCATTCGTATATAATTTATTTAACTCATTGGCCGAATGGAACTCGCATGGCTTAATAAAATTTATAAATGCTCTTTTGTGGCAAAAGTTGCCATGCTCGTTTCATTCGTATAAATTTTACTTACTTCATTGATATGTTGATTCTAAAAGTAGTCATTAGTGGTTGGTCTTTAGTCACTCGTAGATTAACACCAATGCCTGTTCACTTCTTCTTTCTTCTGCCTGTTCACTTCAGTTTTTGTTTTTTATCCATGTTCTTTTGCTCAAACCGGATGTTGTCGTGCTCGTTGCATCACCGAATGTCATGCCTGCGGCATCAAAAAGACCTGACCATAGGGTGTCCCCACTACCGGTTGGGCTTCGTCAGAAGCCACATTATGGAAGAATCTTCAATCTCGTTATCTAACGACCTAACGACCTAATAACCTAATAACCTATTGACCTATTGACCTATTGACCTATTGGCCTAACGACCTATTGGCCTAATGGCCTAATGACCTAATAACCTATTGACCTATTGCCCTATTAGCCTAACAGTCCTTCTTCCCAAATATTTAAAAATAAACTTCACAATGTATTTGTTCACGGCTGAAACCTTTCTCTTTCAGAATGTCCAAGGCATCGAAAATCATATTGCTGTTGCCGCAAAGGTAAAATTGAGTATTGGGTTCAAAATCAAGTTTTTTCAGGTGTTTGGTCAGGCGCCCGTGCACCGCTCCGGTCTCATCACCCGAGGTGCAAAGGGTATAACGATCGGGATGATAGGCTTCTTTGTCGTAGGCTTCATTTCCGTATCTGACACCGTGGATGATCCTGTAATTAAGATTGGGATAGGTACGCACCATGCTTCTGTATGGCGCAATACCTGTTCCGCTGGCAATCAACAAATGCGGACAGTGATCCGCTTTTGCGGGGTCTATAACAAATTCACCGAAGGGCCCATCCACCTCCAGTGGGTCGCCGGGCTTCAGACGTGACAGACGACGACTGAAATAACCCTCTTTGACCACTTTGACCAGAACTTCCAGATACTGGTCGTTTTCTCCGCTGTAGATGGAATATTCCCGGCTTTGGGTGTCGCCGGGGATGGCCAAAGTAATGTGCTGGCCGGCACGAAAACGAAACCCACGGGCCGGCATCTTCAACGAAAATGTTTCATCGGTCAGCCAGCGCAGGGACCAAACTTTGTGATAACTTTGCTCTGTGTCAATAACCTGCAGCATGATTGAAAAATAATTCTTTGGGCCACAAAGATAGTGTTTTTAGGAATAAAGGATGAAGAAGTCCTGAATCATTTTGTTTTGTTCTTTCTCTTCTTTCATTAACTTCGTAACACACCGATGCCGAAAATTCCAGGTTTTGGTCGGGAGACTGCTTCTTACCATTAAGGTTCCTCTCTTTTGGATTTAATAGAATGGGAGGAATTTTTTATTTTAGGATTTTTGAATTGTTGGGTAATAACAATAAATTTCCGGAAATGGTGAGAATTTTTCGGGCATAATGAAAATTTCTCGGGCATGGTCAAAATTTCCCGGGCATGATGAAAATTTTCCGGGCATGATGAAAAATCGACGGGCATGATCAAAAATTTTCGGGCAAGATGAAAATTAGACGGGCATGGTCAGAAATTAGCGGAAATAATGAAAATTTGACGGGGATGATCGGAAATTCGCGGTGAAAACGAAAATTTTCCGGTGAAAACGAAAATTTCTTGGTGAATATGAAAATTCGACGGGGATGATCAGAAATTCGCGGTGAAAATGAAAATTTTTCGATGAATACGAAAATTCGACGGGGATCGTCAAAAAAAATCGGTGAAAACGAAAATTTTGCGGTGAAAATGAAAATTTCCCGGTGAATACGAAAAATTGACGGGGAATGTGAAAAATTCGAGGAGAAAACAAAGAATTTTCAGTGATCACGAGTGTTTTTCCGAATGATTGATAAGCATGGCGTGAGCATAAAAAATGGGGTAGGCGTCGACATTTCGATGTGCTCAGGTTTAACCCGAAAAATGCATTAGAAAATCTATTACGAATTAAAGTTGCTGCCAATCAAGTCGCAAGCTAACTTGTCTCCATTCACCATAGCGATGCTATGCCTTATTTCAACAAGTTCTTGATTGATTGCACTTTTAATTTTCATGACGAAGTTTTAATGCATAATTCGGGTTTAATAGAATGGTGGTATCGAGTGAATTAACCTAATATTATACTGGTGAAAATTTATTCAACAAACAGGAAGATCAGAAATTAAAACATTCAAAACCAGACTAAATATGAAAAAAGGAATGGAAACCCTACGTTCGGAGAGAAGATATTTATTGGCCCAACGTGTCAGTTACAGTTTGCTGGCAATCATACTGTTTGTTTACGGCCTTATTGCCATTCGTGACTTTTTGTGGCCCATTGCTTTTGGATTTTTACTGTCCTATCTGTTTTATCCGGTTGTTCGTTGGCTAGAGCGGCACCGGGTTCCGCGAATATTGGCCAATTTCATCGCCATCATTACCGGTTTGGGCATTTTGGCGAGTCTGGGGTTGTTGGCCTTCAGCAAAATCTCCTCGGTGGCCAATGATTTGCCGGGGTTGGCGGAGGCGGGGATGAGAAAACTGGCCGATTTTGTTTCGGAGATGAGTGCCCATTTTGGTTTTGACCGTCAGGAAACCAAGAGAATTATCAAGGATCAGGTGGAGAATATGATGTCGTCGGGCGGGCAATACTTTCAGAATATTTTTAATTCTACGGCCAGTACCATCGTTAGTTTCGGTCTTCTGCCGGTCTATCTTTTTCTGTTTTTGTTTTATCGCTCCAAGTTTGCCCGTTTTCTGATGATGAATTTCGGACGGGAAAACCGGCAGAAGGTGATATTAATACTGAGAGAAGTGTCTAAAGTTTTTGTGCGCTACATGGCGGGAGTGCTGATGGTGGTGGTTATATTATGTGTGGTTAATTCGTCGGGGCTGATGATCATTGGGTTTCGTTATCCCATTGCTTTTGGTATCATATCCGCGCTGTTCAATTTTATTCCCTATTTCGGGACGTTGCTGGGCGGAGCTGTTCCTTTGCTTTTTGCGCTGATAGGGGAAGGGGATCCTTCTCTGGCATTTCGGGTGGTAATCCTTTTTGCCATTATTCAATTTATCGATAACAATATTCTTACGCCCAATATTGTAGGAGGTAATGTTCGGGTGAATCCGTTTTTTATCATTACCGGTCTGTTGGCCGCGGGGTTCATATGGGGCATTCCCGGCTTGCTGCTTATTGTTCCCTTTCTGGCCATAACCCGAATTGTCTTTTCTCATATCGATTCCATGAAGCCGTTTGCTTTTTTGCTGGGCGATCAGGGTACGGCAAAACACTCACTAACCCTCGACAAGATAAAAAGCCTTTGGAGGCGAATATTAAGAAAAGAGTCTTCCGCCGGGTCGGGGAAGTAGTTGTTGCGGAATGATCAATGGTAATAGTTTGTTTTTCAGTATTTCGGGAGGTTTGAAGACCTTTGGGGAAATGGTAGGAGGGCCATGAGTTGGCCGGTAATGATCGTCAATTTTAAAACTATTCTTCTTCGCCCGTGAATAATTCCTAAATTTGCTGCCGAATTAAAACAGAAAGAATAAAATGGCCAAAAAACCATCCATTCCCAAAGGGACCCGTGACTTCTCGCCGGCCGAAATGGTACGGCGCAACTATATCTTCGATACCATCAAAGGCGTATTCCGTAAATATGGCTATATGCCATTGGAAACGCCCGCTATGGAAAATCTGGATACCCTCCTCGGAAAATATGGCGATGAAGGGGATAAGTTGCTTTTTAAAATTCTGAACTCGGGAGATTTTCTGCGTAAAGCCGATGAAAATCTGCTGTCTGCCAAAGATGCCAACCGTTTAACCGGTCAGATTTGTGAAAAGGGACTGCGTTACGATTTGACGGTTCCATTTGCTCGGTTTGTGGTACAACATCAGGGCGAACTAACCTTTCCTTTTAAGCGCTATCAGATCCAGCCGGTGTGGCGTGCCGACCGTCCGCAGAAAGGACGATACCGTGAATTCTTCCAATGCGATGTGGATGTGGTGGGAAGCAATAGTCTGCTCAATGAAGTGGAATTGATTCAGATTGTGGATGAGGTCTTTCAAAAATTGGGAATCAGGGTGGTTATCAAGCTCAACAACCGAAAGGTGCTGGCAGGTATTGCCGAAACCATTGGGGAAGCAACCCGGCTTACCGATATTACCGTGGCCATTGACAAGCTGGAAAAAATTGGTCTCGAAAAAGTAAATGCCGAGCTTGCTGAAAAAGGATTGTCGCCCGAAGCCATTGATAAATTGCAACCTATTTTGTCGCTGAGCGGATCCAATGATCAGAAACTGAATCGCCTGCAGGAAATATTGGTGGCGTCGGAGACCGGCCTCAAAGGCGTCGGGGAAATTAAAGAAGTACTGAATGTATTGGAAGAACTGAAAATAGCCACCGACGTAGAATTGGATTTGACGCTCGCGCGTGGTCTTAACTATTATACGGGAGCCATCTTTGAGGTAAAAGCCCTCGACGTGGCGATCGGAAGCATCACCGGCGGTGGCCGATATGATGATTTGACCGGTATTTTCGGTTTGAAAGAGGTCTCTGGAGTGGGTATTTCGTTCGGTGCCGATAGGATCTACGATGTGATGAATCAGTTGGATCTTTATCCGCCCGAAGTAACGTCTACTACTCAGCTGATGTTTGTCAATTTCGGGCAACGCGAAGCACTTCATTGTCTTAGCCTTGCCGGACAATTGAGAGCGCAGGGACTGCGTGTGGAAGTGTTTCCCGATAGTGCCAAGATAAAGAAACAGATGAATTATGCCCATAAAAAGAATATCGGGTTTGTGGCACTGGTGGGTGAAGAAGAGATTAATAACGGAACCGTTACCCTGAAAGATATGAATAGCGGGGAGCAGAGATCCGTGACACCGGAAGAGATTCCGGGTTGTATCGGAAAGTAATCGGCTGGCTTTCTCCTTTTTCTTTTTTCTGCCTGTTCAAAATTACTATCTTTGTTTTTTCAGGCAAATGAGCAACCTATATCGAAAATGTTTTTAGTTGGCATAACGGGTTCTTTTCTTCCTTATCTCTTTGTATTGGGCATGGTGTTTATTTGTTCTTTGGATGCACCGGTCCATTGGGCTGATTATGCTTTGAATTGCGGAAACGATCCGTTGCCAGCACATCATCCCGAACTATTGCCTGTTGATACATCTGAGGGTTCGGATTATTGGGCTTCGGTCAATGAGATTGCAGAATTTTCTTTAAAAAAGTGTGACCGTAAAGAAAAAGGGAAAGCGCTTCTGAAGCGGATGGTTTGCTGTCCTGTTCAATCGGTGATATGGAAGATCCGGTTGAATCAAAAAGATTTCCTGAGCAGTCGTCTGGCAAAGTTTTATTGGTCCGGACTGTCACCTCCCCTCCAATATTGTTAGGAATAACTTCATGCAACTTGAAGGCGTAACCGGACAATCGGCCGGTTGAAGTCATGTCAATATTTAATATCCAACACCATGTTTCAATATGATTGGAATTATCGGATTAAGTCATAAATCCGCCCCGCTGGAGGTGAGGGAGCGGTATGCCTTTAACAACGAAGACATTGAAAAATTATCGGCATCTATTCTGGAACATGAGCAGATAGATGGAATTTTAATATTATCCACCTGTAATCGTACTGAACTCTATTTTTCGGCCCGCACCCAATGTCTTAGTGGTGCCATAAAGCTGATCAATAATAGCTTGTCGCAGTTTTCAGGCGATGAAACCATTAGCAAAGAATATTTCTACCATTATTTCAAACGCGATGCGGTGGTTCATCTTTTCCGGCTTATCTCCGGTTTGGAGTCTATGGTCTTTGGTGAATATCAGATTGTTTCACAGATTAAGGATGCCATGGAATATGCCCGAAAACTGGGTACCATGGATAAAGTTCTGAATCGTCTCTTCATCAAAGCGCTTGAGGTCGGAAAAAAAGTGAGAACACGGACCGGGATCAGCAGGGGGGCCTTCTCGGTGAGCTATGCCGCCGTGGAAAAGTGTCGTGAACATTTCTCCGACCTGCAGGAAAGAAAAATCCTTTTAATCGGTGCCGGGGAAACGGGTGAGCTGGTTGTAAAAAATCTTTATAAACGCGGATGCCAGCATATTTCCATTGCCAACCGAACCCTATCCAAGGCCCAACAGCTGGGCGAACGCTTCCATGCCAATATCGTCCCTTTCGAGCATCTCGCCGCTGCCATCCCCGAAGCAGAAATAGTAATTACTTCCATTATCGGTGAGTATTATATCAATCCGTCGCTGATCGGAGAGAAGGGCCCCGACCATAAAGTGATGATGATCGACCTGGGGGTCCCCAGAAACATCGATCCTCAGATGGGAGCCTTGAAAAATATTCGTCTGCTCAATATTGATGATCTCAAAAAGGTGGTGGTACAGAACGAGGAGAAAAAGAAAAGTTACTTCGATACGGCTGAACAAATCATCGAAAACAAAACCGATGAGTTTCAGGAATGGCTGGCGACCCTCAAATTATCTCCGGCGATCCAACGCATTCTGTCTTCGGTTCAACAAGTCAACAGCGAAGGCATCGACACCTTTCGTTCTTCCAAATCGGAGGATGAGATTGAAATTATGAAGAGTTACGGGCAGCACCTATCCGATAAACTGACCAGAAAGTTGATCAAAAATCTTAAAAGCACCACTCAAAACGGACAAAAAGAGGAGTTGATCCAGATCATTAATCGGCTCTTTGAGTGGTAGGAGACAGGCCCTGGGTGAAGATTTAAGATGATTAGATAGTAGGTTTAAGATTCTAAGATCCGGGATTTAGGCTGAGAAGGGAGCGATGGATTAATCAAAGCAATAAAAAATAATTTTGAATTTTTGGGGTGTACAGGATAATGACTAAAGAGACCATAAACATAGGAACCCGAAGCAGTAAGCTGGCCCTCTGGCAGGCCTATCAGGTAAAGGATGCGTTGGAACACCGCTATCCCGGAATGGAAGTCAATATTGTTCCATTTAAAACCAAAGGGGATGCAGTTCTGGAAGTGGCCTTATCTAAAATTGGTGACAAAGGCCTTTTTACGCGCGAAATAGAAAATGCCTTGTTGGATGGCGATGTTGATATAGCCGTTCACAGTCTGAAGGATCTGCCGACCCAATTGCCCGATGGGTTGATGCTGGGAGGTGTCCTGCCGCGTGGAGAAGTCCGTGACGTGCTGGTGTCGCGCGACGGTAGAACCCTGAAAGAGCTGACGCCAGATGATCGGATCGGAACGTCGAGTCTTCGTCGTCAGGCGCAGATTTTACACCGCTATCCTGAGCTTAAGGTGGTGGATATTCGTGGTAATGTGCAGACGCGTCTTCGCAAGATGGAGGAAGGCGTGTGCGATGCCCTGGTGATGGCCGGTGCCGGTTTTATCCGTCTCGGTCTGGAGGCTAAAATAACAGCGTTTCTCGATCCCGATGAAATATTGCCGGCGGTGAGTCAGGGCGCTGTGGCCATGGAAATACGCTCGGCCGACCCTCGTGTGGAGCCTTTAGTAAAAGCGATTACCGATCAACCTACCTTGCTGGCAACAGAGGCGGAGCGCGCCTTTCTCAATACCATTGAAGGCGGATGCCAGGTGCCGGTGGCTTGCTACTCGCAATTCATGGATCACCGCATCAGATTTACCGGAATGGTGGCCTCGGTGGATGGAAGCGTTTTGTTGCGCGAGTCGGTGGACTGTTTGCAGGAAGAAGCCAATGCGGCCGCAGCGCAACTGGCTGTGAAATTGCTGGAAATGGGAGGACGACAAATACTTGAGGAAATAAGATAAGTCCAATTGATGAATGTCCTGATATGGAAAAAGCACCTACCATCATTACCACATGGCCTTGGAGGACCGGCGATCGTTTCCGGGAGGTGATGAATCGTCATGGAATCTCTGTTTTGTCTTTTCCGATGATAGAGATACGTGATTTGTCCTTCCGGTTAAATCGTGGTTTGGAGGCGTATGATTGGGTTGTTTTTACCAGTAAAAATGGAATTCGCGCTTTTTTGAAGCAGCATTCTTTTTCGAAAGCAAATAAAATAGCCGTACTGGGTTCGGGAACGGCCTCTGTTTTAAGAGATAATGGTTATGAGCCGGATTTTGAGGGTAGCGGACAGTCGGGCGTTCTATTTGCCCGGGAATTGAACGGCGTAATTGGTTCGGGGCAAAACATCCTTCTGGCCCTTGGTAATTTGGCGCCCAACCGGTTGAATGAGGCTTTGGAACCTAAAAACCGGGTAGAGCGGGTCGATGTATATGAAACACGAAAGCCCAATAATATTGATAAAGATATTTTGAAACGCGTTATGGCGGATAATTACAGTTTAATTGCGGTAAGTAGTCCTTCCGGGATTAAAAACCTGGCAGCATTGACGAATGACAAGTTAACGCGTCCCTTGCGGGTGATAAGTATCGGTGAGACGACGTCGGATGCGGCCCGCCGGTTGGGAATAGAACCCCTGTCCACAGCACGGGAGCAGAGTTATGAGGGAATGGCCGTTTGTGCATTGCAAACCATTAAAAATATGTAGCGACGGATCACCATCCGTCGGTCCGTAGAGACGGATCACCATCCGTCAGTCAGTAGCGATGGATCACCATCCGTCAGTCCGTAGCGAAGGATAATCATCCGTCAGTCCGTAGCGAAGGATAATCATCCGTCAGTCCGTAGCGAAGGATAATCATCCGTCAGTCAGTAGAGACGGATAATCATCCGTCAGTCCGTAGAGACGGATCACCATCCGTCCAAAAAAAAATTAACCGGTACCCCATCCGTCACAAACAGAAACAACGATAATTTTTAAAATATAGGTTATGAGTTTTCCAATCACACGTCTGAGACGTTTACGTAAATCCCCGGTTATTCGGAATATGGTTCGCGAAACCATCGTCAACCGGGATGATCTGATAATGCCCTATTTCGTATGCCCGGGCGAGGGGGTACAAAATCCCATTCCCTCCATGCCGGGAAATTATCAGTGGTCCATCGATCTGCTGGTGAAGGAGATCAAAGATCTTTATAGCACGACGGGAATCGATAAAATATTGTTATTCGGCATTCCCGAAGAGAAAGATGAGGACGGCAGCGTGGCCTGCAGGCATGATGCCATCGTGCCTCGTGCTATTGAAGCTTTGAAGAAAGAGGTGCCGGAGGTGATGATTGTCGCCGATGTTTGTAACTGTGAATATACCACTCACGGCCATTGCGGAACAGTGGTCGATGGCGATGTCAACAACGATCTGACGTTGAAGACGCTGGCGGCACAGTCGGTGACGTTGGCACAGGCCGGCGCCGACATCATTGCGCCCAGCGACATGATGGACGGTCGTGTGGGCGTCATCCGCAAAGCATTGGATGAAAATGGTTTTGAGAATACCCCCATCATGGCTTATTCGGCCAAGTATGCTTCTGCCTTTTACGGGCCGTTCCGTGATGCAGCCGAAAGTGCACCCCAATTTGGAGACCGTTCGACCTATCAGATGGATCCTGCCAATTCGGATGAAGCATTGAGGGAAGTGGAGCAAGATATCATTGAAGGCGCCGATATGGTGATGGTGAAACCGGCCCTTAGTTATCTGGATGTGATCAACCGGGTGAAAGCAACCTTTAATATGCCGCTGGTGGCCTATAACGTGAGCGGTGAATTTTCCATGGTGAAAGCGGCTGCCCAAAACGGATGGATTGATGAGCAGCGCATCATCAGGGAAATTCTCACCTCCATCAAGCGAGCCGGTGCCGATGTGATCATTACTTATCATGCCAAAGAATTTATTTTGAACAATCAATAAGTTCAAAATCGCTCAACAGATGAGTCAAATTTTATTCTAATGAAACGGGCATGACTCTGCAGAATTGGCCCCAAAGGCAATCTCTAAACCGCGTCGTGCGCGTTCCATCAGACCAATGAATTAACCAAATTATATATTGATGAATACGACCAAAAGCATAGAAGCCTATAAGAAGGCTTGTCAGTTGATGCCCGGGGGGGTTAATTCACCGGTTCGGGCGTTCAAAAGTGTGGGAGGGAATCCGGTATTTATCCAAAAAGGGAAAGGTGCCAGGGTTTGGGATATTGATGGCAACGAATATATCGACTTTGTGGCCTCATGGGGTCCTCTGATTCTGGGGCATGCCCGTGATGAGGTGGTGGCAGCCATTCAAAAAACAGCGATGGATGGTACCAGTTTCGGCGCACCCACCCTTCTGGAAAATGAGATGGCTGAGATGATCACCCGGATGGTGCCTTCCGTTGAAAAGGTTCGGATGGTCAATTCGGGTACCGAGGCTACGATGAGTGCCTTACGTCTGGCACGTGGATATACCCAACGAGATAAAGTGATCAAATTTGCCGGTTGTTTTCATGGCCATTCCGACAGCTTTTTGATACAGGCCGGCTCGGGTGCGATGACTTTTGGTCTTCCCGACAGCCCCGGTGTCACCAAAGCTGCCGCTCAAGATACATTGATTGCTTCTTATAATGATTTGACATCCGTAGAAAAACTGTTTGAAGAATATGACGGACAAATTGCTGCAGTCATCGTGGAGCCGGTGCCCGGAAATATGGGTGTTATCCCGCCAAAACCGGGATTTCTGGAAGGATTAAGAGAGGTGACCCGGCGTTATGGTGCGCTTCTGATCTTTGATGAGGTGATTTCCGGTTTTCGTCTTTCACCGGGAGGAGCGCAGCAATACCTGGGTGTGACGCCCGACCTGACCACTATGGGTAAGATCATCGGTGGCGGTCTTCCCGTAGGAGCCTTTGGCGGACGGGCTGACATTATGAACCATCTGGCGCCGGAAGGGGCCGTTTACCAAGCCGGGACTCTGTCTGGAAATCCTTTGGCCATGGCAGCCGGAAAAGCGGCACTGCAAATCCTGGAAAATAATCCGGATATCTATAAAACCATTGAGGCAAAAGCTGCTCGTCTGGAAGAAGGCTTAAGAAAGAATGTCGAAGCGTCCGGTATTCCTGCTGTGATAAACCGGTTGGGAGGAATGATGACCCTCTTTTTTACCGGCGAACGGGAAGTGACCAATTTTGAGCAGGCCGGGAAATCCGATACCGGCCGTTATGCCACTTATTTCAAAAGGATGCTTGAAAACGGGATCTATCTGGCCCCTTCGCAATTTGAGTGTACTTTTGTGTCTGAAGCCCACACCATGGATGATATTGACCGATTGATAGAAGTGTCGGGAAAAGTATTGAATCAGATGTAAGGCATTTGGCTGAACGAAGAGACGCCTCTCTGCCTTCCTCGATTGTTTTGGGAACCGGTGCATAAAATATATTTGATACGAATGAAGCGAGCATGGCGATGAAGGATTGTCACAAAAAACAAGTAAACCATTGTCATGCGAGTTCCATTTGGCCAATTGTTTAGAAAAAATTTATACGAATGAATGACGCTCTTCTGATAAAAAAGTTGAAAGGGCACTCCACAGCCCGTCCGCCAGTGTGGTTTATGCGACAAGCAGGGCGAATATTGCCCAATTATCAACGGCTGAAAGAGAAGCATTCCTTTCAGGATTTGATGGGGGATCCTGAACTGGCTGCTCAGGTGACGTTGATGCCGATTTATGATTTGGGCGTGGATGCAGCTATTTTGTTTTCAGATATACTGGTAATTCCGGTCGCTTTGGGTATGGAGCTGTCCTTTACCGATCGGGGTCCTGTGTTTGAAAAACCATTATTTAAAACCGACCGTCCTTCGGAAGCCTTAATTCCGGATGCTGCAAAGCTGGACTATATTTATCGTAATATCAAAGCTATTATTGGTCATCGACCAGACCATACGCCTCTGATCGGTTTTTGCGGTGCCCCCTTGACAACCCTGTGCTATATGATTCAGGGGACTGCCAGAAATCCTAATTTTCCGGAGGCCGTCAAGTATCTTTATACCAATAAGGAGGATGCCCGAAGATTGATAGATGTCATCACAGAGATGTCGGTGGTTTATGCCCAAAATCAAATACGTGCCGGTGTCGATGTTTTTCAGTTGTTTGATACCCATGCCGGCCTGATTCCGGCAGAGTTGTATATGGAGCTGTTCTGGCCGGCGATTCACAAAATTTCCGAAGCGGTGCGTCAAACAGGCACTCCCTTTATATTTTTCCCCAAAGGACTGGGAACCGGCATTCGGTATATCACTCCCGATGTGGCAGATTTTGTGAGTATCGACTGGCAAATGCCCTTGCGGCATGCCCGTGAGTTGGTTCCCCATGAGGTGGGATTGCAGGGAAATATAGACCCTCGCCTTTTATATGCCTCCAAAGCGGAAATAGAAAAAACGCTGAAAGATTATATCCCCTTTTATCGTGAATTCCCCAATTTGATCATAAATCTGGGACATGGTTTCCTCCCCGATGTTCCGTATCAAAATGCAAAATGGGTGGTGGATTGGGTTAAGGGAGCCAACTGGTTAGGATGAGGCTTTTAGTTCCTGAATAAGATCATTCAGGTTAACCGTCGCAAAGGATGAGGCATAGTCGCTCATGGCATAAGGAATGATCAATTCACCGTTGTGGATATAAGAGCCACATGAATAGACGACATTGGGCACATAACCGGCTCTTTCGTTTTCGGAAGGGATAAGGAGCGGCTCTTTTAAGCGGGCAATCACTTTGGTCGGATCCTTCAGGTCAAGGAGACTGGCGCCCAGGGAGTATTTTCTGACAGGTCCGACGCCATGAGTGATCAGCAGCCATCCGTGTTCGGTCTCTATAGGGGAACCCCCATTGCCAATTTGCATCAATTCCCAGGGATAAAGTGGTTCCTGAAGAATTTCCGCCTGGCTCCACATGCTCAAGTCATCGGAATACATTATGTAGTTGTTCACGCCGTCGATCCGTCCGATCATGGCATATTTGCCATTGATACGTCTGGGGAAAAGAGCCAGATTCTTGTCCTTGGCAAATTTCCCGTGGATGGGGAAAATTCTGAATCGGTAAAAATCTTTGGTGACCAAAAGCTTGGGGAGGATGGTGTAACCATCATAAGCGGTGTAGGTGGCATAATAGGTCACCGTTCCGTCGTCCTCGATAAACCGAACGAACCGGGCATCTTCAATGCCATTTTTTTCAAATTTTGACAATGGAAAGATGACACGTTCGGAGAGATCGGTATCCAGAGAAAATCTGATTTCTGTATAGGATCCTGCCAACCATAAAATTTCCTGTAGTGCTTTTTGGGCTTCCAACGTCAGCTCCGGTTCTTCGGCTTCCAGATTCTGTGCGGCTTCCCGAACCTGATCATAATTGAATTCTTCGGGCAACTGGTTGGTCACTTTCTCGTAGAGATGAGGTTTCACCCCCATATCTTTTAGTCGGTTAATGAAAAGATCTTTGTTGTAGTGATAGCTTTTGACCAACTCGGCTTCATCAATCTGATTGCCTTCATTCTGTAGGTGAATGTCGTTGTTTTGATCGATGATGGCTCGGCGGAATATCAGCGATGAGATATGTCCTTCCCCGGTACCCCTTAAACTAATGATGACCCGGGTTTGTCCTTCTTCCAAGCCGCTTTGATCGGGGTCTTCCACGATGGAGGGATTGAAGAGAGCTGCCGATTCTATGGCATATTCCATGGTAAAGTAAGCGCCTATGAGGAGTTTCCGGTTCTCGGAAAGCATCGATTTGCCATTCAATCCGCTAACCAAATGTCTTACTTTGTTATAGTGTTTTTTAAAGAGAGTGGTGATACTACGGTGTCGCCGAGTAAATTCACGAAGTATCTGATTCATGTTGACATTTACTTCCTGCTCGGGCATCTTCAGAATGTTCTGAATCACCTTGGTGGCACGTTGGTCGCCGTTGAAGAAAAAGCGGGCAATCACCCGGTTGTTGTTTGGGTAAATGATCGTCTTTTTGCGGACTACAGATAATTTCATCAGTATAAAATTTATCTAAGTTATTGGCCGAATGAAACTTGTCTCCATCGCGGGAGGCTCGCTTCATGAGAATAGTATTTCAATAGATCGTTGAATTTTTAGATTCTGAATGAGAGATTACTACTCAATAATTGCAATTCGAAGCTTGTTAAAAACTTCATAATTATATGGTCGGGTGGTGGCTGGATGTATAAGCCCTTCGCCTCACCAAACCTCTCATTTCATTTTTCTTGAATCCAAAAATAATGCCTGCAAATTTATGAATTAATCGATCCATATAGCAATAATTGAGTAGGAATATTAAGGCGCTCTATCGAAAAATTGGCATTCCATAACGTTTGTTTTGCGGAATAAAACCCGTTCCTTTTCAGCGCTTTTTGATAATTGTCTGTACCTTGTTCGGGCCATCGATTTTGTGGCAGGATAGATCTGAGAAACAACTTTGAGGTTGATTTCAAATGACGTGCCAAGGGATGGTCTGAAGCTTACCAAAAATTGTTATATTAGTTGAGACGAATCAGATTATACAGAATTAACCCTAAAATACTTATTTCGCTGAGAACCATCATTCACATATTTTTGGTATTTCTTTTGGCCTTTGGGGGAACCGTGGCATTAGGTGCTCAGGAGAATTCCGAAATAAGACGCATCCGTTTTAAGGGGAATCGGACATTCAGCAGGGGAGAATTACTGGAAAAGATAGACTTTTCCGGCACCTCCTGGGTGGGCAAAACTTTCTTTAAAAAAGACCCTTCGATCTACAGCTCCGAAGCCTGGGTTATGAATAAAGACCGGCTGGTGGCCCTTTATCAGAGGAATGGCTATATGCACGTCAAGATAACTCCTGAAAAACTTAAGCAGGTTTCGGGGAAATATCGTGTTGATCTGACCATCGGAATCGAAGAGGGACCACCCGTCATCATTCGTGACGTTTCATTTAAAGCGGCAGGGAACCCGGAGTCGGATTCTCTGATTGGGTCTGCATCTCTTCAGTCGCTGAAACATAAACTGGAATCGGATGTTGGCAACAGGTTTATTGACAGCCAGGTGAAAAGAGATCAGGAGCGTATTGCAGAATGGTTTGGTTCCAGAGGTTATGCCTACGTAAATGTGACGCCTGAAATATCATTGTCCTCCGATACGCTAGAGGCCGGTATCACCTGGTTGATCGAGAAAGGACCGTTGTGCCGGTTCGGAGATATTACCATTGAGGGAAATAACCGCATCCCTCCGGACGCCATTCGAAAGCAAATCACCTTCAATAAGGGGGAGATTTACAATTCGGAAGCTGTATCACGATCGCAAAAGCAGGTTTACGGATTGGGCCTTTTTCGAATCGCCTCGTTCCAGGTAAGTCTTTCCGATCCTCCAACCGACACCTTATCCGTGAAAATTAGAACAGAAGAGGCACCTCGTCTATCCACCCGTGTGGGCGTAGGATACGGGCTGGAAGATCATTTTAGAACCTTTTTGGATGTGGGTTTCTTGAGCTTTCCGGGAAAGACCATGCGTACAAAATTTTATGCTAAACATTCGGGGTTGGAACCATATCGTTTCGAAGCCGTTCTGACTCAGCCATCCCTATTGGGACCCAATTCTTCAATTGAATTTAATCCATCGGTTCGGAGGAGGAAGGAAGAAGGTTTTCAATCTTTGCAATGGGGAGGTGATCTGTCGTTATACCATAACTTTGGTAGTCGATTAACGGGATCCGTATCCCTGTTTTATGAACGAGTGGATATTGACATCACCTCTGATTTTGAACGATCGCTGGAGGAGATGGATTTGAGTACTTATTCCAAGAATGGAATTTCCGTTGGACTGATCTTTAACAATTTCCAACCCAAGACAGAACCAACGCAAGGGTGGTCTTTGGCAGTGAATACCAAAGCGAATGGTATTATTTTCGATTCGCCGTATCCTTTTTTGAAATATCTGGTTGAGGTGAAGCGTTTTCAGCCGGTAATGAATGGAGTGGTGCTGGCCCTTCGCCTCAAAAACGGGAGCATAATGCGGATGGGAGCGTCTGAGGCAACACCTGTGGAGGAGCGTTTCTTTGCCGGTGGCAGCCAGTCGGTTCGTGGTTGGGGCAGATATATGCTGGGACCGTTAGATGAAGATCAGATCCCTTTGGGTGGAAATTCGCTTGTTGAGGGGAGTATTGAACCACGCATTAAAGTAGTAGGTCCTTTTAGCCTTGTTTTCTTTACTGATTTCGGAAATGTATGGCGAAAGGAGAAGACCTTTAAGATCGGTGAAATTCATTGGGCGGTAGGTACCGGATTTCGTATTTCCACGCCTATAGGTCCGGTGGGATTGGATTTTGCCCGTCCTGTTTTTGATGATACCAGTCAGTGGCAAGTTCATCTGAATATCGGTCATTCGTTTTAATGACAGGACAACCGGAATTGAATATCTGAATAATTTAACGATGCTATATATTGTTTTTTGTGTGATTGTTAGATGATTGTATAAAGAGATGTTGTGAAAAGATCATGGCAAGTGAAATGTTCACAGAAAGAGATGGCATAACGGGTGTTCATGAAGTTTCTGTTAGGAAATTTTACAATTAATACAAACTGAATAGATTGTTTTTGAAGAATAATGGCAATACGTCCCGATTGTGAATAAAGCTATTAAATACCTATTGATTTCGTTTACAGCTATTGTTGTAGTTGTTCTTTTGCTGGTGCTCTTTGCCCAAACGGTAGCTTTTCATCGTATTGTCAAAGAACAGGTGGTGAAAGCCCTTAATAAGACGATAAATGGAGAGGTAAGAATAGAGTCGTTGGAGGGGAATTTCTACAACCAATTGTCTGTGAGTGGTTTGTTTGTTGGCACAAATCAGGGCGATACATTAATGGCGATGGATGATCTGACGCTAGGATATTCCTTATGGCCCTTGTTGAAGGGCAGAGTTCATCTTTACTCTGTTCGCATGGTACGTCCGGTGGTGAAGTTGGAACAGTCGGCCGACTCTTTATGGAATTTTGAAAAACTTTTTCCAACGACGGAGGTGGCTGATGAGGACTCAGTGACAGAACCAACTTCACTTTCTTTTGTCGTAAAGCGCTTAGGGATAACCAATGGCCATGTTACCCTGAATTTTTTGGGGAGCCCCGGACCGATTAGTATTTCGGAATTGAATATGGACCTGGGTGCACAATACAGTTCCCGATCGATGCGTCTTAATCTAACTCATCTGGGTTTTGAGACGCCGGAAGCATTTCCCGATTTAAAACACTTGCAGTTTAATGCCGCACTGAAAGATTCGATTTTTTCATTATCAGATTTTGCCCTGGAGACAAAAAAGAATAATATCCGGGCCAATGGCGATTATTCGGCTCGACAGGCAAATGGATCTGAGCTTTCTCTTCAGTCAGAACCTTTTGATGCTGAGGATTTGACCTGGGCTCTTCCGGATTTTCAAATAGGGGTGAAACCAACACTGGATTTGCAAACCAGTCTTCAGGATAAGGACATTAAAATAGATTGGCTGGCAGAATATGAGGCTCAGCAAATCAGACTGAGAGGAACTATTACCAACTTCGTTGGCCTTCTGAGCGATTCATTGAGACATAAAGCAATATCGGATGTTGATGTAACGTTAAAGGCCTTTGATCCCGGGAAATGGTTTATGCTGTCTGACATACCGGTGATTCTGAACGGGACAATAAAAGTTGAAGGTAATGGGTTGGAAAAGAGTCATCTTCCTTTGACATTAAAGGCTGATTTTTCAAACAGCAGGTGGAAAAATTATCCCTTTAAAGAATTGAAATTGGGGGGTAGTTATCTGGATGGAGCCACCGAGGTCAATTCAAGGATTGTTACCAGAGATGGGGTGTTTAATGTGCAGGGACGAGCGCAGTTTAATGACCGACAGGCGCCGGTTCAATTAAGGGTTAGGGCGGACCGCTTTCCGGCGGGGCGATTTCTTCCGGATTGGGGCGACAGCACTTGGGTGAATATGGATCTTAACATTGTTGGGAACGGCCGTTCGTTGTCATCGTTAAGGGCCCACTTTGATTTGTTCCTGGAAGAATCGGTGGTGGCCGGAATTCCTGTGGATTCTTTAAGGGCCGTCGGCCAAATGGAAAAGGGAGATCTGACGCTTGATACCTTGCAAATCATGAACGAATCGGTGGCGTTTTTTGGACGTGGTACCTATTCCAACAAAGGTGTTTTGCGTGCCGATCTATTCAGCCGGATTAAGGATTTATCAGCATTCCATCACTATGTGGCAATTCCGGCCACCTGGAATTCGTTGGAACTGTCGGGCAAAGCCGGCGGAACTGTGGATTCCCTATCGGCAGAAATTCATCTCAAAGGCCAGACATTAAGGTATGATTCGGTATATCAGGTGGAAAATGCAGAGATATGGGTTGACCGGTTCCTTTTTAAGGAGGGCAACATTTGGGGGGAGACCCTGATAGAAACCAGTGGCATTGCCATATCGGGGACGAACCTAGATTCGGTGAGGATTGAGGGTTATGTAGAACCGGAACGGTGGAACATGAAATCAATGGTCCGCATTACGGATTCATTGTCTTTGAAGGCCAAAGCTTCAGGAGATATGGTCATTCCCTGTCATATTTCCCTTTCGGAGCTGAATATTATTACCCAGTATGATTTTTATTCGCTGAAGGGAGAGGGTGCCCAAATGACGATAGGGACGAATCGGTATGGATTGACAGGTTTTATTCTGACCGGTCGGGAAAATGGCGGTAGCAAGATAGAGGTGGATGGTGAATATTGGGTTGGCGATTCTGTTTTGGTGGATGTATCCGTAGATGATTTGGATCTTTCACTATTTGAAAAATTCGGACTTGTGGAACTCCCTCTGAAGGGAAAGGCCTCTCTGGGAATCCATTCGTCAGGAACGATTAGCGATCTTGATCTGACGTTGATGTTGCTGTTAAATGGGGTTGAAGCTAATCCATTAAGAGTCGAGCAAATACGAGTGAATATGGAACAGCGCCATGACACACTGAGGGCTTCGGCTGTGGCCAAAAGTCAGAAAGGGGATTCATTGATCATTGATTTGCTGTCACCGGTTCAGATCAGTGTCGGCGATTCGCAGATGGTTGCTTCCATCAGGGAGGTAACTGGAAAAATAGTGGCGCAAAAGGTTCGACCTTCTGCTTTTTTTGAATTTGAAAATCCCGATAATCAATATGTCAGAGCTTTGGTGGATGTGGATGTGGGATTGAACGGGCCTTTGATGCATCCTGTTTTAAGAGGTTTTGTGAATATCACAGGGGGAGAGATGTCTATTCCTTCATATGGGCTTGCTTACCATGACATGAAGTTGAAAGTAAGGATTGATAGTAACCGGATACAAGTAGATTCTTTGTATGCGGGTCAAGACAAAGGTTCCTTATTAATTGCGGGGAATGCGGCTTTTGCCCCCGATGTTGTTGCAGGCAACCTTTCCCTGCTTAATTTGACACTAAAGGCACGTGACTTTTTTATTTCCCGGCATCCCAATCATGTAATACAGATTGATGCCGATACCTGGTTAAAACAAGACGGAGGAAATTCCGTATATGGAGGAACGCTTACCGTACTACGATCAAAATTGTATTTGCCGGCTTTAATGGATATGGGAGGATCCTCGAAAGAGGATGAGCCCCTTCTGGTGCAGTCATTGTTGAAGGAGTTGAAAGATAGTATGGTAATAGAAGATTCTGACATTAGGATGGAGCCCGGAATGGGCAAGGATGCCGGCGATTGGATGAAATCGCTCAAAGGCAAGATAAATATAAAAATTCCACGAAATACCTGGCTTCGCTCGGAGGATATGAATCTGGAGCTTTATGGAGATGTGGATCTTTTAAAGAATGATGAATATTTTGAAATATTTGGCGTTTTGGGGATTACCAGAGGATATTATACGCTATATGGACGAAAGCTCAATATCAAAGAAGGGGAATTGACCTTTTCGGGAGGCAGAGAGATGAATCCAGGTATAGAACTGGAGGCCGGCTATACCTTTCGGGGAAGGGATAAACAAAAAAAAGAGTTGATCATGAATGTGAGTGGCACGGCCTTTGACCCGGAGCTGTTATTTACCCTTAACGGATCGGCCGTTAGTGAGCGGGATGCTATGGCTTATCTTATATTTAATCAGTCATTTGATGAGTTGAGTTTCGGAAATAGGGGGGGTATTTCGGTCAATTTGCCAACTGCCATGGTGTCAGGGTTGGTCTCTGCACAATTGACAAAAACAATTGGGAAACAATTTGATTTGGATATGTTGGAGATTCAGGCCGGTGATGATTGGGAAAGTGCTACTTTTATGGTGGGGAAATATATTTCCAATAATCTTTTTGTAACTTACCAAAGAGGGTTTGGGGTAAATGAAGACGGTGCTTTGTTTCACCAGACGGTATCTTTGGAGTATGAGTTCATACGAAATTTGTTTATTCGCTTGACTCAAGGCGATTTTAAAGATTCTGGTATTGATGTTATTATAAAGTTTGAAAAGAAATAAATTATATGGATGGCAATGTTCGGAAAAAGCAAAAGCAGGTTTATACCTTTTTGGATGAAAAAAGGGTAAAAGAGACGCTGGATTATTTATCGGACCTTGTAAAAGAAACGCACAACAGTGATCTGATAGACGGACTTTATCACCTGGAAATGACCTATAAAAGTCTGTTGAAATATACGGTAGAGGGATTTTCTGATCCTGAACGGCAACAAGTATATAATCATCTGATTGGGGACATTTATTTGCTGGCCGATAAAGTGATGGGGGCACTGAGTTTGCGTTGGGGGCAAGGATGGCTTTTCGATGCCCGACGATATTTGAACAGTCTGCCGGCGGAAGAGCTGGACAGCATTGTGGAAAATTATCTCATAGAGTCTGATAAATTTATGGTGGCGTATACTGTGGATACGGGGATTTCTTTTCCCTATCAACTGGAGAAGTCATTGGACCGCCTCTTTGAGATGATTGCTGCCCTTCCCGAATTTTACAAAGAAAGGGAGAAAAATATTCGGACTGTTTTCTTTGGTGATGGGTTTTTCTGGCCCTGGCAAAGTGTTATGGTTAGCGCATTGACTTTAAATCTGCTTACCACTTTCAATAGGAATAATCTTGCATTGCTTTTTGATCTTTGTGAGCATTCTAATTCTCAGGTTCGGCTGAGGGCCTTTACCGGACTTATCTTTGTTTTGTACAAATATGATTCCCGACTTCCATTCATTTCGGGTGTGAAAGAACGCATAGAAAAGCTTAATGACCTCTTTTCTCCTGAGATGATTCAAACCATATTGATCCAAATTTTACGTACCCGGGAGACTGAAAAGCTGACCAAAAAAATGAATGAGGAGATTCTTCCGGAAGTGGCACGCATTCAACCAAACCTTCGGCGAAAACTGGATTTGGACAATTTGTTGGGGGATGTTTTTCCGGAAGATAAAAATCCCGACTGGGAAGATATTTTTTCTGACTCTCCCGAACTTATGGACAAACTGGAAGAGTTGAGTCGGATGCAGATGGAAGGAGCCGATTTGTTTATGTCGACCTTCAGGATGCTGAAAAACTTCCCTTTCTTCAATGAAATTTATCATTGGTTTCTGCCTTTTTATTATCCGAATCCAATTGTCCAGGAGGCCTTGAAGAATGAATCCGGACCGTTTAATGACAGTGAAATGCTTAGTTCCATGGCCGAGTCGGGTGTTCTTTGCAACTCCGATAAATACTCTCTAATAATGAGTATTTCGCAAATGCCGGCTATGCAGAAGGAAATGATGGGCAATATGTTTGGTTCTGAAATTGAAGCGATGAAAGAGATACAAAAAAGTGATGAGCTGGTCGACCCACAAAAGAAAATTCTTTATATCTCGAATCAATATGTTCAGGACCTATATCGCTTCTTTAAGCTTCACCCGCAACGAGGGTCCTTTGATGATCCCTTTGAGTGGACTTTCGACTTTCATAATAAATGGTTCCTTGCTTTGTTGGCACCGGAGCATAATCTGCCTTTAAAGCTGGCGGAATATTTGTTTAGTAAAAATGATTTTGAAGAGGCGGCAGGTGTTTATTTGATGGAAGTTCAAAAAGAAAAAGTGCCGGATGTGCAGATATTGCAAAAATTGGCCTTTTGTTATCAACAGATTGGAGATTACGAGCAGGCATTGAATTATTATTTGCAGGCCGAGCTTTATGGCGATATTCAAGTGTGGAACCTCAAAAAAATTGCTCTTTGTTACCGTTATTTGAAAAATCCCAATAAAGCCCTTGAATATTATAAACTGGCAGAACAACAAAAACCTGACGATTTGCATACTCAGGTAAGTATTGGTCATTGCCTGCTTGAGCTTAAACGTTATGATGAAGCTCTGAAATATTATTTCAAGGTAGAATATCTGGCCCCCGACAATCACAGGGTATGGAGACCCATTGCCTGGTGCTGCTTGATGGAAGGAAAGCTTGATCAGGCCGAAAAGTACGGATTGAAATCACTTGAAGAGAATCCTACCCCACACGATTTAATGAATATGGGACATATCGTTTGGTGTAGGGCCCGACGAAAGGAGGCCCTGGAGTGGTACTTGAAATCTATCCGTCACAAAGACTTCTCCCTTAAAGAGTTTATCGATGCCTTTGAAGCAGATAAAGAAGTGCTTTTGAAGCATAATGTGGAACCTTCCGATGTGCCCATAATGTTGGATCAATTGCGATACTATTTAGAAGAGAATAATAATGCCCAGAAATAAACCTGATGTAGAATTATACAGCTACGGCATTTACACTAAGTGGAATAAATTATCAAAGCAGTTGCCAAAGCTGAAAGAAATTACCACACAAATCCCCGTTAATCCGGAAGTGGAATTTGGTTATGTCTTGAAAATTAAAAAAGCAAAGGGAGAAATCCTGGAATATGAAATTCATCACCCACCCTTTAAGGATCAGGACGGGAAAATTGTTCCTCCTTTTACGGGAGAGGTGTTGATAAACTCAAATGATTGGGAATTTTTCCTTGGAGATACCGTATGGGAGCCATATGACGATAAAGCCGGCGAATGGATCCTTGTTACCAGACTTCAGAATAAAGAAATCGCACGGAAAAAATTTATTTTATTCCTGCCCTAATGGCACTTAAGCAAAGGTGATGTTAAAAAGGAAAGCCCCGAAAATAATCAATACAATTACGATAGCAACTTCAATGATCGAATAAATTAAAATCTTTCGCTTTAATTTTGCTATAGTGTCATTTTCATTCTCTCTCGTGTTCATTTTTTTAAGAATATTCATTTGTACAAAGGAAAAGTTTTTTGGAGAAAATTAGAACAGGGGAAACTAACGTTGTGAAATTTTAACTATTTTTAAACGATTTGTTAAGGCCTTTTTTTCAGTATTTAAGGATTTCTTTCAAAATTTTGGAGAAGATGGATGTTGTATAATTGTGTAGAAGTTTGTACAAGGAATCTGGTAGGATAATTCGGAAAGGGCGTTTCCCTATTTATTGGATTGCCGCAAGGAGGACTTTGACAGTGCTGCGGATGGGGCTTCAAAAAATACTCTCCGACTTTTGGAAGCCGGAGAGTGATCTTTATTATTTTAGAAATGATTTTTTTTGTAAGAGAAGGTGGGCAGTTAAACATTAAAACGAAAATGCATGATGTCTCCATCCTGCACTTCGTATTCTTTGCCTTCAATATGCATTTTTCCGGCTTCTTTGCAGGCCTGTTCAGAGCCTAACGCTACATAGTCTTCATATTTAATAACTTCGGCTCGTATGAAGCCTTTTTCAAAATCGGAGTGGATGACACCTGCGGCCTGAGGAGCCAATGCCCCGGCAGGAAATGTCCATGCCCGTACTTCCTTTTCTCCTGCTGTGAAAAACGTTTTTAGATTAAGTAATTTATAGGCCGATTTGATCAGTTTGGAAACCCCTGATTCTTTTAACCCAATATCTTCCAAAAACATTTGCCGTTCTTCAAAAGTTTCCAGTTCAGCAATTTCTGCTTCGGTCTGGGCAGCAATGACCAGCACCTGGGCCGATTCTTCTTTAACCGCCTCTTTAACAGCAATAACATGCTTGTTGTCTGCAGTGAGCGATTTTTCATCGACATTACAAACATAGAGAATGGGCTTGTTGGTCAGTAGAAAAAGGTCTTTTGCTACTTTTTCCTCTTGTTCGGTGAGGGGGACAGTTCTGGCCGACTTACCACTTTCCAGTGCTGCTTTATACTTGAGAAGAACATCTAATAATCTTTTAACTTCCGGATCTTTAGACGTTTTGGCTATTTTTTCTGTTTTCCCGATTCGGTTTTCAATGGTTTCCAGGTCTTTAAATTGAAGTTCCAGATCAATAACTTCCTTGTCACGTACCGGATTTACCGATCCGTCGACGTGGGTGACGTTATCATCATCGAAGCAGCGGAGTACATGAATGATGGCATCGGTCTCCCGGATATTGGCAAGAAATTTATTTCCCAGACCTTCGCCTTTACTGGCCCCTTTTACGAGTCCGGCAATATCCACAATTTCGATGGTGGTGGGCGTTACTTTTTGGGGGTTTACCAGTTTTTCCAGCTGAATCAGTCTTTCGTCGGGGACCGTTATGACCCCCACGTTCGGCTCGATGGTGCAAAAAGGAAAGTTGGCCGACTGGGCTTTGGCATTTGATAAACAATTAAAAAGGGTTGATTTTCCAACATTGGGTAACCCAACGATACCGCATTGTAAGGCCATGTTATTTTCTGTTTATTTTGAATTCCGATTTGTAAAACTACTAGAGACTTATTCCCGAAATAAATTAAGTGTGCAAAGGTAGTTGTTTTTTGGGAAAGAGAGAATCATCTTTTGTTGTGTGCTGTCATCCTGTTGGGACGATTTCTCTCAGCAGATGGTTCTGAAATCGGGTAATTCAATACTTTCGCGATTTGAATAAACTATTTCTTTTTTATCTTAGCAGGAATTAATTAAGAGAATCCCACATGCAGCCTGACGATAAGGAAATATTGCATCTTGCACAAAGAGCCGATAAGCAGAATGAAGCGTTGGTGTTGTTGATGAAAAAATACAAGGAACGACTATACTGGCATATTCGCAAGATGGTGATTGTACATGAAGATGCGGACGATTTGTTGCAGAACACCTTTATGAAGGCATGGAAAAACCTTGGAAGTTTCAGAGGTGATGCATCCCTTTATACCTGGCTGTATAAAATTGCCACCAATGAAACTTTAAACTATATAAATAAAAAGAAAGAGGCTTTACTAAATGAAGATGCCGACATGGAGCTGATGTTGGGACACAAGTTGGAAACCGATCCTCTTTTTACCGGTGATGAAATACAAAAAAGGTTGCAGAAATGTTTGCTGGCACTTCCGGAAAAACAACGACTGGTATTTAATATGAAATATTTTGACGATATGACCTATGAGCAGATTTCTCAAATTCTGGGGACTTCCGTTGGTGCATTGAAGGCATCTTATTTCCATGCGGTCCGAAAAATAGAAGCTTTTATTAAAAATGAAGTTTTTTAATATTAAACCTTTGAAGTTTTAATCGTTCTAAATAAAGCACTTAACTTTATTTGCCGTAGCGTTTGAGTTAGAAAGGAAAAGGGGGTTTATTATGGATGAAAAAGAATTTGGAAAAAAAGAGTCTCCGTTTCAGGTTCCTGAAAACTATTTTGAAGATTTTGAAGCACGTATGTTGAAGAATCTGGAGCCGGAGGCGGAGATAAAGTTACACAGACAGGATTCTATCACAACCATCAAATCAGTTATTAAACCTTGGTTGGCTATGGCAGCATCCTTTTTGGTTATCGCAATGGTTTATTATTTTGCGCCTCACCTTTTTGGTGATGTGGAAGAAACAGCTTTTTCTAAAGAGTGGGAAGAGGAATATATCAACTCGTTGGCTTTAATTTTTGATGAAAATGAGATCAATGAATTGGTAATTAAAGAAGATACCTTTTGGGTTTTTCCTCCTGATTCTTTGTTTGTTGGTGAGTTTACGGAAGAGGAGCTGGCAGCAGTCACCTATTTTGAATAATTATTGAACAAGTTTAAAAGTTATTGCTATGAATAAAATAAAAGCCCTGTTATTATCGCTATTTGTTTTTGGGCAGGCATTTTTTTTATCAGGTGCTGCCCAGAAAAATGAAGAGGAAGCACGAAAAGATCGGTTAAAGTCGCAAAAGGTGGCCTATCTGACCGAAAAGATAGGTCTTTCGGCCGAGAAAGCACAGCAGTTTTGGCCGCTCTATAATGAAATGTCAGAAAAAATGGATAAGCTATGGGACCAAAAGAAAAAGCTTGTCAACCGGTTGTATCATCCAAAAGAGAAATTGAGTGAATCAGAGAAAGAAGCTGTTTTAGATCAATTTGTTGATTATCATTATAAAAAATCGATCCTTCAAAAGGAATATCATGAAAAATTTAAAAAAATCCTGACCATCGATCAGATTATTAAGCTATATGGTGCCGAATATGAGTTCAAGAAAAATATGCTTCATCTTCTCAGGGAAGGAAAGCCAACATCCTGTACCGAATCTGAAAAGGGGATAGGAGTTAAGGTTTCCGATCCGGTTTAAAAAGATTGGTTTTCATTTTGGCATCCAATCTCTCACCAATTAAGTTAGTATCTGGTTATACAATTTGATATAATCAGTTACCATTTTCTCTTGGCTGAAATGATTTTCTGCCCATTCCCGGCAATTCTTTCTGTCTATTTGATCCAGTTGTTGGATTTTCTTAACTGCTTCGGAAATGTCATTGACCACAAAACCAGTGATTGGGTCATTGATGACCTCTGGCATTGAACCGCGATTAAAGGCAATTACCGGAGTGCCGCAAAACATCGCTTCGGCAACACTTAAACCAAACGGTTCGTTGAAGTTTATAGGATGCAGCAATGCTTTGGCTTTTCCAAGCAGCTGGTTGCGTTTTTCAGGACCCGAACTGCCTACAAAAACAATATCTTCATTGTTTATATAGGGGGCTACTTTTTGATCAAAGTAGTCCTGATCCTGAATGATGCCGGAAATAATAAGCTTCATTTTCGCCTTTTTAGCGATTTTTATGGCTTCATGGGTGCCTTTGTCGTGATGTATTCTTCCAAAGAAAAGCAAGTAGTCTTCGGGTTCTAAGTTGAGGTCGAACAGATTTTTATTAATCCCGTTATAAACGGTGGCGATATAGTTTAACTCAGGATTTCTGTCAGAATTGCTGATAGATACGTAATTGGTTGTGTCGTTGTACCGTTTAAAAACAGGAATGATCTTGGGTGATGAGAAACCATGGATGGTAGTAATCATGGGGGTTTTTATCAGACGAGAATAGGTGAGGGGAAGAAAATCAAAATGATTATGCAAAATGTCAAACTGATTTGCTTTTTCCATTGCATAGCTAATGTGAAGACATTCCAGTACTTTTGGATCGGCACTTTTGTCTTCTTCATATCCCACGGGTACTAATCCATCCAGTTTTCCTTGCGTTTTGGAATCGAGTGTGGCAAAAAGAGTGACATCGTTACCTTTTGCAGCAAGCCCTTCGGCAAGATTGGATGCCATTTGCTCCCAAGGACCGTAATGTCTGGGAGGGGTTCGCCATGCAACTGGTGATAGTATTGCGACCTTCATGGTAATTCTTTTTTAATCATATTTTTTTGTGTGTAAAAAAGGGTGATAGTAAGAGGTTGCTGAAATTTAACTTGGCGTGTCATTCAGGCATTAATAGGCAGAATGGTGCCTGTTGACTTCGAATACATTTCTGAATGATGGTTCAAAAAGCAACCCCGATTAAGATTATGGTTAGAGAGGGGGCCTGCTGTTGCTCAGACATAATTTTACCAGATCATCCATTTTTGCAGTTCCGACACACATGACAGAGTCTGCAGCGCCCCAATAAATTTTGATGGTTCCGTCATTTTCGGGTATAGCCCCGCAGGTGAAAACCACATTATGAACATATCCGGTAAGTTCATATGGTTCTTCCGGCTGCAAAATCCAGTCGTCACCAACCCCAATGATTTTTGAAGGGTCCTTGAGATCGTGCAAGGCCACTCCCAGCCGATAAACACTCCCATCCATGGTTGGGAAAACACCATGATAAATGTTAAGCCAACCTTTGTCGGTTTTTATGGGAGGCGCTCCGGGACCAATTTTCATTTCATCCCAGTGATATTGCATCGGACTCATGATTCTGCGGGCATCGCCCCAATAACGGAGGTCAGGGGAGTAGCTGATCCACATGGACCAAGGGCTGATTTCACTGTGGGGACGATCCAGTCTGACATATAGACCGTTGAATTTTTCAGGGAAGATCACCACATTTCGGTGGTCTGTTTCTGTGATGAGAGAATAGCGTTCCACCTTTTTCCAGTCTTTGGTTTTTGCCAATCCTATTCGAACCCCATGACGCGAATAGGCGGAATAGGTAATGAGGTATTCCCCGTCGATAAAGGTAATTCGAGGGTCCTCCACACCATATTCTTCATATTCACTGAAAATTCCTTCTTTCGCCGGTTCCATAAATGGTTGACCGTCTGCTTTCCAGTGGAAGCCGTCGGTGCTTCTTGCCAAGCCTAAAATGCTGCGTCCGTTCCTTTTGTGAGAACGGAACAGCATAATATATTCATTTTTGAAAGTGGTGACCCCTGCATTATGGACCGTACTCACCGGATAAGGGATATCCTTTGGGGTTAAAACGGGATTGTACTGATAGCGATTTACCAACATGATAGTATGATTTATCAGATATTTTCAAGAATATGTTCTTTTTCCTGTGCAGCCAAGACTGTCAGGTGTGAAATCCAATAGGCCAGGGTGCTCTCGGCGCCCTGGTTGCGATTTATGCCTTGAGATTCCAACCCGTCGCAGCAGCCCATGGTTTCGTGGTCGAAGAGGGGTAAGCGTAATGAGTTTTCTCCCAGGAACCAAAGGTAGCTGGTGAACATCTTATCGATATAACTTTTTTCTTTGGTGATCTGGAAAACTTGATAATAAAGTAATATCATAGCCATGACATCGATGGATTGTTGATCAAATTCGGGTACTTTTTCGCCGCGATGATACCACCCCTGATTTCCGACCGGGATTAAAAACTCTGATCGGAAAACCACACTTTCGAGGAAACGCGTTGTTTTCATGGCGATGTCAAAATATTCCTCCACTCCGGTCACCTCATAGGCGGTGAAAAGAGCCAGAGGAAGAATGGCATTGTCGTAGGTCATTTGGTTTTCGAACCACTGCCAGTCGTCAGAGGAAGTGTCGTAATAGGCCTGCGTAAGTTTGTCACACAATTTTTTTAGGGCGTTAACCATGCCTTCATCGTTCTGGGAATCTTTGAGGTAGTAACTGATTCCGATGGTGGTGTTAGCGGCGCCTCTGATGGTTTCGATATGGTCGAAGTGAGGCACAGAATTGAGAAATATTTCTCTTCCGATTTGTTTAAAGGCGTCGTTGGGAGCAAATCGAACTAGGTATCCAAGAGCCCAGATGGTCCTTCCAAATGAGTCTTCGGTGCCATATTCGTCCAGAAACTGACGGTTGAAGCTAAGGAAATTTCTGAAGTTTCCGTTTTCGCGTTGCATGTAATGGATAAAACTCAGATAGATGGGCATTAGCGACAAGGCCTCTTTATCTTTGTTTCGTCTCCAGGCCATTAAGGTCATGATCAGAGCGCGCGAGTTGTCGTCCATGCAGTAGCCTTCTTTCAGGTTGGGGATCCCATATTTGGCATGTTGGACAATGCCGGTGTCATCGGTAAGTCTTTTGATATGCGACAGATTATATGATGGCATCAAAGAGACGTCGATGGAGAGTTTTCTCGGCTCTGTTTCTTTTTCCCAATTATCGAGTACATATTCTGCCACATAGAGGTATTGTTTGCCTATTTTTGGCCATCGAATCTTTTTTCCGTATTCGAAGGCATTATTTCGCAGGGTTTCCATTGCTGTATCGTCGCCCAGCAATTCCAATAAAATATTGGACAACTCTTCGGAATTTTTGAAGCTGAAAAGTCGGCCTCTGTTATTGTCCAACAGTTCCTGCGCATGCCAATAGGGTGTTGAAACAACAGCACAACCGGCACCTACTGCATAGGATAGGGTGCCGCTCGTTATTTGAGCTTCACTTAAGTATGGTGTGATGTAAATATCGCTGGCCGTGAGATATTCAAATAGTTTGGCTTCGGAAACAAAATCATTGTTGAAAAAGACGTTTTTCCCCAGATTCAGATTTTTGACCAAACGTTTCAGATAATTTCTGTATTCGTCACCGGAAATTTTATAGACGGAAGGATGGGTAGCACCTAGCACAACATATAAAAGATCGGGGTGTTTTTTGACAACCGGAGGCAGCGCGTTGAGAACGGTCTCGATCCCCTTGTTGCGGCTAAGTAATCCAAAAGTGAGCAGTACCTTTCGGTTTTTAAGTCCGTGTTTTTCTTTGGCTACTTCTCTTGATATTTGTTCAAATTCAGGAACTCCATGTTCTATCAGAGCAATTTTTTCTTTGGGTATCTCATATATCTCTTCCAGAAAATCAACGGCTCTACGGCTCATTACCACTATCCTGGCGGCTTTCTTCCCTATTTCCCGAACAATCGATCGTTGTGTGTAGGTGGGGTCTTTAAGAACGGTATGGAAAGTGACAATGAGTGGGATCTCCAATCGATGAATCAATGGTAAGATAAAAACGCCGTCGTCACCGCCAAAAATACCAAATTCATGCTCTAGAATACAAACTTCGGTGTCGCTGTAATTGATGACTTTGGCTGCATGAACGTAATCTCTTTGATGGTTTTGGCGGATAATGTGTTTGACTTCTTCCGGGTATTCATATTGGCTCCCATTCTCATTGATGGCCACGACCATGGCCGTGTCGGCAATTCTATTGTTTTCAGTATTCGCATGAATGGCTTTTACCAGATTGTTGGTAAAGGTACCTATCCCACATTTACGTGGTGGATATGTTCCAATAAATGCAATTTTCATAATGCTGTATTTTAGTTTTGTATGTGATCAAAAAACAGTCTGCAAATACATGTTTGTATTCAAGAGATGCGTTGTTGTTTTGACATCATTCTGATGTCCTAAATAACCGGAATGTTTTTTTGTAGAATATTAATGAGAGTTAATCCCATTTGGCAGCCAATGGATGGTTTGATTCTTATCCCTAATCTTCCCCAAAAGGTGGGAGAGAAAGGATAAATCTGACATGATTGATCATTAATACTATTGCCTTAATCGCACGGGTTGGCATATTTCGTTGCAATCCTTGTCATGCCCCATCATTGGCAAAATGTATTTTTATGAACCACCGGACAAATGATTCCTTGCCCTTTGAATAAAATAGTGTTGTAGGATAATAAGAAATTATTCCTGAATAAGCAAATTGTAGACCATTTTTTGTCGAATTATCTTTAAATTGTATTTGCTATTCCAAAGTACTTAAACGATTAAAGAAAGAAAGTTCTCTTCCATTGTTCCGACCTATTGGGTATAATAACATATATGAATATTTGCTGTACGAGATTTAACTTATATCCGGTAAATAAATTATATACTAGTGAAAAAGTGAGTGCTATTTTATATTTGGAGTGATTTATGATGAGGTGATTGAAAATATGTCATAGGTTGGATGGTTAAATAGGATGGAAGGGTGACATTTTGTCTTAAAAAAATAATTGGGTTTTTCAAGAAAGAGATTTGCGGTATCTGAGTCGGTTAAGTCTCTGAGTGGGGATTGAAATAGCATGTTTATTTTTTGTTTTTGCTTTAGGAGAAAATCTATCAACCCTCAATATATTCGTTTCTTTTGTGGAGGTGTATCAGAATGAATGAGGTGATAGGGCCTGTTGTAATATGAAGATGGGTCCGGAATTTATGTTATCTTTACATCAGTTTGTAGTAATAGTGAAGTATAAAGACATAAATTATACGTTATAATTATTTGCTGTGATGGTTAAGTTTGGCCTTTTTGAGAATGCGTTTAACCGTGATTATAAAAGAGGCGTTTTTCTAAGAATTACTCAAGCTAAAAAAATGCGAATGAAATGAGTACGACAAGACAGCTTGTCACAAAAGAGTATGTATAAATATCTGTCATGCGAGTTCCATTCAATCAATAATTTAAATAAATTTTATGCGGATGAAAATTAGATTTTTTTTATTAATTCTCGGTGTTCTATTACTGAGTTATTCCTGTAGTGATGATGATAATGAAACGGGAGAGGAAATTAATGAGGAGTCCATATCGCAGGATATTTTGGACGTGAACAAATGGATCTATGAGAATATGGAAGCATATTTATGGAGTGAACAAATGCCTGACATAGATTATAAGCAGGAAGAAGATCCGATAGACTATTTTTCTAAATTGATATATGAGGAGAAAGACAGATGGTCATGGATTACCGATGATTATGCCTCGCTGTCTGCAGAGTATGATGGTGTTCCGGTTCAGATGGGGTATAGTCCCTCTTTTTATCTGATGAGTGATAATGAAAGTGTCTTTATCGTTGTTGATTATGTGTATGCAGGCTCGCCGGCAGAGGAAGCAGGTATTGAAAGAGGGGATATTATTCTTTCGATAGACGGTACATCTTTGAATACCACCAATTACTATGATTTGTATAGCCAGGATGCTTATTCTGTTCAGTTGGCTGAGATAGAGGAGAATGTTATTTCATATACGGGAGAATCGATCGATTTAGTGGCAAGAGTGGTTGATACCAATCCGGTGTTGCATTATGACGTGATTGATTTGGATGGGCACAAGGTCGGTTACCTGGTGTATGCAGAATTTATCACTGGAGGCGAAGGGGGTAGATTTCTAGACTCGTTGGATGTGGTTTTTTCTGAATTTAAAGCCGCCGGAATATCCGATCTTATTGTGGACCTTAGATACAATCCCGGAGGTGATATTGATGCCGCCGCCTATCTGGCATCGGCCATTGCACCAGCTGATGTTTCCTCAAACGAGGAGGTGTTGATTTCAATGAAATATAATAAGGATCTACAGGATTATTTTGAGTATTATGAGCGTGAGGATAATTTGTATTATTATTTTCGAAATGATGTTGAAAATGTAAATATGAAGGAAAGAGTTTACTTTTTAACTTCTTCCGGGACAGCCTCGTCCAGCGAATTGGTTATTTCCGGATTGATGCCCTATACGGAAGTGGTAACGGTTGGTGAAGCTACGTACGGGAAATGTTATGGCGCCTGGGTTTTGCCGGATGATAAAGAAGAATGGGCCATCATTCCCATTGTGATGAAATATGCCAATGCTGATGGCTATACCGATTTTACGGATGGAATACCTAGTGACTATGAGGTCGGGATGGATCTCTTGTCTTCTACGCCGTTTGGAGATTTGTCGGATCCCGCTCTGGCAAAAGCCTTGAGCCTTGCAACCGGACAAGATCTGACCACCGAAAAGGGGCTGAAATCCGCATCTGCTAAGTATAGAAAATTAGTGCCGGCTCAGCTTGAAATGAAGAGAAATCTTATTATTTCTGAACGTCCTCAGTTGTTGGAAGCCGACTTTTAAAAAGAAATTAAGTTTTTTGTGAGGGGTCTTATACTATTCGAATAATGGTTTTTGTTCAGACTGCTTCTTTGCGGTCTGACTTTGCTATAAAGCATTTCAGCCGTCCGACTTTGGGATTTTTAAAGTCGGACGGCTTTTTTTGTGGTGATCTTTCAACGACTATCTGCAATAAACTGTAGTTGTAATCCGGATTACCGGACATCGAGTGTTGATTGATTTTCTGTTGGTGTGTTTGGTGGGATGATGTTTTTTTACGATGTAGATGAGGATTTTTCTTTGGGGTTGAAGAGGGATTTCAAAACGACTCATTCCATTTTTTGAAATGAGGTAAAAACAAAAAAGCCACCCCTTTTGAGGTGGCTTTTTTGAGTGGTGACCCAGCAGGGGCTCGAACCCTGGACCCCATCCTTAAAAGGGATGTGCTCTACCAACTGAGCTACTGAGTCATCCGTTTTTCTTAAACGCGGTGCAAAAATAGGGGGTTAATTTGGAACTCGCAAGGATTCGTGTAAAAAAATGTCGTTAAAAAATGTTGCATAGCCCGTAAATACCGAGTTTTTAGTCGATTAATTATTGGTTTTTTTGAGCGGAAAATTTTAGTTTGTACCTTTAGATATTGCCATTTTCGGTTTCGATAAAATTTAACAAGCCTGCAAAAATGTTTGACCGTTTTTATTTAGCGAGATTTAGTGTGTGAAAAAGGTCTGCTCTTGAATTAAGAGAGTGAGGTCATTTTAGGGGAATCGCTTCAATGGTGTAGGGCAAAACAGAAAAGATATGGAGATAAAAGATAGAGAACCGGTGGTTGCGGGAATATTCTATGAAGGAAATCCCGTTGCCTTAAAGGAAGACTTGGGTCGGTTATTCGATGACGCCAAACCTCCAGTTGGTGAAGAGGAAATTATGGCTGTCATTGTACCACATGCCGGTTATATTTATTCCGGGGTGGTTGCTGCCTCAGCCTTTAATCAAATACCTGAAGATGCGGACTATGAAACAGTGTTTTTAATTGGTTCAAGTCACCGTATGGCTTTTGATGGGGCTTCGGTATATACCAACGGCGATTATTTGACCCCATTGGGGCGGGTGGAAGTGGACAAAGCACTGGCCAAAAAGCTGGTTGATTCATCGCCATTTATAACCGGTTATTCGACACCACACCTGGAAGAGCATTCCCTGGAGGTGGAGCTGCCCTTTTTGCAGTATCGGCTTAAAAAGCCGTTCAAACTGGTTCCGGTGGTGATGGGTCCTCGTGATGCCAAAGGAGCAGAGCATGTGGCGAAAGCTCTGAAGCCATACTTTAAGCCGGGAAATTTATTTGTTGTCAGCACCGATTTTTCTCACTACCCCGCCTATGAAGATGCCTCAAAAGTGGATAGAATAACTGCCAATGCTATTTTGAAAAATAATCCCCGTTTGTTGATGCAGACCCTTGAGGAGAATGATAAACTGGGTGTTGAACGGTTGGCAACCAGCCTTTGCGGGTGGACCTCGGTGCTTACTCTTTTGCATGTTACCGAAGAACTATCCGGCCTGCATTTCCGTCATATTGAATACCGTAATTCCGGGGATGTCGAGTTTGGTGATTCTTCAAGCGTAGTGGGCTATCACGCCATCACCATTTCGCGGAATCCTAAAACAAAAATGGAAGTAAGGGGTTTCTCATTAAACGAAAATGAAAAGTCATGGTTGTTGTTGCGGGCGCGAAAGGTGCTCGAATGGGTGGTCCGAGGGGAAATTACTAAGGCGCCGGAAGGAGTTCCGCCGGAGCGGGTGAAGGTGCATACCGGGGCTTTTGTCTCTTTGTATAAAGAAGGTCAATTGAGAGGATGTGTGGGGCAATTTGGATCTTCTGAACCTTTGTGGAAGGTGGTGGATCGTATGACCAAATCTGCGGCACTTGATGACACGCGTTTCCTGTCCGTAAAAGAAGATGAACTTGATGACATAAGATTAGAGATTTCTGTACTCACTCCCATGAAAAAGATTAAAGAGCTATCAGAAATAATCCCCGGACGGCATGGTATCGTGGTGGAGAAAGGCCGAGCCAGAGGAACCTTTTTACCCCAGGTGGCCAACAAAACGGGATGGGGGAGAGAAGAGTTGCTGGGGTATTGTGCCCGGGATAAAGCCGGTATCGGATGGGACGGATGGAAAGAGGCTGATATCTTTATCTATGAAGCCATGGTGTTTGGTGAATCGTGAAAAATAAATCAAACGGTTCGTTTTATATTAATTGTCAGATAATATTTCAGAAGAGAAGAATGCTAAAGATAAAAAAGCGAATAATTTCTTCATGGCCACTCTCTGGTTTAGGACAAGGAAGAGTTGCCGTATTTGTCAGTGGTTTCACAATGATAATGGTGCAAGTGTTATTGCTTCGGGAGCTGACCTCCTTGTTTGCCGTGAATGAACTGATTGTGGGTGTTTTTCTCTCATTTTGGATGTTATTTGCCGGGGCAGGTGCTTTTACTGCCAGGTATTTTAAGTCGTTTCAATGGCGATACTCAGGATTGTTTCCTTTGTTGACAGGTGTTTCTGCCTATCTTTCCTTGTGGGTGCTCTACCTGTCCAAAGCATGGCTGGTGCCGGTGGATGTGGCTCCCGGTCTGGGGGAGTGGTTGGTTATTGCAGCTGTAATAACCTTTGTGTTTTGTTTCCCGGCCGGTATGATGTTTACGTGGTTTTCGGCATCCTTGAGTCAAATTTCACAGATGCGCCAAACGGAAAGCGTATATGTATCGGAGCAGCTGGGAAGCTTGATTGCCGGATTGCTTTTTTCGTTGGGGGCAGGCTTGTGGCTTGATGCCTTTGCTGTTATCTCCTTTTTGCTTCTGATCAATTTTCTGGTATTTCTTTTTCTGATTCCCCCTGTTAAAAGGGTGGTCTACAGGGTTATTCTTTTTGTGTCGGTGTTGGTGATTGCTTTAATGGTGTTTTCGCCTCAATATAATTATGCCAGGGAGAAAGTGCTTGGAACGCCTGTTCGGAAGACCTTTTTTTCGCCATATGGATCCATTGATGTTTTGGGAAAAGAGAAGACTGTTGATTTTTTTGGAAAAGGTCATTTTTTTGCCGGTCAATTGCAGGCTGAAAACAGGGAAGAGAGACTCCATCCGGCGCTTTTATTACATCCCCATCCGCAACGATTGTTGTTGATTAATGTGGGCCCCGGCCTTTTATCCGAGGCTCTAAAATATGAGTCCTTGCAGATCGATTTTCTTTCATCCGACAAAGCCTGTATCGATGTTGAGAAAACGCTCCTTGCAACCAGAGATGACAAGGTGGCGCGGGTTCGATTTATCCCGGATGATCCTGTGCGTTACCTGAATAAAAAATCGGCTGAAGGGTACGATGTGGTTTTGGTCGGTGGAGGAATCCCTAAGGATTTGGCTTCTACCAGATTTCTAACAATAGATTTTTTCTCCGCTCTAAAAAGGCATATGAATGATGGCGGGTTGCTGGTTGCCGGCGGAATGGATTATCATTCTTTTGGCAGTGGGCCTGTGGAGACCATTCTAAACTCATTGGAAGAAACGCTCGGCGCAGTGCTGCCCTATATTCGGATATGGGCCGGCGAGAAAATTTATTTTGTGGCATCGGATTCAGAAGTTCGTGCCGGGTGGTGGGATTACCACCCTAAGGTAGTTGCCCAAAACAGCTTTGTTAATGAGGATCATTTTCCCTCCGAAACTTTGGAAAAACGAATCAGACCAATCGCAACAGCTTTATCAGGAGATGGACAGGTAAATACCAGAATTAAACCGGTGTTGTTTCGCATGGCGCTCCATGACATGGAGAACTTTTTGAACGTAAAGATGACTTGGCTGGCTTTAGTTCTGGGGATCATGGTGCTTGTGGGCTTATTGGTTTTCAGAAGAAGTTCCCGGGGGGTATTTATGTCGGGCATCGTATTAGGGGGAATGCAGGTCGTTATCTTACTTTTCTGGCAGCTGGTAATGGGTGATTTGTATCGGGCAACAGGTGTTTTGTTCTCTGTCTTTATGGGCGGACTGGCATTGGGGGGTGTGTTGGGGAAAAAACAATTCTTTTTTTTCCGGGAGCGCTATTTTCCGGTGATGTTAGTTGCCATGGGTTTGTTGAGCGAAATCGCTATTCCAATATTAGATAGACTGGCCAATTTGATGATTTTCCCATTCATGGTCTTTGTCTTTGGCTTTTTGCTGGCTCTTTTGGGTGGTGGAATATTTGTGGTTGGGCTGTCGATGTGTCGGGGACGTATAGAAAGCAATGCCGCCATCACCTACGGTGCCGATGTGGCAGGTGGAGCTCTGGGGTCGTTCCTGACGGCCATCTTTTTGGTGCCTTTTAGTGGTCTGGTCAATACCGGATACCTTTTGGGAATGGGGTTGCTTATTGGGGGATTGTTGCTCATAAAAAAGTCATAATTTGTTTTTTTGAAATCCGGAAGAAACGAGTTGCCTTTATTGTTATTAATCAGCACGGATCCCGAATGGAATGTTGCCGGGGGCATATTTCTATGAAGTGGAAGGAATAAATAGTGATTGAACGGACGGAAAGGTTTGAACGGGTCGAAGGCTTTTCCTATTTTTGTGGGGAAGAGATTAAGTATATGGAAGAATTTTTAAAACCAAATCGTCGGGTTGAGTATGGGCTCGAGATGGACAAAGTATTTATCGGAAAAGAAATCCTCAGCCGTTATAATATTACGGTGGATGAGTCGGTTGTTAGTATGTGGAGTGGTTTTATGCCCACCTCATCCTACCCCGAGAGCAGCCGTGAATTTGCCGGTAGGCTTGGTTTTCATCAGATCTTTCTTCCCTATAGTTTTTTGCTTAATCTGACGCTGAGTCTTGGTGTTGAAAATTTTGCCCATTCCAGCGTTTTGAAACTGGCAGTCCGCGATGCCCTCTATTTAAATCCGGCTTTCCCGGGCGATACGTTCTCGTGTACCATTAAAATTACCAATATCTACAAAGCGTCCGAGCCCGGTTATTCCGTGATTGAGTCCTCTCATTTGTTGTTTAACCAGAAAGGAGAACCGGTTTTTTCGCTGATCCGTGTTTCGTTGTTTCCGGAGGTCAATCCTCGTAAAACCATCTCTTCTCATCGAAAAGAACCGTATCACAACAACCTGTTTAAAGAAAAGATCATTGCACGGGCACGAAGTATCAGTATGGAAAATGTGGTGTTAACGTTCCATCGGGGAGATTTAATTCTTCATCCCTATGTTCGGCCCATCGGAAAAAGTGAGAATCTTTTTTGGTCCACCTACTTGAAAAATACGCATCCTTCACACTACAATTACCAGCGTTATCAACCTTTCGAAATAATTATTTCGGGGGGGATGGTGATTGCGATGGTTTCGGGTATTGCTGCCCGTGAGTTTCGTCAAATTTTGATGCAGCAGATCGATCTGGCGTTTCACGTGCATCCGGTTTATGCCGAAGATCGTATCGGGGCATTCAGCTATGTTCGTGAAGTCAACCAATTGATGCCAGGATTTGAGGAAGTATCTGTTCGGACGTTTGGCATTCGCAACATGGATACGGAACCTGAGCTTGCTGAGGTCGCCTTCCCTAAATCATTGTTTGATATTCACGTGGAGAGATCTTCCGAGGTTCGGCAAATTATTGAGGATAAGTGCCCGGTTTTGCGAGATAAAGTAGTGTGTATTGTCGATTGGAGAATCCTGCGTAAAGTGGACAACTGAACTGTCCATTAACAAACCCCACCTAACTTCTCATAGGCCTTCTCATAGGCCTTATTGATTCCTCCCTTTCCACTCTATTTTTCAAATTTTAATTTTCGGGATTATCATCATCTTGAAAGAGCGCGCGCTTTGTCTTTTTTTAAAAGAAGGGCTTTAGCCATGCTGCTTTTTTTTGATGAATGTTGATCACTGCAAATTGATCATTCATAAATAATTGATCTCTTTTCCCGGAAAAAAATGCTCCGGTCGTCAAAAAAATATTAATGGTTTTCTGAAACTTTTTAAAGAAGAATGGCGTTACATGGAAAAGACGTTCGTCAAAGATAATTAACCATTCATCAAAAATTATCCTTCGTTCGTCAACCCCAAGTACCGAAGTAACCGAAGTAGTAAGGATTAAAATGGATACCCTATGAAGAAGTTTTACGCCATGGTTCTTTTGGCTGCTTTTCCCATTTTAATGGAAAGTGTTAACGGCCAAAATCAGGAAAATAAATTGACAGGAGTTTCTAACTCCTCAGGATCTTTGAAATCAACCACCATTTACGATTTAATTCGTGTAAAAATAGAAAATCCCTATCTTTTCGATCAGGCAGTCATCTATTTTTATGAAGGATTTGCTGATGGTCGCGGACCCGAGGATTCGGATAAAATGTTTAACTCATCCGAGAAGATTCCGGAGGTTTTCACACGAATTGGAAATGAGAATTTTGCCATAAACGGCTTTTCTTCTCTGGAAGAAAAAAATTATGTGGCAATTCCTCTAAGCGTCAGAAACAGAGTATCGGATGATTGTACCATATCTGCCGACTTGTCGGATTTTACGGAAGAATTTGATGTGGTGCTTGAAGATAAAGAACTGGAACGTTATTCAAATCTTCGTACAACGTCCTACAGCTACACGCCTACCACCATAGGCATCGAGCATGAACGGTTTGTCCTTCATTTGACGCGGAAGACCACCGCACGTGTTCCTACCGGAATATTGGATGAAGAGAGCGACGCAGCAAATATTCGGGTATTCAGTAAAAATGAAACTTTAAATGTGGATATCAGCAGTCATCTGCTGAATAATCCGGCAATTTCCGGTCAGATTGAGGTGTATCATCTGAACGGTCGCAAGGTGACCAGCCGGATGGCCAATGCCGGATTGAATCAAATTGAATTAGCAGGCGGCCATATATATATTGTGAGCGTTGCCTTAGGTAGCCAAATGACAATGAAGAAAGTGGCTGTTCGCTAATTAACTTCATAGGGTTACTTGGGTTATTCCCTCTTTCGGCATCCCCGGAAGAGGGAATTTTTTTTGGATCCAAAAGAAAACGAACGTTAGCGTTTGGTGGCAAAAAATTGTTTTAGCAGTTGTTGACATTCTGCCTCGAGAATGCCTTCCGTCACATCGGTTCGTGGGTGGATGGGCGAAGGCGTTAATCTTTGATAACCTCTTTTCTCATCTTTGGCCCCTATAACGATACGTCCTATTTGTGCCCAATTAAGGGCGCCGGCACACATGGCACAGGGCTCCAGGGTGACGTACAACGTGCAGTTGGGAAGATATTTGCTGCCCAACTGTTCCGATGCTGCAGTAATGGCCAGCATCTCGGCATGAGCGGTGACATCATTGAGCGTCTCGGTCATATTGTGTGCTCCGGCAATAAGGGTCCCTTCGCTCACGACTACTGCGCCCACGGGAACCTCGTCTTTGGCTAATGCTTCTTTTGCCTGGCGTAAGGCTTGTTGCATAAAATACTGGTCGGTAAAATCAATCTTTCCCATTCAATAAGCTTTTGAAATGAATTTGTAAAGGTAATTTTTTTGAAATGCCGGGAAGAACGGTTGGTGACGAGTTGATTGTTTTTGGCGACTCCCCAACTCCAAGTTAACGCTTTTCGGCCATTCCCGGGTTTTCGATTGCCTCCTGGTGCTTAGATGGAAGCGCTTAAAATCGATAAATCGAAAAATCTATCGCTTATAACAGTGACCTTTTTTCCAAGCAGTGCCGTTGGTTTCTTTTTTTCTTTATATTTTCGCAAAGATATTGCAAAATCAAAATTAGTGGACCCGGGGGCACAATTACCCTCATAAAAATAAAGAATAATGTATAGAACACATACTTGCGGAGAATTGAGATTGTCTGATGTCAACAAAACGGTAACCTTGAGCGGATGGATTCAGCGTGTCCGAAATCTTGGTGGGATGACTTTTATTGATCTTCGTGACCGTTACGGAATTACTCAGTTGGTGGTCAATGGTGAGGAAGAGGATGAGCTGAATCAACAGGTGAAGGCGCTTGGACGCGAGTATGTGGTGCAGGTGGAGGGCAAGGTGGCCGAGCGAAGCAGCAAAAACAATAAAATTCCAACCGGCGACATTGAAATTCTTTTGGATTCGTTGAAAGTTCTTAATTCAGCAGACTTACCGCCTTTCACCATTGAAGATGAAACCGACGGCGGCGAAGAGCTGCGCATGAAATACAGATATCTGGATTTGCGTCGAAATCCTGTTCGGAAAGCTCTGGAATTGAGACATCGGATGGCGCTCGAAGTACGTAAGTATCTTAATGATCAACATTTTATTGAAATAGAGACGCCGGTGTTGATGAAATCTACCCCGGAAGGTGCACGCGATTTCGTGGTTCCTTCGCGCATGAATCTCGGACAATTTTATGCCTTGCCTCAGTCGCCCCAGGTGTTTAAACAACTTCTGATGGTGGGTGGTTTTGACCGTTATTTTCAGATTGTAAAATGTTTCAGAGATGAAGACCTGCGAGCCGATCGTCAGCCGGAGTTTACCCAGATTGATTGCGAAATGTCGTTTGTGGAACAGGAAGATGTGTTGAATACTTTTGAGGGCATGACCAAACACCTTTTTAAGATGATTCGTGAGGTGGAGTTTGAGGGTGACTTTCCGAGAATGCCCTATGCCGATGCCATGAACTATTATGGAACCGACAAGCCGGATATCCGCTTTGGGATGCGATTTGTTGACCTTACCGAAAATGCGTCCAATAAAGGTTTCAGGGTTTTTGATGATGCGGAATATGTTGGCGCCATTTGCGCCGAGGGATGCGCCGGATACAGCCGGAAAGAACTGGATCAGCTGACCGACTTTGTCAGGAAACCTCAGGTGGGTGCCAAAGGATTGGTATATGTCAAATATAATGACGATGGTTCCTTTAAAACTTCAGTAGATAAGTTTTTCTCGCAAGATGATTTTAAAGCCTGGTGTGACCTGTGCGGTGCCAAACCCGGAGATTTATTGCTGATCCTTGCCGGGGCGCGAAAAAACACCCTTACGGCCCTTGGCGAATTAAGACTGGAAATGGGAAATCGTTTGGGACTCCGCGATAAAAATAAATTTGCTCCCCTCTGGGTGGTTGATTTTCCGTTGCTCGAATGGGATGAGGACTCGAAACGGTTTTATGCCATGCACCATCCCTTCACCTCACCTAAGGAAGAAGATGTTGAACTGCTTGATTCCGACCCGGGAGCCGTAAGAGCCAATGCCTATGATTTGGTTATTAACGGAGTAGAAATCGGAGGCGGATCCATTCGGATTCATAATGATCTTTTGCAGCAAAAGATGTTTAAAGTTTTGGGCTTCACCGAAGAGGAGGCCGAAAAACAATTTGGCTTCCTGATGAATGCCTTTAAATACGGAGCCCCTCCACATGGTGGTGTGGCCTTTGGTTTTGATCGTTGGGTCTCTTTGTTTGCCGGGGTGGATTCCATCCGAGAGGTGATTGCTTTCCCTAAAAACAATGCTGGACGGGATATTATGAATGATGCTCCTTCTTCTATCAGCAAAGAGCAACTCGATGAGTTGGGAATAGCCATTAAGGATCATGAATAGAGCATGATCATGCTCTATTCATCCGAACGTAAGAACTATTTATTCTGGGTTGAACGATAGATTGGCGGGGGGCCTCCGGTTGCATAATTAGGGTAATTGGAGGTTCGAAATTGAATCTAAATTTTTTTAGGTCGAAAACCATTGGCTGAAATCGAATCTAAAATTTTTCAGGTCGAAAATCATCGGCTGAAATTGAATCTAAAATTTTTTAGGTCGAAAAACAGCTTCCAAGACCAATTCTTAAACTTTGAAAAGGATTGCAGGTAAATCGGTTTTTGTGCATTGGAGAGTGGAAGCGGTATTCTTAGATGAAAAAATTAATGGCTATCGGACTATGTGACTGGTCGGAACATTCTGGGACGATAGATGAAACAATGGTTAAATGCTAAGCGGCTTTCCATAAAGAAAAGGCTGTCCGAAAATCAACGGGCAGCCTTTTGTATTTTCTTTGATTGAGGGATTCAATGATGTTTATTTAGACCCCGGATAGGATCTTCCCATCTGGGGTGTTGAGACGATTATCCTAAAACCGATTTTCCCAGTAGTTCCCGTTTGTTGGCAACGGGGTTGGCGTACATTTCGTAAAGCGTACGACGCAGAAATTCTTTATCGCCCTCATCAATTCGATTGAGATGTTCATCGATATAATTCAGGAAAGTCTCTTTTTCTTGCGGGGTGTATTTCTCGCGGTATTCATTGCCGGGGTTAAGCATGTCCCAGGCAATAAGGTTGCCGGGCCAAAGCTTGTAATTTTCATGAACGTGCTCATCAATTAACCGGGCAAGATATTCAAACTTCTCATTCTTATTTTGCACGTTTTTTATTTTGTCGAACTCATTGCCGCAAATGGGTCGACCGAACGCAAAATGAACGCGACCTTTTCTGCCCCGAAGCCCTGTTCCCATGTGTTTGAGGTCGTCGGCGGCCGTTTTTGTATAATCGGGGTTGTCGCGTTTGTGTAGAAATTCGAGTGCTTTAAGATAGTCGCAAGGGTCATATTCGTAAGATATGGATACCGGCACGATTTTTAGTTCTTTGAAGTTCTCGGCAACGGCATCCTTCTTGCCACTGATGTTTAACATCTTTAATAGGCTGAGCTGGGTTCTGTCGTTTCCATCTTTTGACCGGCCTTCACGTTGTGCAATCCAGATGCTGTGCCCCACATTGGTAATGGTGTGTCGGATATATTTTGAGAGGAGGGTGGAATTTTCCATCATTTGACGCACCGGAAGGTTTCTTTTCACAATAAAGGTTTTATTGAGTTTCACCAAATCGGTGATCCAGGGATAGATTAGCAGATTGTCGCCGATGGCAATTTCGGTTGTGTCAAACCCTTGCTCAAAAAGAATGATGTTGAGGATGGCCGGATCAAGGATGATATCTCTATGGTTGGAAATATAAAGATAGGCTTGGTCCGGATGGAGATTTTCAAGTCCTTCGGAGGTAACCCCTTTGGTTGTATTCTTGATGACTTCTTTTACATACGGAGAAATAACTTCCTGCTGAAATTGCCGAATGCTTTTGATTTGCATCATATTGTTAAGGAATTTCTGAGGAGGCAATTCAGGATAAAGAAAACCGAGAAGTTCGATGAAGGAGGTTTCTTTTTTTAACCGTTCAAATACCTGTTGAATTTCATGGTCCTGATAAGGACGTATCGATTCAAAATCCAGTTCTTTGGTCATTTTTGACTTTTTGATTTACAGACAAAATTACTTAAACAAGCCGGTTTTTAAAATAAACAGCTCTATTAATTTAAAATAGATTATCAAAATTACGGACAAAGATTGATGAAAGGTAGCCGTAATTTTGACAATTTGTATTTTTAGGGTTGAAATTTCTTGATCTTAAATCGTTGGCATATAATTTATTGTCAATGTTTAAGGGGGAATATTTATGGCTTTTGAGTGCCTGGAACAGGCATGCCAATGAGGGTTGCCTGGGTGGCCTCTACAATTTTGACGTTGGCCACATCGCCAACCTTATAGCCTGCCCTGGGGAATACCACCACTTTGTTTTGGGAGGTGCGTCCCACAAATTCTTCTTTCGACTTTTTGGAAATATTTTCAATCAGTACCTCAAAAGTTTTTCCGATATCTTTTTGGTTACTTTGGAGTGACAACTGATTTTGTAACTCAATAATTTCGTTGAGTCGTCGGCTTTTGACATCGGGAGGAACGTCGTCGGGGAGTTTTTTTTCAGCAAAGGTTCCCGGGCGTTCGGAGTATTTAAACATGTAGGCCATGTCAAAACCGGCCCATTTCATCAGTTCGAGGGTTTGCCGGTGATCTTCTTCTGTTTCTGAATGGAAGCCGCTCAAGATATCTGTTGATAGTCCGCAACCGGGTAATAGGTTTCGAATGGCTTCAATTCTGTTTTTGTAATCTTCGGCAGAATATTTTCTGTTCATTAGTTTCAACATTCTGCTCGACCCCGATTGCAAAGGCAAATGGATGTGTTTGCAAAGATTGTTGTGGCGGGCCATCACTTGGAGGGTTTCGTCACTCATATCTTTGGGGTGCGAGGTGGTGAATCGGATTCTTGTTTCGGGGAAGTGGCCGGCCAGAAAATCCAACAATTGCGAAAAGTTCATTTTCGATTTCTGATCTTCAAAGCGATAAGAGTTGACATTCTGCCCTAACAAGGTGATTTCTTTATAGCCTTTAGCCACAAGATCTTTTATTTCCTGATTAATGCTGAGCGGATCTCTGCTACGTTCTCGGCCTCTGGTGTAAGGTACTACGCAATAGGTGCAGAAGTTATTGCATCCGCGCATAATGCTGACGAACGCCGATATGTTGTTGGGACCAAGTCGTTTGGGGATGATGTCCCGATAGGTTTGTGTTTTTGAAAGCTCTACATTGATCGCTTTTTGACCTTGTTCGGTCATATTTACCAGATTGGGAAGATCAAGATAGGCGTCGGGTCCGGCAACCAGATCCACCCCTTCTTCCAAAAGCTCTTCTTTGGCCCGTTCGGCCATGCATCCGATAACTCCCAAAATCAGCCGGGGGTTTTTCTTTTTCAGTGCTTTAAATTCTCTGATACGACCCAGAACACGTTGTTCCGCATTTTCCCGTATCGAGCAGGTATTAATAAATATTGCATTGGCTCCGGCAACGTCGGGGGTTGTTTCGTATCCATTCATTTGCATGATGGATGCTACCACTTCACTATCGGCAATATTCATTTGACAACCATACGTTTCGATGTATAGCTTTTTGTCGTCGTCGTGGTTGGTGAGAATGGCTTCACCGGTTTCAATGCTATTTAGTTCGCTGTTTTTCATATCGAAAATAATCTGGGCGCTAATTTACGGTTTATGGATGGTTTGCCCAAGTGATTGTATCATAGAAGGATTGGTTGGTTGTTTGTAAGTTGAATAGAATCAGTGGTTTGTGTGATTTTTTTGTTTTTCGTAAATTTGCAACCCTCTTTCCCGTCAGGGATTGTATGCGAAAGGTTGAGAGCAATATTTTTCAGAAGTTAAAAAAACAAAATTCTAAAAATTAAAAAACTATCTGATATATGGCAGGACATAGTAAATGGGCTAATATTAAACATCGAAAAGGAGCTCAGGATGCCAAAAGAGCCAAGATGTTTACGCGGATAACGAAAGAGATACAAGTAGCGGCCAAAGAAGGTGGTCCCGACCCGGAGAGTAACCCCCGGCTTAGGTTGGCCATTCAGAACGCACGCTCGGTCAATATGCCCAAAGATAACATCAAAAGGGCCATTGCCAAGGCTTCGGAGGCAGGAGGCGACAGCTATCAGGAGATTACATTTGAGGGGTATGGGCCCGGAGGCGTGGCGGTCTTTTTGGAGTGCATGACCGATAATAACAACCGTACGGTGAGTGCTGTCCGGTCTATCTTTAATAAAAGAGGGGGAAGTATGGGAACCAATGGATCATTGAGCTTCCTTTTCGAACAAAAAGGGGTGTTCCAAATTGTCAAGAATGATGATATGGATCTGGAAGCGCTGGAATTGGAACTTATTGATGCCGGAGCTCAGGAAATTGAAATGGAGGAGGAATTGGTTATTGTGACCACCGCAAAGGAAGATTTTGGGTCGGTTCAGAAAAAATTGGACCAATTGGGTGTTCAGGTGGAAAATGCCGGCCTGCAAAGGGTGCCCAATACTTATAAAGAGGCAGATCTTAATACGGCCAAAAAATTTCTGCGCATGATCGACGATTTTGAAGACAACGATGATGTGCAAAATGTCTATCATAATTTGGATATGACCGACGAACTTGCAAAATCGCTTGAATCTGAATAAGAAAGTGAAGGGTCGATGCAACCTCTTGGCCATCTGAAACGTATTAAAGTGAGAGATTTAAGGTGCGAAAAATTATATCCGGAGAGCAGCGGGAAAAGAATCTCACATTCGCAGCCTTATTGATATTGATGATGTGAAAGGGGTGTGACAAGCGCGCTTGTCACACGCCGTTTCTGTCTTACGGGAAAAGTAAAAGTATAAACGTTGGTTATGCGAGTCTTTCCATTGTTCGGGAGACAATAACTCAGATAAAACGATATACGAATGAAACGAGCATGACGATGTAGGTTTATCACCAAAGAGAATGTATAAACCCTGCGTGATGCGAGTTCCATCAGATCAATAAAATAGATAAACTTTATACGGATGAAACGAATACTTGTTCCCATCGATTTTTCTGATAATTCAGTTTTTGCGCTGCAGGTGGCCGTAGATCTTTCCAATCAGCTTCAGGCTGCAGTGAGAATAATTCATGTTCAGACCGGGCAAAAATATGCGCCTGAGTTTTTAGGCGATAATCCAGAAGCACGAGTGTTGGGTCAGTCGAGGAAGTGGCTGGATCTGCTCATTGAAAAGTTTTTGCCGAAATATCACGTGGAAGGAGGAGAGTTTGATTACAAGGTGCGTGAGGGCAATGTGGTACGGGAAATAACCAACCAGGCCCGGTATGACGATGCTTCACTTATTATTGTGGGGACTCATGGAATCTCCGGTGTTGAAGAAAAATGGCTGGGTAGCAATGCCTATCGCTTGGTATCCCATGCGCCCTGTCCTGTTCTCACCATCCGCAAAGATATGAGATGGGCAGCCCCACATAATATAGTGCTTCCCATCGACCACCATAAGCTGACACGTAAGATCGTTCCCGTGGTGGCCGGTTTAGGTAAGTTGCTGAAAGCTGAAATAAGCATCATATCTCTGCAGAAAAAATCCAAATGGTTAGTGCCGGGAAGAAGCGATATCTATGCCATCCAAGCCGAACGATATGTCAGAAATAACACTTCTCTGAAGGCCAGTGTGATAAAATTTAAATGGGGTGGTGATGTGAAAAATATATTGGAACTTGCCCACCAAAAGTCGGCCACCGTCATCGCCATTCACCTGAATAAATCTGCGGATCCCTTTGATAGTTTTTTCCGGCCTTTCGCCAATGAATTGCTTAACATTTCAGATATCCCCGTTCTTGTTGTGCCTGTTAAGGAATAAAAATTGTATTTTTACCGTCCAAAGAGACGTTAAAACTATGAAGGGATATTTGTTATCAACGTTGTTTTGTTTAATGGTTGTCCCATGGGCGATGGGACAGTTGCCGGTGGAAGGTACTGCACCCCAATCCACCCCATTTGAGCACTTGCAAAAAGTGGAGGACGGAAAGGGCATTATAACCATTGAACAGTCAGGGCGTATGCAAAAATTGGTCATGACCCGTATTGCCATGAATAAGCGGGCGGCGGGCGTGGAAGGTTTTCGGGTGCAGTTGTTCAGCGGTGTAGGCAGTAAAGCCCGTCAGGAGGCACAGGAGATCAAGGCCAAAGTGTTGTCTCAATTTCCGGATGAAAATATTTTTATAGAATACAGCGCCCCCTTTTGGCGAGTCCGTGCCGGGAGCTTCCGACATAAGCATGAAGCATTGCCTTTGATGGAAAAGTTAAAGGAAGAGTTTCCGGCCTGTTATATCGTCCGAACGGATGATATCTCACTTAACGATTTTGAGTAAAAAACCCGTTATCATGAAACGGGTTTTTTTGTTGGTTGGCCTTTTCAATAAATTGCAATAAATTTGCTGCTTCTATTTTCAAAATAACTATGAGCGACCAGATAAAACATGAGTGTGGCATTGTGCTGATAAGGCTTTTAAAGCCCCTGAATTATTACCAGAAAAAATACGGTTCATGGATGTATGGCCTTAATAAATTGTATTTGCTAATGGAAAAGCAACACAATAGGGGTCAGGACGGTGCCGGGGTCGTAAGCCTGAAGATAGATCAGCCGCCGGGCAAGAAATACCTTTTCAGAGAACGATCCAATGAAGGTAATCCCATTCAGGAAGTCTTTTCAGGTATTCACAGTCATTTTGATTCAGTCCATGATCATCATCCGGAATTGCTGAACGATCCGGTTTGGGCCAAAGAGAATTTGCCTTTTGTGGGCGAATTATATTTGGGACACCTTCGCTACGGCACCTTTGGAAACAACAGCATCGACTATGTGCATCCCGTAATGAGGGAGAATAACTGGCGCTCTCGTAACCTTGTGCTGGCCGGAAATTTTAATCTTACCAATGTTGATGAGATATTTAAGACATTGATAGATTTGGGACAGCACCCTAAAGATTATACCGACACGGAATCGATGCTGGAAAATGTGGGACACTTTTTGGATGAGGAGAATCAGTTGCTTTTTCGGCAGTTTAAGAATGAGGGGTATTCCAACAAGGAGATTTCGTCCTTTATCGAGCGAGACCTGGATTTGCGGAAGGTGTTGGAACGGTCGAGCCGACGATGGGACGGTGGTTATGTGATTGCCGGATTGCTGGGACATGGAGATGCATTTGTTACCCGAGATCCATGGGGCATCCGACCGGCATCTTACTACTATAATGATGAAATTGTAGTGGTTGCATCGGAAAGGCCGGTAATCCAGACAGCCCTGAATGTCCGTTCTGTTGAGGTTAAAGAACTGAAGCCCGGGCATGCCTTAATTATAAAAAAAGATGGTCGCGTTAGTGAAGAAATGGTGTCGGTACCGCAAAGTCGTAAATCCTGCTCCTTTGAGCGGATCTACTTTTCGCGGGGTAGTGATCGCGACATTTACAAAGAACGGAAAGAACTGGGACGATTGCTTTCGCCCATCATTCTCGACAAAATTGGTTGGGATCTTGAGAATACCGTCTTCTCCTATATTCCCAATACAGCAGAGACCGCCTTCTACGGTATGATGGAAGGCGTCAGGGAGCATATGGACAAGGTGAAGGCCGAACGAATTCTTTCCTTGCCGAAAGAGGAATTTACCAAGGAAAGGGTGACCGAAATATTAGGTCTCGAACCACGTATTGAAAAAGTTGCCATTAAGGATGTCAAGATGCGTACCTTTATTACCGATGACAATAATCGGGATGATTTGGTGGCGCACGTTTATGATGTGACTTATGGGATTGTAAAAAATAAGGTGGATACCCTGGTCATCATCGACGATTCCATTGTTCGGGGGACTACGCTTAAAAGGAGTATCCTGAAAATATTGGATCGTCTGCATCCCAAAAAGATAATTATTGTTTCTTCCGCACCACAAATACGCTATCCCGATTGTTATGGTATAGATATGGCTCGCTTGAAGGATTTTTGTGCTTTTTCGGCGGCCATAGAGCTGCTGAAAGATACCGGGAAGGCCGATGTGATTGACCATGTTTACAAGCAATGTAAGGAGCAGCAAAATCTTCCGAAAGAGGAGATCGTGAATTACGTAAAGGAGATCTATCGTCCTTTTACAGAAGAACAGATTTCCGAAAAGATCGCGGAAATGTTAAAACCCGAGGATCTTGATGCCGAGGTGGAAGTTGTTTATCAGACCGTGGAAAATCTTCATAAAGCATGTCCCAACGATCAGGGCGATTGGTATTTTACCGGTAACTATCCAACTCCCGGAGGCAACAAGGTGGTGAATACTTCTTTCATTAATTTTATGGAAGGGAAAAACGGCAGAGCCTATTGATTGCTGTCAAGAATGGTGAAAGCCGTTTTAAGCCATGCATATACATCTGTGGGGTGATGATTGAGATAGCTGCCGCTTCTTTTATGTCCCAGGCGCACGATAACCGCATTTCTGTCGGGAATTACGAAAATGTACTGCCCCAGAATACCTCTGGCATAGGGAATTTTTAGGCCGTGATAATCCATGACCCACCAGAAAAGTCCGTAATAATCGACCGGATTACCTTCTTTGTCGGTCAGGTAATCTGCCGGAGTAATCATTTCATTTAGGTAGTTTTCTGAAATAATTCTTTTTTGATTGAAAGTTCCATTTTGTAAGACCAGGCTACCCAGTCGTGCAAAATCTCTGGCAGTGCTGTTGAAGCAACAATAAGCTTTTTCAATGCCGTTTTTATTGTCCAGCGACCATAGAGCTTCGTTTTCCGCTCCCAGAGGTTGCCAAAGCTTCAAAGAGGCATAGTCGGACAGAGCCATGCCGGTCACTTTTTTGAGCAATCGTTCCACAATCTGCGTGTCACCGCTTCTGTAGTTGAATTTTATTCCCGGTTGATGAATGATTTTGGTTTTCCGAATGACTTTGTCCAGATCGTTTCCATAATAGGCTTGTGTCGTAATGGAAAAGGGTGAATTGTAACTCTCGTCCCAGTCGGATCCGGAGCTCATGGTCAGTAAGTTTCGGATGGTTAATTGATGGCTGTGTGGGCCTTCCAACCAGGGGAGATGGTCTTTTACCTTTTCGTCCAAGCTTTTTATATAGCCGTCGTTGATGGCACATCCTACCAGTAGAGAGACAATGCTTTTTGCTGCTGAAAAAGAGTTGGATATGGTTGTGTCGGTATATCCGCCCCAATATTTTTCGAAAAGAATGGAATCGTTTTGAATGACCAGGAATGCTACCGTATTGTATTTTGTCAATGAGTCGGTTAATGCATCCGGCAGTGAAACGGTATTGTATTTTTGTGACACATTCCATTGAACGGGCACTCCGGTCTTGATGGTTCGGTTGGCAAAGATCTTATAGTCGTCGATGTCCGGGGTGAGATAAAAAAGGCCTTTTTGAAGATAACCGGGCAATGCAATAATTACCACAGCGACAGCCGCAAAAAGACCTAAGATACTTTTAACCACTTTTCCTTTAAACCGGGATTTTGAAGAATTTGCCATGCGAATAGAGTTTTGGTGTTTGGTTTGCCATGCTTCCCCGGACAGGCTTGAAAAGAGCGACTGTGATTTGAATGTCCGCGATCCTAATCCATGATTTGAGTCGGCGGATCGCCGGGGTTCCATTGGCTGACAGTGATATTTTCGGGGAAAGCAACGGGTTTGTATATGGATTTTGACACTAATGCTCTCATGCTTTCCTGTATTCCTTCCGAGATGCTTGGATGGGGATAAAATATTTTCAACACTTCACTAACACTGTTTCCCTGGTTGATGAGGTGAGCCACGGCAACGATGAATGATGATGCCTGGGGCCCAGCTGCCCGCATGCCCAGAATTCGCTGCTTCTTGTCGTTACTTATCAGTATTTTAACAAAGCCGTTGGTGTTTCGCATGGCGATGGCTCTGTTGACCAGGTGATTGGAATAATAGACAGCTCTATATCCAATCCCTTCTTTTTGAAGTGTTTTTTCGTTGGCTCCAACGGCTGCCACTTCGGGTTTAAAAAACATCAGGGTTGACATGTTGGAATAATCGGGTTTATAGCAGATCTTTCCCATGATGTCTTCCACCGCCAGTCGTCCCTCAAATTCCGCTACACTGTATAGGTTGGCATGCCCTGATATATCCCCAACGGCATAAATGTTGGAAAAACCTTTTGAGCTGGTAATTTTTCCTGTTTCGGTGGTGGGGAGATAGCCTCTTTTATCGGGTTCGACCCCGATGGCTTCAAGCCCCAGGTCGTTGGTGTTGGGTTCTCGTCCAATGGCTATTAACGCCACATCCACTTCGATGACCTTGCTGTGCCCCGCATCGTAATCCAAGACCACTTCCAGATGGCGGGGATATTCCCTGATGCATCTCATCCTGGCAGTATGGTGTATCTTGACGCCATTGTTTTCCAGGTTTCGGGCTACGAAGCGACTTAAATCATCGTCTTCGTAGGGCAGTACTCTGTTGGCTCGATCTAACAGGTGGACTTGCGTTTGTTTGAAGTTAGAGAATATGGTGGCAAATTCGCATCCGATAATTCCCGAGCCAATAATCAACATCCGTTCCGGGAATTTCGAGAGTGAGAGTATGTCGTCCGACGTGATGATTCGTTTCCCGTCGGTCTTTAAGTCAGGATATTTACGTGGCCTGGAACCGGTTGCAATGATAAAATAGTTTCCTTTAACGATCAGTGTCCGGTCTTTGTCTTTAACTTCGACGGTCGATTCGTTCATGAACCGTGCATGTCCGGTAATTAAACTAAGATTCCCCAGATCGGGTTTGTTGGTGAAAGTTTCGATCTGGCTGCGCATTTGATATTGTTTCTCTCTGGCAGCTTCCAATACGGTATTTCTGACCTTCCCGTAATCCACCACCAGCCCGCTAGCTCTGTAGCCCCGGTCGATTCGAGCAGCGACTGAATAATCCATCGAAAGTTCATACATGGTCTTCGATGTTAAAACGCCGTTGATGATGCCCGTTCCCCCCAGATGCTTTTTTTCGATAAGCGCCACATCAAGGCCAAAATCCAGAGCTCTGCTGGCTGCGGCAAACCCGCCGGGACCACTTCCGATCACAACAATATCGAACTGATATGAATCTTTGGATATGCTCATATTAATGGTGGGGCTCGTTGGGTTTATAGCTGTGGACGTGTCTGCTTACTTTGGCCTGATAAAGATCCTTAATGGTAATGATAATGCCGGTTTCTTCAACTTCTCCAAATCGCTCATTAATGGCGGTTCCAAAAGTTCGGAGTGAAGGGGACAGATTCATGTAGGCATTGATCAAAGGCGGTATGTTCTCTCCCAGTTCTCTGACCGTTTTGCTAAGCGTCCGGTAATCATCGGCAAAGGAGTCTCCTGAAAAAATTTCCTGAATCTCGATTTCGGTCAGTTCCGATTTGATGGGTTTAAATGGATAGACCAATTTATCGGGATCGTTGAAATATTTGTCCATGAAAGCTCTGATGAGGCTTCGAACTTTGGGGTTGGAATGGGTGTACATGGTAACTTTTCCGAAGAAGAATTCCATTTTTGGATGGTTGATAATCAACGATCCCAGTCCGTCCCATAAGTTGTCGAGCGCATAGAGGCTCTTGGCGCCCATTTTGCTCGACTGGTATTGGGGTTGAACGAATGAACGTCCCAGTTCAATGGTTTTAGGCAAATATTCGTTAATGAATTTTTCGGAGAAATGAAACATGCGCGCAGTGGCTAAGGGAATCTTTCCGTCTGCATCGGGTTTCAGTGTGTCGCACATGATGTAGCGGTAGCCACCCAAAATTTCTCTTGCTTTGGGGTCCCAAACAATAAGTTGGTGGTAAGGATTGTCCCCGGTGTCGTAGTTGTCGACATCACAATCTTTTCCTGTTCCACCTCCGGCATTTCGGAACGATACTTCGCGTAAGCGTCCCACTTCTCTCATCAGGGCCGGTGCTTCATTGCCCGTAAAGTCGTAAATTTTGTTTTCGCCTTTGTTGGTGTAACGCACAAAACGTTCCCTTGTTAATTCAGCTTCCAGTTCTTCTCTTGGTACAGGTGGAATGATAGGTTTATTTTCCATTGATTAGCGTTTATTGCTTTGCAAAATAAAAAAAATAGGATTGGGTTGTACTAATTTTAGTCGATTTTTGCCAGTTCGTAACACTTATCTTTAATTTTTTGTGCCCAGGTTTCGGGATTGCCGCTTTCTTTGATCAGTTGCCAGGAAATGGGCGTCCCAAAACGAATGGTTAACTTTTGGTTAAACTGCTTGAACATTTCGTCAGGCAGGTACAACATCTCAATATTGGCCTTTATACCTAAAAATTTTCTTAGGTTGGCCAGCCGATAAAAGAAGTTGGAATTGCGACCGGTAATATGAACCGGCACAATATCGCGTTGGTGTTTGACGGCTTTTCTGACAAAATTATTTTTCCATTCCAAATCACGAATGATCCCTTTTTGTTTTCGACTGACCAATCCTGCCGGAAACATTAATACCTGAGCATCGGACAGATAAGCCTCTTCAATGAGTTTAACGGCCGATTTGGAATGTCCGCCGTGCTTATTGATGGGTACGAAAATATTATCTAGGGGTTTCAGATTCAACAGAATATCATTTACCGGGAATTTTATCTCTGGAAATTTCTCACTAACGGCCGCAATGAGGGCTATGCCGTCTAAGCCTCCCAGTGGGTGGTTGCTGGCAAATAAAAAACGACCTTCATCGGGCAGATTGTCGAGCCCAACGGCTGTATAGCCGGCACCAAACAGGTCGTCCAAAATGGATCTGGCAAATTCAACACCCTTTAAATGACCTTTTTCCGATAAAAAATCATTGATCTCATTTTGGTGAACGATACGTTTCAGGTAGTTGATTATAAACTTGGGTATGATCTTTAACAGAGAAGGGTTTTTGCTGGCAAAAACCTGCTCAACATCTATGAATTTTTTTTCGGTTTTAACGTCGTTGAAGCCTTTAGGTCCCATTTGGTAAATATTTTGATGGGCCAATATTACAAAAAAATGAGCTTATTTCATCAAGAATGAACGGACAACCCGCAGCGATTTCCCATGCAATGATGGGGGTACAGAATCTCAATGCAAAAATTGTTAGGGGGAAAGGGTAGGCCCCTTTAATGAAGAAGGCATACCCGACTGGGCTTTAATTTTTGATCCATTGAATGATTTCGGGATCGTCGGGTTTTGTTTTTGGCGGGATCACCTTTTCAAGTTTTCCGTCGGCGCTGATTAGGTATTTTTGGAAATTCCACTTGACTTTGCTGCTGAGGACACCGTTCAATTCTTTGTTGGTCAGCCATTGGTACAAGGGATGCTGATCGTCGCCTTTGACGCTGATTTTTTCCATAATGGGGAAGGTGACGCCGTAATTGACCTGGCAAAAGTTGCGAATTTCTTCCGGTGTGCCGGGCTCCTGATTCAGAAAATTATTGGCGGGGAAACCAAGAATGATAAAACCGTTACCGCCATATTTTTGATAAATCTCTTGTAATTGTTGGTATTGAGGGGTAAATCCACATTTGCTGGCGGTGTTTACTATCATTACTTTTTTCCCTTTCAACCGGGAAAAATCGAAAGTCTCGCCATCAATGGTTTTTACTTTGAAGTTGTAAAAATCGTTCTGACCTACCACGAAGGAAAGACCGGCCAGAAGAAGAATCGTTGTGAAGAATAGTTTTATTTTCATTCGTATATAATTTATTTAAGTCATTGGTGGAATGGAACTCGCATGACCATTAGTTTATACATGTTCTTATTGTGACAAACTAAGTTGGTCATGCTCGTTTCATAAAGCTAAATATTGAGGTTCTATTAATTCGTGCGTTGGTCATTGTGGTTTGGCGCCATGACAGGCGCTGAGGTTTATTTTGCAAAAGTTTAATAACTCGTTTTTTGTATAAAGTAAAACCTACCTTGGTGAGATTAAATCCTAAATTCGCTTGGCAGGCTTTTGATCGCTGTGCATTATGGATTTTGGCTTCACATATAAGTAAAACAGCGCTCCGTGTTTTTGGTTTATTTTTAGCGTATAAAGTTGCTTGGCCTAAAGGGTGTCTGCATTCCGAAAAGAGGAAGATGCAAATGGTTGCTTGTTCGATGGATTGATGTTGATTACAACAATATATGGATGGATAAAGTCGTTGGTAAAAAGATGAGGGCATTTGACTTGTAGCAATTATTTCATCCGTATAAAATTAGGTTAAATCATTGGTCTGATGGAACTCGCATGACCATTCGTTTGTACATGTTCTGGTTGTGTCCAACTTCGTTGGTCATGCTCGTTTTATTTATTAAAAAGTAATAAAGTGGGGTAAAGTGGTTGATTGTGGTTCAAAAAAATTGTAGCTTTACGGAAATATTTCTCAAACCGTAATGTGCACATTTATTGGAGATTTTGAGTGTAGAACTGACGCAAAAGGTCGCATAGTTTTTCCTTCCGTCTTTAAAAGGGAATTGGGAGCGGGCGATTTGCGTCTGATAGTTCGAAAAGATTTGTTTGAGCCTTGCTTGGTGCTTTACCCCTATTCCGTTTGGGAAGAAAAGCTGGAACGTATCCGGGCGGGTTTAAATCCTTACAATCGGGAGCACACCCGGTTTCTTCGTCTATTTTTTCGTGGTTCTGCCGAGGTTTCATTGGATGGGAACGGTCGATTTTTAGTGCCCAAGCGCTTGATGGAACAAGTAGAGATTGATCGTGAAGTTGTTTTGTTAGGAGTAGACAGGTATATAGAAATGTGGAATAAAGAAGGATATTATAGAAAAGATATGACCCAGGATGAATTGGGAAATCTTGCCGAGAAGATTTTTGGAGATAATATTACATTTTAAGAGGATGAAATGAGCATGACGATGTGAGATTTCACAACCAAAATGTATAAAAGGGCAGGGTTAGAAGTGCAAAGGAAGAAGGGGAATTGATCAATTTCATGTTTTGCGGGAAGGATGGTTTTCCTCTTTAAGAGATTGATGGGTGAGCGATGGACATAATAAGCTTTAAAGTAATTATATAAATTTATTTTATACTGATGAAATGGTGTCAACTCAATATCACATACCGGTCTTATTAAAAACAGCCATAGAGGGGTTGAATATTAATCCTTCCGGGGTATATGTTGACTTGACTTTTGGTGGTGGAGGACATAGTCGGGCCATTCTGGAGCAATTGGGGCCTGAAGGTCGATTGATTGCCTTTGATCAGGATAAAGATTCATGGAAAAATGCACCCGACGATCAACGTTTTGTGCTGGTAAAGCACAATTTTAGATATTTGCAGCACTTTCTGGATTATCTGGGAATCTCCACGGTGGATGGGGTATTGGGTGATTTAGGGGTATCGTCGCATCACTTTGATGTGGCCGAGCGTGGGTTTTCGTTCCGCTTTAATGGCCCTCTGGATATGCGGATGTCGGCGGGATCGAGCCTTACCGCCGCAGGGATATTAAATAGTTATGCCGGAGAGAAATTATTTTCCATTTTTAAGATGTATGGAGAAATTAAGAATCCGGGACGATTGGTGAAGTCAATTCTCAGCTATAGAGAGACACATTCTTTTGAAAATACTTTTGAATTCAAAGAGGTGGCACGTAATTCCGCACCTCGTAATGAAGAAAATAAATACCTGGCAAGAGTTTTTCAAGCACTGAGAATTGAAGTGAACCGTGAAATGACGGCTTTACAAGAACTTTTTTCCCGATTGCCGGAAGTGATACATCACGGAGGGCGATTGGTAATAATATCATATCATTCGTTGGAAGATCGAATGGTTAAGAATTTCATCCGGTCGGGACATTATGATCAGAGTCAGGCGGAGACCGATCTTTACGGTCATCGGGATGTTCCTTTTAAGGCTGTTGTTCGAAAAGCCGTGGTGCCTGATGAAATTGAAATCGCTGACAATCCAAGAGCCAGAAGTGCCAAACTAAGAATTGCTGAGAGGATATGATTTGGTCTCGTTCAAAAAAAAAGCCCGGAGAAGCTGAATTTCTTACCGGAAAGGAAGAGTTTAAAGAGCTTAAGGGAATTTCATTTAAGGAATTTTTGCACGGTCGGTTCCTGGCAGGAAAGGAACTAGGACGCCATTGGGGGTTTATGACTTTTATTGTTTTTCTGGCATTTCTGTATATTGGAAATCGTTACCAGATGGAACATTTATTGGATCGGCAGGCAGATTTGATGAAAGAACTTAAAGAATTGAAATATGAAGCCATTACCACCTCTTCCGAACTGATGAATATGAGTAAGCAAAGTGAAGTAATGGAACGGGTGCGTAAGGCCGGTATCAATCTGGAAGTTCTTAAAACACCGCCCAGGATTCTTAAAGTTGAAAAAATGGAATAGGTATTTTTTTGTTGGGCATCACCTAAACAATCAATACCGGAGGCGGATTTGTTGATTCAAAAGTTAAAATATTGATAAAAGACAATATCGTATTATTTTTTTGTTTTTAATTAATACCCATGACTATCAAACAAAAAATATTAATAAGACTTGGCATTATTTACTCTCTGTTTGGAGTCCTTGTTCTTTTTATTTTGTTTGAACTGGTCAAACTGAAAATTTTTGAAGCTTCCAAATGGGAAGAGAAAGCCAGAACACTCGAGAGCAATAGTGTTGTTATAGAGGCCAACAGGGGCAATATACTGGATGAAAACGGGAAAAAAATTTCCCTCTCGGTGCCCAGTTATCGGATTTACATGGATTTACATGCCAATGGTTTGACCGGCGCGGTGTTTAATGACGGAATTGATAGTCTGGCCATTTGTTTGTCTCAGTTTTTCGGAGATCATTCAGCTTCCTATTACAAACGAGATCTGATCCAGGCACGACGAAAGGGCGAAAGATATCATTTGGTTCATCCCCGGAAAGTGTCGTACATAGAACTTCAGCAAATTAAAGAATTTCCGATTTTCCGCCGAGGAAGAAATTCCGGTGGTTTCATACCCCGGCAGTATGAGGAGCGTCGACTTCCATTTGGCTCGTTGGCGGCCCGTACAATTGGAAAACTTTACGGTGAGCGCGCCAAAGGCGGGATGGTAGGGCTGGAACGGGCCTATGACAATGTGCTAAAAGGGGCCAACGGTGTTAGTACCTGGAAACGGATTGCCGGCAGTTGGATTACGGAAGAAGAAATACCACCTCGAGATGGAAAAAATTTAATCACCACCCTGAATATCGAACTACAGGATGTGGCAGAGCAATCTCTGATGCGTCAGCTGCGGCTGCACGATGCGCATCATGGTGTGGCCATTCTGATGGAGGTGGAAACCGGAGCGGTGAAAGCCATGGTTAATTTGTACCGGAGCGAACCGGGCATCTACATTGAAGATCATTTTAACTATGCCATTGGAGAAGCATTGGAGCCCGGCTCTACCTTTAAACTGGCCTCAATGATTGCAGCCCTGGAAGATGGGAAGGTAAGACTATCCGATTCCATTGATACCGGGAACGGGGCTTACCGTTATTATGATCGCATCATGCGTGACAGTCACTATGGTGGATTTGGTAAAATAACAGTAAGAGAAGCTTTTGAAAAGTCTTCCAATATTGGCATCTCCAGGATGATATATGAAAACTATAAGGATAATCCCCGTCGTTTTGTGGACAGATTATATTCTATCGGCCTCAACAAACCTTTGGGAATTGAAATTAAAGGTGAGGGAGAGCCTGTCATTAAGTATCCGGGAGATCCTTCCTGGTCGGGTGTTACATTACCTTGGATGTCGATTGGGTATGAGGTAAAAATGACTCCGTTGCAAATTCTTGCTTTTTATAATGCTGTGGCCAATAATGGTCAATTGGTAAAACCGATGTTTGTGAAGGCCATAAGCCAGCATGGAGAAATACTCAGGGAATTTGAGCCTCAGGTGCTGAATCCTGCTATTTGTTCGGTTGCCACGCTTGAGAAAGTCCGGGAACTTCTTAAGGGGGTTGTAGAGCGTGGCACTGCCACCAACATCAGAAATGATATTTACCGAATAGCCGGGAAGACCGGTACAGCTCAAATAGCCAGAGGAAGGACCGGGTATCGCGGAGATGATGGTGTCGAATATGTTGCCTCGTTTGTGGGATTTTTCCCCGCCAATCAGCCCATGTATTCCTGTATCGTTGTTGTAAACAGCCCGTCGAATGATGTTTATTATGGAAATGAGGTGGCCGGGACCGTTTTCCGGGAAATAGCAGACCGAGTATATGCGTTGAGTTACGATAAATTGCCGGTGGAGGCTACCCGTCCCCAGGTAAAAGAGGGGTTTTTCCCATGGTCGAAAGGAGGACCCATGGACGAATTATCTGTTATTTTTGAAGAACTGGACTTTCCTGTTCAAAACCAGGCATTAAATTCCAATTGGGTCTCCACTCAGGCGCTGGAGCATGCCATAAAATTACGCCCCAAGAGCATTCCTCGGAAAATTGTTCCGCTGGTGAAAGGGATGGGAGCCAAAGATGCGGTAGTGGTTTTGGAAAATTGTGGATTAAAGGTAGAGGTTCGTGGCGTGGGAAAGGTGGTTAGTCAATCTGTAGAGCCGGGAATACCTGTGAAAAAAGGCCAAAGAATTGTGATATATCTTGAATAAAATAATTGAATGATACAGAAAAAGTTGTCAGAATGTATTGCGGGTCTCTCATGGACCAGAAAAGTTGGAGACGGTGATCCTGTTATCCAAAATATAACTTTCGATAGTAGACAAGTTGTATCAAACACCCTTTTTGTTGCTTTGAGAGGGACGCAAATTGATGGTCACAACTTCATTGCGGATGCTGTCTCGAAGGGCGCGAATGCCATAGTTTGTGAAGTATTACCCGAGAAAACCATTCCTGAAGTATGTTATTTAGTTGTTGAGGATAGTCATTCAGCACTCGGACAAATTGCCGGGCAATTCTATGAATATCCCTCATCTCACCTAAATCTGGTTGGGGTTACCGGCACCAACGGTAAAACCACTATTGCCACCCTATTGTACCATACTGCTAAAAGTTTGGGATATAAGGCCGGTCTATGTTCAACGGTTGTTAACTATGTTGACGAAGAAAAAGTGGATGCCACGCATACTACCCCGGATGTTGTGACCCTGAATCGTCTCATGTATGAAATGGTGCAGGCCGATTGCCAGTATTGTTTTATGGAAGTCAGTTCTCATGCCATCGATCAAAAACGAATTGAAGGTTTGTCGTTTAAGGGGGGTATTTTTACCAATATCACCCATGAACATCTGGATTATCATAAGACTTTTGACGAGTATATCCGAGTGAAAAAAAGCTTCTTTGACAATTTGCCCGAATCTGCTTTTGCCCTTACAAATTTAGATGATAAGCATGGGCGTGTGATTGTTCAAAATACGGTAGCGGAAAAAAAGAGCTTCTCCTTGCGGGAGATGGCATCTTATCGTGCCAAGATTGTGGAAAACAGTTTTGAAGGGATGCAGCTTTCGATTGACGGCGAAGAGTTTTGGACTCCATTTGTTGGGCGGTTCAACGCCTCTAATCTTTTGGCCGTTTATGGGGCCGGCTGTGAGCTTGGATGGGACAAACAAGATCTTTTGGTGGCCATGAGCAGTTTGAAGCCCGTAAGCGGAAGGTTTGAAATAATAAGGTCGGCAGGAGGCATAACAGGCATTGTTGATTATGCCCATACCCCGGATGCGTTAAGAAATGTACTTGAGGCGATCAATAAGATTCGTAGACCGGGTCAGTCATTGATTACGGTGGTTGGTGCAGGCGGTAACCGAGATACCACAAAACGTCCGGTGATGGCATCGGAGGCCGTGAAAAACAGTTCCAAGGTTATATTAACGTCAGATAACCCAAGGAATGAAGATCCGAAAACGATCATTGACCAAATGATGGAAGGGGTTTCTTTTGCAGAGCGTATTAAAGTTTTAACCATTCCCGATCGTCGAGAAGCTATTCGTACCGCCTGTTCCATTGCCCGGTCGGGCGATATTGTTTTGGTGGCAGGGAAGGGACACGAAACCTATCAGGAAGTGAATGGCCGGAGATCGCATTTTGATGACAGAGAAGTAATAAAGGAATTTTTTGAACAACAACAATCATAGCTATGCTTTTCCCATTATTTAAATATCTTGAGTCTATTGATTTCCCGGGGGCGGGAATGTTTCAGTATATTTCTTTCAGGTCGGGGATGGCGGTCATTTTTGCCTTGCTGATCGGAACGATATTTGGAAAAATAATTATCAGGCTGTTACAGCGTCAACAGATCGGTGAGGTGGTTCGTGATCTGGGGCTTGAAGGACAATACCAAAAAAAGGGGACGCCTACGATGGGAGGTCTTATCATAATTACTTCAATATTAATTCCTGTATTGTTGTTCGGAAAGCTGGATAATGTGTATGTGTTGTTAATGATTACCACCACGATTTGGTTAGGTTTGGTCGGTTTTATTGACGATTACATTAAAGTTTTCAAGAATAATAAAAAGGGCCTTGCCGGCGGTTTTAAAGTGGTGGGGCAGGTTGGCTTAGGACTAATTGTGGGCTTAACTTTATTTTTCAGTGATGATGTGGTTGTGAAAGTTGAAGTTCCTGCGAGTGAAGAGATTCAGCAAGTCCAAACCCCAAATATGGAAAAGAGGTCTGAGGTGACCTACGTTAAGACGCCTGTTACCAATGTTCCTTTTTTTAAGAATAATCGGTTTAATTACAAATCTTTAATATGGTTTTTGGGAGATAACGCCGAATATTGGGGTTGGGTTATTTTTGTTTTGGCTGTTATTTTTATTACCACAGCGGTATCTAACGGTGCCAATATTACTGACGGGCTTGATGGTTTAGCCACGGGGACTTCGGCAATTATTGGTGCTACCCTTGGTATTCTGGCCTATGTTTCCAGTAACACCATTTATGCCGAATACCTAAATATAATATATGTTCCTCATACCGAGGAATTGGTTGTCTTTATGAGTGCTTTTATTGGTGCAACCGTCGGCTTTTTGTGGTACAATTCATTTCCTGCCCAAATATTTATGGGGGATACCGGAAGTCTGACCATTGGAGGAATTATTGCGGTGTTTGCCATTTTAATCAGGATGGAATTGCTTATTCCCATATTGTGCGGAATTTTTCTGGTAGAGAATATCTCTGTTATGCTTCAGGTGAGCTATTTTAAGTATACCCGTAAAAAATATGGAGAAGGAAGACGAATCTTTAAAATGGCTCCGTTGCATCATCATTATCAGTTAAAAGGATATCCTGAATCAAAAATAGTGACCCGGTTCTGGATTGTGGGAATTATTCTGGCGGTGTTAACAATAGTTACTTTGAAAATACGATGAAGATGGAGAATGAGCTGGTTGTATTAGGTGGGGGCGAAAGTGGAACAGGCGCTGCTCTTTTGGCTAAATCCAAAGGAATGAGGGTTTTTGTGTCCGACAGTGGTGCCATCAAACCGGGATTTTGCGAGGAGATGGACCAGGCGGGGATTGAATATGAAAGTGGAGGACATACCGAAGAGCGTATTTTGAGAGCTTCGGAGGTGGTGAAAAGTCCCGGTATCCCAGGATATTCTCCACTGGTCAGGAAGATCAGGGAACGTGGGATTCCTGTTCTTTCCGAAACCGAATTTGCATGGCGTTTTTCAAATGCGAAAATGATAGGTATTACCGGAAGTAATGGGAAAACCACTACCGCCATGTGGACCTATCACCTGATGAAAAAAGGGGGGGTGAACGTGAAACTGGCAGGAAATGTGGGTATTAGTCTGGCCCGCCAATTATTGGCCGGTGATCCCGATTATTTTGTGCTGGAGTTAAGCAGCTTTCAACTGGAAGAGATGTATGATTTTAAGTGTGATACGGCCGTTATAACCAATCTGTCGCCAGATCATTTGGATCGTTATGATTATCGGTTTGAAAAGTATGTAGATGCTAAGTTTCGGATTTTGAATAATCATGATGAAAACAGTGTTTTTATTTTTAATGCCCATGATAAAGAAACGATGAAACGCTTGCGTTCCATGGAATATCCGGGGCATCGGTTGCCTTTTGCGTATGATCATGTTTATGGGCGTGGCGCTTGCGTAGAAAATGACCTGTTGATTGTGAACAGTGCCCAATCCCGGTTTACTTTTCCGCTTTCGGAAATTCCTGTTGCGGGGAAACATAATATTTTCAACGGTATGGCTTCTGCTTTGGCGGCGCTTAGTGTTGGAACATCTGTGGATGCCGTGAAAGAGGGATTGAAAGATTTTAGTGGAGTGGAGCATCGGTTGGAAAATGTGGATGAAATTAACGGGGTACTCTACATCAATGACAGTAAAGCTACCAATGTTGATTCTGTTTGGTACGCTTTGGAGTGTATGGAGAAGCCGGTGATCTGGATTGCAGGAGGGACAGACAAGGGTAATGATTACGCTCCATTGGAAGAGTTTGTGGTTCAAAAAGTAAAAGTCCTTATTTGTTTGGGGGTTGATAACCGTAAGCTGGTATCATCTTTTAAGGGTAAAATCCCGGAAATTTTGGAAACCAAATCTATGAAAGAGGCGGTTCGTCTTGCCAAAACAAAGGGGAACCGGGGAGACATAGTATTGTTGTCGCCGGCTTGTGCGAGCTTTGATTTATTTAATGATTATCAGCATCGGGGACGCATGTTTAAAGAGGAAGTGAATAATCTTAAAAACGATTATGAGTAGTTTTGTTCGTAAATATATCAAGGGTGATCAGAATCTGTGGGTGATCATTGTTTTCTTGTCACTGGTATCGTTGCTGACGGTTTACAGTGCCACAGGAAGTCTGGCCTATAGAACTCAGGGTGGGAATACGACCTATTTTATGTTTAAACAACTCTCATTTTTGTTGATTGGAATATCATTGATTGTTTTGGTGCATCATATTCCGTATAAGTATTTTGTTATTTTTAGTTTACCGGCTCTTTATTTTTCCATATTGATGCTGATTGTAACTTTTTTTGCGGGCAGAAATCTGAACGAGGCGAGTCGATGGCTTGAAGTGCCCGGAATTGGATTGAGCTTTCAACCATCGGAGATGGCCAAGCTGGCATTGATTGTTTATGTGGCCAGGGTTTTGGCACAGCATCAGGATGAAAAAGAGCCCACCTATGGGGCGTTTTGGCCCATAATGATTCATACGGGCATTGTGTGTTTACTGATTTTTCCCGAAAACCTTTCTACCTCACTATTGTTGGGTGGGGTGGTGATGCTTATGATGTATCTGGGACGTGTCCCTTTTAAATATCTTTTTTTAACAGGATTTGCAGGATTATTTGTGGTGAGTCTGGTGTTGATTCTTGCAATGAATGATATTGTATTGATAGATAGAGCGGAAACTTGGGCTGCCAGGGTAGAAGCTTTTTTCGACAAGGATGCTGTTGGAAACGAATATGGGAATGATTATCAGGTTACGCAATCGAAAATAGCCATTGCCACCGGTGGTTTTTTTGGCAAGGGACCGGGGAACAGTGATCAGCGTAACTTTTTACCGCATCCCTACAGCGATTTTATTTTTGCCATCATAGCAGAAGAATTCGGACTGTTGGGCGCAGGTCTGGTTCTTGGGGCCTATTTTTTTCTGTTGGGAAGAATCGGGGTGTTGGTCCGGAAATGTAACCGTACCTTCCCTGCCTTTATGGTTCTTGGATTAGGTTTGATGTTGGTAATACAGGCTTTTGTTAATATGGGGGTTGCCGTTGGTATTTTCCCGGTTACGGGGCAACCTTTGCCGCTGGTAAGTATGGGGGGGACATCCATCTTGTTTACCTGTCTGGCGTTGGGCGCAATTCTTAGTGTCAGCCGTCATTACCAAAAGCAGGACAAAAAAACAGAGGATGATGAAGTCCTGCCACAGGATAATGCGCGATAGTCAACAACAGGATGGATGGACGAGTTTCATACATCCAATTACTTAAGTGAATTTTATACGGATGAATAGGAATAAATTGAAATGGGGAATAAAATAAAAATAATCATTAGTGGAGGTGGAACGGGCGGGCACGTCTTTCCCGCAATTGCCATTGGAGATGCGCTAATGAGACGCAATCCGGCAGCTCAAATACTTTTTGTGGGTGCGTTGGGGCGTATGGAGATGGAAAAGGTTCCGGAAGCGGGTTACAAGATTGAGGGTTTACCTGTGGCGGGCTTTCAGCGTCGGTTGACGTTTAAAAATGTCACCTTCTTTTTTAAGTTGGCTGCCAGTATGATAAAAGCCAGAAGAATAGTTAGAACCTTCCAGCCGGATGTGGTGATTGGCGTAGGAGGTTATGCCAGCGGCCCGGTGTTGAAGGCTGCGGCCGCAGCAGGAGTGCCGACACTTATTCAGGAACAAAACAGCTTTCCGGGCGTCACCAATAGAATATTGGCAAGGAAAGCCAAAACGATATGTGTGGCCTATCCCGGTATGGAGCGTTTTTTCCCGGCCCCACGTATTGTATTGACCGGAAATCCTGTTAGAAAGAAATTGCTGGAGCCTGTCGATCGCAGGGAAGCCTTCCTGAAATTGAATCTGGATCCGGAGAAAAAGACACTTTTGGTTGTAGGAGGTTCCTTGGGAGCCGGAAGTATCAATAATGGTATTCTGGAACATTTGGAGGATATTATGAGTTTAACCGATGTTCAGTTGTTGTGGCAATGTGGAAAGTATTATTGGGATGATTTAAAAAAGCAGCTGAGCGCTAAAAATTTGGAGAATGTTAAGGTGGCGCCATTTCTTAAAAATATGGAAATGGCTTATGCGGTGGCAGATGTGGTGATATCAAGGGCTGGTGCAGGAACCATCAGTGAATTGGCGTTGTTGGGGAAAGCTTCTATTTTGGTGCCCTCGCCCAATGTTTCTGAAGATCATCAAACAAAGAATGCCATGTCGCTGGTAAAGGAGGGAGCCGCCTTAATGGTAACCGACCGGGATGCGGCTCGTCAATTGGTTCCGGAAGCACTCTCTTTGCTGAGAAATGAAGCTGAAAGACAACAATTGGAAATAAAAATAAAGGAATTTGCTTTGCCCGATGCTGCAGAGAAAATAGCCCAAGAAATAGAAAAATTATCCGAATCATAGTTAATGAAGATATTTGATACATATTCCCGAATCTACTTTGTAGGTATAGGAGGCATTGGAATGAGTGCTCTGGCAAGGTTTTTTTATTCTGTCGGACGTCAGGTGGCAGGCTATGACCGTGTTCAGAGTAGTGTTACCGATGCTTTGATCAGGGAGGGGATCAGTGTGGTATGGGATGATGGAGTGGCTGCACTTCCCCCGGATTTTAGAGATCGGTCCGGAACGTTGATCGTCTATACGCCTGCGGTTCCGGATTCGCATCCTCAGCTTCAATGGTTTCGAGGTCATGGCTTTGAAGTGATGAAGCGTTCCAGGGTATTAGGTATGATTACGGAAGGGATGAAATCGATCTGTGTGGCTGGGACGCATGGTAAAACGACCATTTCCACACTGACAGCATTTTTGTTATCCCGGTGCAAAATAGGTGTCAACGCTTTTTTGGGTGGTATCTCGAAGAATTTTAATACCAACTTTGTAGGGAACAGTCGTTCGCCATTGGTGGTTCTGGAAGCTGATGAGTTCGATCGTTCTTTTTGGCAACTTAGTCCTACTTTGGGCTTAATTTCATCCATGGATGCAGATCATCTAGATATTTATGGAACATTTGAGGAAGTGAAAAAGGGGTTTGCAGGTTTTGCGCAGAGGATAAAGCCTAATGGTTATTTACTTTTAAAATCGGGTCTGGAGATCCCGGAAAATCTTGCGGCCGGAGTTCGGACATTGACCTATTCCCTTGGCGGAAATGCCGATTATTCGGCCATTCATATTGAAGAAATTGATGGATATTATACCTTTGATTTGAAAACCCAAGAAGGGGTTTTGCCGGGATTTAAAATGGGGGTCCGCGGTCTGCTGAATGTGGAAAATGCAGTTGCGGCATTATCACTGGCTCTCATAAGCGGCGCTCAATATGAAGAGTTAGTGGATGCTTTGCCGCAATTTAAAGGAATAGCCCGACGTTTTGATATGTTTATCAATAACGACAGTTTGGTGTATATCGATGATTATGCACATCATCCTCAGGAGATAAAAGCAACATTGGAAAGTGTTCGACATCTTTGGAAGGGAAGACGCGTGACAGGGGTTTTTCAACCTCACCTTTTTTCACGCACACGTGATTTTGCCGGGGCGTTTGCCGAAGCACTCAATGAAGGGTTGGATCAAGTGGTCTTGTTGCCGATATATCCGGCACGGGAGGAGCCTATACCCGGAATATCCAGTGAAACCATTGCTCATTTTATGGAGCCTAATAAATGTCATCTGGTAGAAAAAAACGAACTGATCCCTGTTTTGAACCGTCTGCAACCTGAAGTTCTGGTAACCATGGGAGCCGGAGATATTGACAGATTAGTTCCCGGAATTTGCGAATGGGGAGAGAATTATTGCAAATCCAAACAGCGTATATGAACATTATTTTACGATGAAGAACGTGAAAAAATCTTTACTTTGGGGCTTATTGCTTTTATATTTCCCGGTGATGCTCGGACTGGTGGGGCGTCATCACCAAAAGTTGGTCTGTTCTGAAGTGGAAGTTAATGTTCTCGACAGTTTGAAGAATGGGTTTGTCCAACCCCACGAGATAAAAAATGCGGTACTGGGGAAATTTGATGGAATTTTGGGTGAACCCATAAATGCTTTAAAGTTAAACGAAATAGAAACATTTGTGGAAAAACATCCGGCGGTATATAATTGTGAGGTTTACAATACGATAGAGGGGATATTGAAAATTGATTTGATACAACACAAGCCTCTCTTCCGGGTATTTGAAAAGGGACGTTCTTATTACATCGATGAGTACGGCAATGAAATGCAATTATTCGATAACTATACCGCCAGAGTAATGATTGTGAGCGGCGTCATTGAAGGTCAATTGGACCATTTAATATATCTTGCCCGTCTTTTTCGGAAAGATCTGTTCTGGACGGCTCAAATTGAGCAGGTGTATATTAAGAAAAATGGCGATTATGTGCTGGTTCCAAGAGTGGGAGATCATTTGATTCTGTTGGGGCCGCCCGAAAGAATAGATGAAAAAATGAGAAATCTGAAAGCGCTTTACAAACAGGGGTTATCGCCCAGAGAGTGGAACAAGTATAAGGTAATAAATTTAAAATATAAAGGACAAGTACTTTGCTCGAAAAACAGGAATTTATGAGTCAGGAATTAAATGTTATTTCAGCTATAGACATCGGCTCTACCAAGGTGGTCGCCGTTGCAGGCCGCAAGCACCCTAACGGAATGCTGGAAGTATTGGGCGTTGAGAAGGTGCCCTGTGCCGGGGTCAAACGAGGTGTTGTTCTGAATATAGATGAGACGGGGAAGGCAATTCAACAAGCTGTCTTTGCTTTGGAAGATCGTCTTGGTATTAAATTAAGTGATGTTTTCGCCGGAGTCAGCGGGCAGCATATTCGAACCATGGGCAATCGCTGCTACAGATTTATAAAAGGTGGAAGTGTTATTAATACTTTTGACCTGGAACAGTTGTTACAGGATAGCTATCGCATCGTGCTGGAACCTGATGAGAAAATTTTGCACGTTGTCCCACAGGACTATATTGTTGACCATGAAAGCGGAATCAAAGAACCGGAAGGATATTCCGGGCAAAAAATTGAAGGTAACTACCATGTGGTGATCGGTCGTAACTCTGCTATAAAAAATCTGGAAAAGTGTATTGAGCGGGCCGGCCTGCGCCTGAATGGTCTTATCCTTTCTTCTTTGGCTTCGTCCGGATCTGTCCTTTCGGAAGAGGAAAAAGAGGCAGGTGTGGTTATGGTGGATATTGGAGGAGGGACCACTGATTTGGCCTTGTTTCATGATGGAGTGTTGCGCCATACCGCCGTTATTCCATTTGGTGGAAATGTGATAACAAGTGATATAAAAGAAGGATGTGCCGTGTTGCAAAAGCAGGCAGAAGCCTTAAAAATGCGTTTTGGATCAGCACTGGGGACGCTCGCAAGAGAAGATGCGGTGGTCTCCATTCCCGGAATTCCCGGATGGGAACCAAAGGTGATCTCATTTAAAAGCCTTGCCTGTATTATTCAGGCCAGAATGGAAGAGATCATTGAACTTATTATTCATCATGTGGAACGTTCCGGTTTTTATGAAAAACTCGGTGCCGGTATTGTTCTCACGGGAGGAGGTGCCAATCTTCATCATTTGGCCGAACTGACCAAATTAAAAACAGGGCTGGATGTGAGAATCGGAACTTCTGCAAGAGCCTTTACCAACGGGGAGAAGAAAGCTCTTTCTGATCCTTCGCTTGTCACAGCCATCGGATTGATGATATCGGCAGGGAAGTATCCGGGTAGCGGTATGATAACACGGGAGCAGGTCCTCTTTGAGGATATGCAAACCGAAGAAGATATATCCGGGAAAAAGAAAAAAACTTCCGGAAACAAATCCAGAAAATCCAAAAAAACTAAAAAAGCAGAATTTACGGGTGACCTTTTCGAAAAGTTACAGCGCAACTTTGCAAGCATCTTTGACGAAAGGGATACCGAAATGTGATCCTGCCCCATTTGAAAGGAGGTAACCATGATTGATGATCTGATGAACTTTGATATGCCGGACAATCCTGATAGTATAATAAAAGTGGTGGGTGTTGGAGGAGGTGGAAGCAATGCGGTAAATTATATGCATAGTTTGGGCATCAAGGATGTAACCTTTGTGGTTTGCAATACCGATGCGCAGGCTTTGGCCAATAGTCCCGTACCAGTAAAAATACAACTTGGAGCCTCGCTCACAGAAGGTCGGGGGGCTGGCAATAAACCCTTGAAGGGACGTGAAGCTGCCATTGAAAGCCTTGAGGTGATACAGAAAGTCCTGGAAGATAATACTAAGATGGTCTTTATTACCGCAGGTATGGGAGGCGGAACCGGAACCGGAGCAGCCCCTGTTATTGCCAAAGCAGCCCGGGAAATGGGCATTCTGACGGTGGGGATTGTTACCATTCCCTTTAAATTTGAAGGTTGGGTCAGAATTGAACAGGCACTTAACGGAATTGCCGAAATTGAAAACCATGTCGACTCATTGCTCATTATTAACAATGAGAAGCTGCGGGAAATGTATGGTGATTTGAAAGTGAGTGATGCCTTTTCTCGTGCAGATAATGTATTGGCAACCGCTGCAAAGGGGATCGCGGAGATTATTACGGTTCACGGTTATATCAACGTTGACTTCGCAGATGTGGAAACCGTGATGAAAAACAGTGGCGTTGCTTTAATGGGGTCGGCCACAGCCGGAGGACAGGATCGGGCCATTGATGCCATTCAGGCCGCTTTGGAGTCGCCATTGTTGAACAATAATGATATCAGGGGGGCTAAAAATATTTTGCTCAATATAACTTCCGGAACGGATGAAATTACGATGGATGAAGTTGGGGTAATTACCGACTATGTCCAGGAACGGGTGGGATCTTCAGCATCTATTATCTGGGGATCGGGAACCGATGAACGATTAAATGATGAGGTCGGTGTCACCATTATTGCCACCGGATTTGCTTCGGGCCATATTATTAACAAGCAGGAAAAACCGGTCGAAAAGAAGGTGGTAACCCGTTTTACGATGGATGAAGAGGGCAATGTTAATGATGAGGAAGAAGCCTCTTTCGATAATATGGAATCTTCGGAAGATGAGGAAGCCCGAGTCGTTGACTTTGATGAAATAGAACGTGAAAAAGAACGCCAAATTGAATGGTTATACGGTGAAAACACCAAAACTGAGGAAGGTACAGAGTCTGTCAATGATGAAGAACTTTTGTCCTGGGCGTTAGACAGCAATAATAAGGATGTAAAGCCCTTGTTTCAGTATGGTTCGGCTGCTGCGCTGACACCTGAAGAAATGAATGATGAGAAACTGATTGATGAGATGGAAAGCATTCCTGCCTATAAGAGGAGAAATGTCTCTATCGAGGATAAAAAGCCCCGTCAATCCGGTAAGGTTGCCGACCCTTCCGGACAAAAGGTATCTCGTTTTACCCTCTCAGGAGGAAAGGATAATCCGCGCATCAGCGACAATAATCCTTATTTGCACGATAATGTGGATTAATCCATGCATCTTGCATGAAATGTTAAACAAAGAATTTTAGATATGAGCTTAATTGACAAAATTACAGATGAGATTAAGAGTGCCATGAAGGCACGCGAAAAAGTGAGACTGCAAGCTCTTAGAAGTATCAAGAAAGAGTTGCTGGAAGCCCGCACCGCAGCTAAAGCAGGGGGCGAAATATCGGAAGAGGAAGAAATAAAAATTCTTCAGAGGATGGTGAAACAAAGAAAAGATTCGGCCAATATCTATTCGGCCCAAGGACGTGCTGATCTTTATGATAATGAAATGGCTGAGGCGGATGTGATTGCCGGATTTCTGCCCGCACAGTTGAGCCCCGAAGAGATGGAAAAGGAACTTAAAAGTATTATTGATGAAGTGGGGGCCCGGTCGATGAAAGACATGGGAAAAGTGATGGGGATAGCTGCCAAAAAACTGGCCGGAAAAGCGGATGGAAAGGATATCTCAGATACCGTGAAACGGCTTTTGGCGGAGGGATAACCACCGCTTTTTTTGTCATCTGCCAACTCTCTTTTGGGGGAAGTGCTATTTTAATGGACAAAAGTACGGTGTGCTTTGCCACATTTTAGCGTCGGTACGACGACATTTGTGTATTATTTCAGACCATTTTACTGAGGAAACAATCAAATAAAAAAGCCCCAATTTTGGGGCTTTTTTATTTGATCTCTATATTGTTTAGAAGTCGTTCTTCTAATAAAAGTTAGAACGATTGTCAATGATTTCTGCCTTGTCGCGAATGGTCGGAAGCAGCTGATAGCTTACTTTTTGGTTTAATAAGCTTTTTATTTGAAGCTTAATCTGTTCCTTGTCTGTTTCCGATTCTTCTTTGTTGGTGACCTGAACCAAGTAAACACCATTATTCCCTGCAGCGGGTTCTGAAACCTCATTTAAGGGCGAATAAAGGGCAAGAGCGACCAGTGAAGGCTCGGTACCGGCACCTGTTATCTGGAAGGTATTAAAGGTTACGTCTGACGCCGTTAGTACTTCACTTTCCAGTGCATTCGCAATTTCTTCCAGTGATTTGCCACTTTCTTTTTGGTCTTTAAGTTCTGCAATCAGTTTCTCTTTTTTCTTTTCGTTGATTAACTGACGTTCAATTCTGTTTCTTACAGCGCTCAGCGGCATAATCCCTTCCTCTGTGATGTTAGAAAGCACTGCAATGACAAATTGATCTCCGAATTCAAAGATTGGCGAAAGATCGCCTTCTTCGGCTTCAAAAGCCCATTTTACCAACTGACGAGGTGATTCAAGATTACCTACAAAGCGGTCATTTTTCTGAAGATTACGGCCATATTTTTTCACCAGGTTTTGTTCTTCAACTGCGGCGTTGAATTTTTCCTGAGTGTTGTTTAATGCCGCAAAACGTGTTGCTTCAGAATAGATATCCTGATAGGTTTTGGAACTGTAGGTGACTTCACGTCCCAATGTGGCCAGTTGATATTTTGTGGTGGGTTTTCCCTTATCCTGAATGTGGATGATGTGTAACCCAAAATTGGTGTTGGCTTTGACAATATCGCCTTTCTTTCCGAAGAAGCAGGCATCGTTGAAGGCCGGAACCATTTGTCCTTGTTGGAACCATCCCAAATCTCCACCGTTGATGGCCGACCCCTGGTCTTCTGAGTATTGTCTGGCCAATTCGGCAAAATCCGCTCCATTGTTTAAGAGATTTATTAGGCTGTCAGCCATTTGATTGGCTTCGTCCGGATTTTGAGGGTTGATGCGTAACAGGATATGACGCGCCTTTACTGAGTCAGGAAGCTGAGCTACATCTACCAGGCGTGTCAATTTATAAGTATTGTTCTCGAAATAGGGACCGTAAACATCTCCTTCAGAAGCCGACAATACGAAATCCCGAATTTCAGGTTCCAAGGCTTCCGGCTTTAAATAAAGGGGATTGAAGGGGATATCTGAATTGTTGGTTACGAACTGTTGCGGATTGATATCGGGTGAACTGAAATCTTTTTTCATGTCGAGAATCAGTTCTTGCGTGCTTTGACGATCCTCTTCCGTGGGCTCTACATCAAAAGTGAGGTATTCAATGTCTCGGCTGGCCGATTGTTTGAAATGATCCTTATTATCATTGTAATAAGCTTTGATTTCACTTTCGCTAACAGCTACCTCCTCGTCAGGAACGGTAGCTAGTCTTTTAACCACAAAATTGAAATCCACTTTTTTAGACATGGCCTCAGCTTCGCTTTCAACCCATTGGTTGGTGGCATAGAAGCCTTTTTGAAAAAGAGTGGAATATTTAGTGTACAATCGATCATTAATGAGCTGGTCTTCAACAAAACTCCAGTAAAAATTGGCCGTTGGGTCATATTGTTTCGATTTTAGAAACCTGATAACCTGCTCTTTGTCAAATGCTCCCGTTTGAGGGTTACGGAAGAGCTGAAGGATCATCGGGTGAACTCTCGATCCGGTCACCATATCCAGCAATTCTGCGGGGGATACTTCTATGCCCAGTTCTTCATACTTTTTGTTTAATAGGATTTCATTGACCATTTGATTCCAGGCCTGGTCTCTTAAGCGGTTTACCATTTCTGCTTCCAGCGATGATTGGCCTGAGTTCAGTTTGGCATATTCTTCCATTTCTGATACACGGGCCTGAAAGTCCTGAATTGATACCGATTCTCCATCGATTTCAGCAACCATCATTTGCGCTCTTCTAAAAATGGATGTCCCTGAACTTAAAAGGTCTGTCAATATGAAGGCTAATAAGGCGAGGCCAATTAATACGGCTACTAAAACGCCTCCTTTGCTTCTGATTCTCTCTAAAGTTGCCATTCGGTTACAAATTAATATTGTTTTTAAAAATCAGGTCACGAATATACAAAAAAATGGACAATCTCTTTTCTTAAAGTAGGTGCAGTATGAATTTTAGAATCGATATAAAAATTGATTCCGAATCTATTCGTCCTGTTTTATGACAGTTACAAGTTCAATTTTTGAACTGCTGGCTTCCAAAATTTGAATTTCAAATGGAGCGATCCATATTTTTTCGCCCTCTTTGGGGATGGACTCGTTGTAGTTGAGGATCATTCCTGCCAGCGTCTCATAATCGTCGGAGACAGGAAGACCCAGCTGATATTTTTCGTTGAGGTAATCTATTTCCAAACGACCCGAAAATTTATAAGTACGATCATCTATCTTTTTTTCTTCCAAATCGGAAATGTCATGTTCGTCATTAATTTCCCCGAATATTTCTTCCAAAATATCTTCCAGCGTAATGATTCCGGCTGTGCCGCCAAATTCATCCACCACCAGCGCGATGCTTCGATGTTCTTTGGTGAATAGTTCCAAAAGCTTGTTGGCTGTCATGGTCTCCGGAACAATACTTATCGGATTGATAATGTTCCGAAGCTTTTTGGGATTTTTAAAAAGTTCCGAGACATGGACATAGCCGATAATATTGTCAATGTTTTCTTTATAAACCAATATTTTGGAATGACCACTTTCTATGAACTTTTGACGGAGGATTTCCAAACTGTCTTCAATTTCCACTGCTTGCAAATCGGTGCGGGGAATCGTACATTCCCGTACCTTTAGAGAGGAGAAATCCAGGGCATTTTTGAGGAGTTTAACTTCTTGCGGGACCTCTTCATCGGCTTGTGAATTCTCGTTATGTTCGGACAGAAGGTCGTCAAAGTCCAGTCGGCCGATGACCAAATCTTCGGTTCTTTTTCGGTTGGCCGGGCCGCTGATTTTTCGTATCAAATAATTGGATATGCCGTGTGTGAATTTGGATATGGGATAAAACAATCCGTAGACCAAAGAAAGCGGTATTCCAAAGATGTTTAAGGTGAAAATGGGATTTATCCTGAAAATTATTTTAGGTAAAAATTCGGCAGTAATCAGTATGATTAATGTTGAAAAGAGGGTTTGAAGAAGCAAAATGCCAAAATCGGAGCTGACATATCTGGCGATAAAGGGCTCAAATAGTCGGGCGGTATAGATTCCATATATTACCAGCGCAATATTGTTGCCGATAAGGATGGTGGTTATAAACATTCCCGGCTTGCGAAGAAAAACATCGATTATTTTAGCCAGGCGTGGGTTCTTTTTCCGGTTTAATTCTATGAGTAATTTGTTAGCGGAAAGGAATGCCATTTCGCTTCCGGAAAAAAATGCTGAAACTAATATGGTAACAGTTATTACGGGTAAATATTCCATTGTTTGTGAGACAGCTTACTTCGTGGCAAGATAATAAAAACTACGGAATCTTGTTTTTATTCATTCAGCAGCAATTAAAAAAAACTGTTTTTTAGCTTTGAGGAGATGATATTTTGAAGGTGAAGGTGGTTGCTTGAAATTCCTTCTGGCTCCAATGGACGTTTTATACATGCACTTTTGTGATTTTATTCAGCCTAATATTCCAACTGTTAACCTAATAGTAGAAACGTCGTTGATATTTACACCTCTGTTTTTATTCAAAAATGTTGTTGTTACAGATTTTCTTCGTCAACCGATAATATGCCACTGATATTTTTTATGGTATAATTTTCAAATTTTTCATCCGACTCAAATCCGTAGCCGGTTAATATTTCGGTATCGGTGGTAATTTTAATAAACTCATCCGAATAAATGATGTGTTTTTTGGTATCCCAGAACAATTGTTCAGTATTGATAACTTCATTTTTGAAATTTACCGCTTCCACATTGTTTTGAAGTTCCCAGAGGTCTTCTTTTTCATGATAGACCGCATAATTGCTCTTGATTTGAGCGTCAATTTCTCCTTTTGCATTGTAAACGATAAGATGAAGTCCAAGCGGAAATTCGGTGTACGGTTTTTCTCTGTTTTTATATTGGTTCATCTCCGGGGTGATAAACCGATAAGCCACTTTCCCTGAATCCGTAATTACGCTTTCCAAGTTATTGACCGACAGGGAAGGAAAATTGTCTTCATCGACTACGGCTTTGATCTCTTCCGGAGTGTTGGACTGACAGGAGGATATAAATGCGATAACAGCAAGCAATATAAAATTGCCTGCTGTTAAATATTTATTTGTTAAGAATTTTGTTTTCATGATCTCTCTCTATCGAGCCGATCTTACCGAGGTTCTTTCACCAATCCATCCACCAACGGTATAAGCTGCACCCTCTTCCAGACCTTGGAAAAATATTTCGTCCGTTTTCGGGAAATGGTTGCTATAGGCATTGATCAATTCGTTGGCTTCAGCAACGGCTTCCGGATCTACAGATTTGGCTTTGACAAACTTATCTACGGCAGCCCAGTATGCTGTTTTGTGTTCAAAATCGTTGCTTCCAACACTGTTGGCTGAGGCCGCATACGCTTTACCAATAAGAATGTACGGTTTTCCCCAGTTGGGGTTATTTTCTATTGCTTTCAAGGCATTGGCACGTGCCGATACATAATTTTTCCCGGCCAAATGAACAAGCCCTAATTGGTAGTAGTAGTCTGCTTTTTTCTCTTTGTTTTCCTCCAGACTAATGGCCTCTTCATAATATTTTATGGCATTTGCGGATTCTCCTGATTTCAGATATCTCCTGGCCAATCCGAATGCTGCAGAGCTGCTAGGCTCTATGCGATAGAGATATTCCGATACTTTGAATAGCAAATCCATATCGTCACATAGGGCGTTGGTCAATAAACGATTGACGCGTTTCAGCCATTCCAGATCCTCTTTGTGTTCTTCCACTTGTGGTGAATAGATGTTATCCAGGGTTTCGCAACTGGCCACTCCGCTACCGGCAAATACATCTTCCAACTGACCGGATAGTTTGGTATACATTTTTTTGTATTTGGCCATTTTGGGATCTGCAATAAGCTTGTTTATCTTTTCTGAGACATCAATATAATTATTGACCACCTCTTCGCCGGATATTTCTTCATCTTTCCACATGGCAATGGAAGTCGTGATATAGAGGGCGAACGCTGCCGGTTGATATTTGGCGCCACCATTGGCGACGGCATCAGACAGCAATTGATAGGCCTGTTTTTTATAGGCGGGATCAGATTTTTTGTATTCCAGAATATCTATTGCCTTGGTGGCTTTAATATAAGGAACTCCATAGCGGGAGTGATTGCCAAAATATTTCATCCGTTGGTCATAAACCTTCATTAACTCCTGGAAGAAGGCTTCTTTCTTGGATTCATCCTCGGCATTTTTGATCTTGTGTGTTAATATGTCCACTCCGTCGGTATAGAGGCGACGAGTAGACAGCGGACATTCGTTAAAGGCGATCTCCCAGTAGGGATAGGCATCATCATACAGCTCTTGTTTTGCCAATTCAGTGTACAAAGACAGATTTTTCAGACACCGGATGCTGTCTTCTCCATGTCCGTACTTCGAACCGTCTTCTACCCCTTTTTGTGCATAGATCTGGGGCATGGAAATTAAAAATCCTAATACTATTATTGTAAATGCTTTCATGTGAAAAAAATTTTATTAAAAAAATAAAATCAGCTTATAATTCCCCTCTCTTATCTGTTGAAAACTTATAATTATAAACCGATTGTTATTTGTCTTCTTCGTGTTTGAATATGGCTTTTTTGATAAACAGCGACAAAGATATTAAAATTATATGAACCTTATAAAGATTGAAATGGCTTAATCGAATTTACGTTGGATAAACCAGAACTCGTGAAAGGTGAAATTCAACGATATTTTGGCGTAATTTTCATTAATGTCCAAATTCCCCGACGGTTTAACCGTGCCGTATTCAAAGGCTATGTTGACCGATGTTTTTGTTCTGTTTAATGGTAGTCCTAGACCAAAAGTTATGCCAAAGTTTTTGAGGTCGTTGTCGTTAATCATTATGTATTGGTCACCATAGTGAATGCCAGCGCGGTATCTTATGCGAGAAAGATAATTGGTGGACCGGAAATTGGGGATAATTTCAGCTCCTGCCGAAAATCTAGAGTTGTTTTTGGTCTGTGTCAAACCATCGGGAAAGTTTATCTCTCCCCAGTTCGAGAGAACATAATCGGCCGATAAGGTTAGGAAGTCGCTCTTGGAATAAGAGAGCCCGAATCCAACGGATCTGGCCATTTCAAAGCCCGAAACATCAAGCGTGTCGGAAGCTTCCGGGATGATGTAATTGCTGGAAAAGAGTTTGCCGTCTTCTGCATAATCCAACCCTTTCGCTGCTGTTCGTTGGAAATCTCCGCCGATTTCGCTTTGAGGACGGAATGTTATACCTGCTGTAATCTGGTCTGTTTCATTGATTTGGTGGCTGAATTGTGCGCCGAAATCCAAGAAGAAGTCACTGGCGTGCATCTCGTTTTGTAAGCCATACTTATAGGCGTTATCATCCTCACTGAATTCGATAAAGGTGGTATGGCGCAAGTTCCCAAAAAGATAGGTGGCATGCATTCCCAACGATAACTGGGGTATCACTCGAATGGACAATCCTCCGTAGGCGGCTGAAAGGTTGCCTGTTCCCACAGCTCGGGTGGTGGAAGTATTGTCAGAAAATTCAAATTTATAGCCGGCATTGGAAAAGGGTCTTAACCCCAACGAAGTTTTGATGTTTTTTGAGAGGGAAAACCCCATTGCAAAATAGCTGAAATCAATGTTGTTGTATTTTTCCTGACCACCGGTCGATTCAAAGGTTTGGGAATTTCCGGTGAGGCCTGTTTCGAAATAGAACGACATGGTGTCTATCGCCGAATAGGAAGCAGGGTTTAGAAAATTAATATGTTCATTGGTTCTTATTCCAATTCCTGAGTGCCCCATTCCGGTATTTTGCCCATAGCCGTAGGTGTTGAGTTCGCCAACGCCATATCGGGATAGGGGGGAATAGGTCCTTTTTTGTGCGAAGGTTGCCGAAGTGGTCACGAGGACTAGTAGCAAAAAAGAGTATTTGAAAAGTTTATGCATCGTATTCCAATATTCTGTTAAGTCCGTATAATACTAAATTTGGATGTACAAAGATGATATTTTTTGTGTAGGTAACAAAAAAATCTGCGTCACCTCCTGTCATGATGGTTTTGATATCAGGGTATTGTTGTCGGGTTCTTTCGATGTAGGCATCGATCTCTAAGGCAATGCCGTTTTGTACCCCCGATCTGATGGCTTCCTCTGTTGATCTTCCCCAAAAATCCGAACGGCCGGGTTCTATTTTGGGGAGTCCTTTGGTAAATTGGTGCAAAGCCATAAAGCGCATATGAATTCCCGGGGAGATGTTGCCGCCAACAAATGTGTTATTTACCACCAGATCAAAGGTGATGGCCGTACCGGCGTCAACCACCAACAGGTTTTCTTGTGGATATAATGTTAGTGCGCCGGCAATGGCGGCCAGCCGATCTAACCCTAATGTCTCGGGTGTTTTATATTGGTGTCTGAAGGGGAGAGGGGTGGTATGATCCAATAGGTGGAAAGGAATTTTCTGCGATTGGAAATATTGTTCAATAAGTTTCGTTTCTTTGGTTACAGATGATAGGATCACTTTATTGGGTTGATGAAGCCGGTAAAGTTCACTTATCTTTTTTTGGTCAGGAAAAATTAGCTTGTAAGTGGCAATTAAATTGCCCTTATCAAAAAATCCCATTTTGATGCTGCTGTTTCCCTGATCAATTGCTAAATTCATAAGCTCAAATTGTATGGATTAAATGCAAAGTTATTCCTTTCTTGCAAATTGCAGAGAGGGATGCGTAAAATCCGAGTCTTTAGCCGTATAAAAATTTTTAAGGGCCGAATGAATTTTGCATGGTAGTTCTTAAGTGGCTCTGTAGTAATATGCTTAACCATGCTTTGTTGATTCGTAATGAATTGTTTAGCCCTTTTTTACCCCCGGATTCGTGCATTGATCTGTTGACGCGTAACTGGATATCAATAATCTAAAATGGATTAGTGGTGTTCGTTCCAAAAATTATACCATACTATGCGAAAAGTTTTAATAGTTGAAGATGATCGATTTATATCAGCCATATTTTCTTTGTTTTTAAAGGATTTAGGCTTTGAAATTATCGGAAGATGCAAAACCGGTGAAGAAGCATTGGAGATGGCCAAAGAAAATTCACCGAATATTGTTCTGATGGATATTCATCTTGAAGGGGAGGTCGACGGAATTGAAGCTGCCGAAACCATTCAGAGGGAATATGAAATACCGGTTATTTTTGTTTCCAGCGACACCAGTACCGAAGTAATAGAACGGGCTGTTATCTCCAATTCGTATGGATATCTGGTTAAACCCATCACAAAAAAGGAGCTGGCCATTACCATGGAGTTGGCCTATTATAAACATAAAGCCGATCTGGATCAAAAACGCAGAGAGCAAAGTTTTCGGGACTATATCTCCAAAGCACCCATCGCTATTGCCATAGTTCAAAAGGGGATCATTCGTTATCTGAACAATCTGGCGCTCGATCTTTTCAAAACTCATTATATGGAAGATATGGTCGGCTCGGATTTTATCCATTTTGTGGATGAGAAGTTTGTGCCTGTCCTTCAACGAAGACTTGACGAAAATCAATGCGATGAGATTCAACCCTTCCACATCATTATTAAAACTTTTCACCAAAAGGCATTGAAAGTCTTTGTGCATGCCTCACGCATTACGTTTAACGGTGAAGCGGCATTTCAACTGGTGCTGGTGGAAGTATCCGGTTATCTGGGACAGATTGATGAATTGAAAAAATGGCGCGAAGCAGCATTGTCGGGTATGGGGGCCGTGTTGCTTGTCAACAATATGTTTGAGGTGCTGGATTATAATCCGGCTTTTCGGGAATATGTCTCACCGGCCTTTGATATGCGCGGCCATTCTGTTTTTTCGCTTCGCCCATGGATGAGTATAGATCGTGGGGCTCTGGCCAATATATTCAATCGGAAAGATGACTCTACAGTTAATTTAACCATAGAAACCACTTCCTATCATTTAAAATGTATTGGCTTCGTATTGAGCAATGGCGATGGTGAGCCGGAAAAAATTATCATTGTTCTCAAAGAAGCTGTGGATAAGCATAACGGATGATGGGGGCCTTAAGCAGCCGTTATCTCATCCAGCAATTTTTTCAAAGTTTGAACATTGTCTGCCTTTTTGATTTTAAGAATCAATCTTTCTCCTTTTTGTTTCATCTGAAAATCTTTTGGATGATTTTGTACCCAGCTTAGGATCTTTCCAAAGCATTCGGACTGATAAAACCGGGAGCCGGGATTGTCCACAAAATAGAGCCGCGCAGTATGGTTTTTAAGGATAAGCTTTTCGATTCCCATCGATTGGGCTTTTATTCTTAATCGGACGATGTGTAGCAAGGACAATGCAGGAGCCGGGATGGGGCCGAACCGGTCTTTGAGCTTGAACTCGAAATCTTTAAGATTATCTTCGTTGTCGATATTGTCCAGTTCTCTGTAGAGGTCCATTCTTTCGGCTGTGTTGGAGATGTAGTCGTCGGGGATTCTGACCTCTTCATCGGTTTCGATTTGGCAATCCTGAACAAAGGACTGCACCGCTGCACCCGGTTTAACATCCTCTTTAAAGAGATCGGGGAATTCGTCCTCCCGAAGTTCCAGCATGGCTTCCTGCAGGATTCGTTGATAGGTTTCATAACCGATATCGGAAATATAGCCACTTTGTTCGGCCCCCAGCAAATTGCCGGCACCACGAATGTCCAAATCCTGCATGGCAATATTAAATCCGCTTCCCAGTTCCGAGAATTCTTCTATGATGCGGAGTCTTCTCCGGGCATCCTGGGTGAGCGTCGTCAGAGGGGGAGCCAGCAGATAGCAGAACGCTTTTTTGTTGGAACGGCCAACCCGACCTCGTAGTTGGTGGAGATCGCTCAGACCAAAGTGGTGGGCATTGTTTATGATAATAGTATTGGCGTTGGGGATATCCAGCCCGGACTCAATGATGGTGGTGGCAATCAATACGTCGTACTCTCCGGCCATGAAATCGAGCATGATCTTTTCCAGTTTTTGCCCCTCCATTTGTCCGTGCGCCACTACGGTTCTTACTTCCGGCAGCCAGCGGTTGACGGCTTGCTCCAGTTCGTAAATGTTTTGTACCCGGTTGTTGATGAAGAATACCTGACCATTGCGTTCCAATTCATAGGTGATGGCTTCTTTGATGATGGTCTCGTTGAATACATGGAGTTCCGTGATGATTGGGTGGCGGTTGGGTGGCGCTGTGTTCAAGATGGATAAATCGCGGGCACCCATCAATGAAAACTGAAGGGTTCGCGGAATCGGGGTCGCCGTAAGTGTTAATGTGTCTACATTGACCTTAAGCCGCTTCAGCTTTTCTTTTACTGCTACGCCAAAGTGTTGTTCTTCGTCGATGATCAGTAATCCCAGATCTTTAAATACGACATCTTTACCTGCCAGTCGGTGCGTCCCGATGACGATATCGACCTTTCCTTCTTTCAATTCAGATATTACCTTTTTGGTTTGGGATGTTTTCCGCAGTCGGCTGATATATTCTACTCTGCATGGAAAGTCTTTGAGTCGATCTTTAAATGTTTGGTAATGCTGAAGTGCCAGAATGGTTGTGGGCACCAAAACTGCCACCTGCTTGCTGTCGCTCACCGCTTTAAAGGCGGCTCGGACGGCCAGTTCTGTTTTTCCGAATCCCACATCACCGCATACCAATCTGTCCATGGGCGTTTTATCTTCCATGTCTTTTTTTATGGCCAGAGTCGCCTTGTTTTGGTCGGGGGTATCTTCAAAAATAAAGGATGCCTCCAACTCTTTTTGCATAAAGGAGTCGGGCGAAAAAGCATATCCGGGCTGTGCCTTCCGTGCGGCGTATAGGGCAATGAGCTCACGGGCAATATCTTTTACCTTCTTTTTGGTTTTTTCTTTGGTGCGTTGCCAGGCCCCGGTGCCCAGCTTGTTGATGCGTGGCGGCTCCCCGTCTTTGCCTTTAAACTTGCTGATGCGATGCAGGGAGTGAATGTTGACCAATATGACGTCGTTGTCCTTGTAGATCAGCTTGATGACTTCCTGCTTCTGACCGTTGACTTCGGTGGTGACAAGTCCCCCGAAACGACCAATTCCATGATCGATGTGCACCACGTAATCGCCCGGATTCAGCCGGGTCAGCTCTTTGATCGACAAGGACTGACGGGCCGCTTTGGCTTTGTCGGTGCGCAGAGAAAATTTATGATAGCGGTCGAAAATCTGGTGATCGGTATAAACACAAATTTTCAGATGATGATCGATGAAGCCGCTGTGTAATGTGCGGTTTATTTCCGTGTAGGCTATTTGTTTTCCACGATCTTCAAAAATTTGTTTCAAGCGTTCCAGCTGACGTGGATTGTCGGAAAGTATATAAATTTGGTAACCTTCTTCCTGTTTGTTTTGAAGATCGGCTTCCAGCAGGTCAAAGTTCTTTTTAAAAACCGGCTGGGGGCTAGTTTCGAAGGTTATCGACTTGTGTTGTTCCGTTGTTGGTTCCCGCCCCCAGATTATTTTAGGATTTCGTGCCAACCCTTTTTCCAGCATTTCCGGATTGGTCAAATCCTCTGCCGAGGGAATATCCTGTGGATTTTCGTCTTCTTCCTTTTGTTGTTCATTTTTTTGTACCACTCGATTATAAATATCCTTCACCTTCTCCATGATCTGATGGGGCGATTCCATCCATACCCGAGTGGCGGAAGAAAGAAATTCGGGAAGTGATAGGTAATGGGCTTCCGATGGGGGGGGATCCGATAAGTTAGGATAGATGGAAACCGATGACAGACGCGTCCGTGAAAGCTGGCTCTCTATATCGAATGTTCGAATGCTTTCCACTTCATCGCCGAAAAAGTCCAGCCTGATAGGGTCCTCCCCGGCGTAGGAGTATACGTCGATAATGGAGCCGCGAATGGAATATTGGCCGGGCTCATAAACAAAGTCCACTCGCTGAAAACCGATGTCCTGCAAGAACTCTGTGACGAAAGTCAGGTCCAGCTTATCGCCTGCTTGGATGGTCATCGATTGCCCTTCCATATCGGTTGGGGAAGGCACCTTCTCTAAAAGCGCTTCTGAGTAAGTGACCACAAGGCATTTTTCGGAACTTTTCTGAAGTTGTTCCAATGCTTTGGTGCGGAGAATAACATTACTGCCGTCGGTTTGTCCAAAGGCAGGCGAACGTTTATAACTGGAAGGAAAAAAGAACACGGACGATTCTCCCGCCAACTGCATCAAATCGTGATAAAAGTAGGCCGCGTCTTCTTTATCATATAAGACAAACAGGTGTTTTTGCCGGCCTGCTTTCATGGCAGCCACCAATGCTGCCGATGAACCCGAAAGCCCCTTCAAATAAAGGTCTTCTTCCGACGATGCCAGCCAATCCTCAAGCTCTTTTAGTCCGGGATGTTCTTTAAAATTTTGTAATAACGTGCTCCACTCCACTGGATAAAATTTTTGCAAAAGTAGTTATTCTTAACGCAACGACGCCATGACGCTGAGGGTTTTTGAGAGAAATAGAGGTAAATGGACCGTGAATGGCAAGGATGCTCACCTCAAGGGAAACACCCATAAACTGATTCATCCGGATTTTATCTGGCCATTAATTTAAGTGAAATTCAATTTGAATAAGTGTGTAATGGTTAAAGAAAAAAAGGCGGTAAATCGTAAGCAGGTTTCGTTCTCTGCTTTTTTTTGTGCACGGAGTACAATTATACTTGTCATCAAAAAGCTTTTGCGATTGGTGTATTAACGACAGGTGGTGTCGGGCGCATTTTTGCAGCTTGGGCCGGCGATTTATTGGGAGGACCTGCCGGGGGGGTCGTGGCACTTATTATAGGTGCTGCATTAAATACCTTGGTTCGTTGATTTTGTAGATGTCTTTTATTTTATTTGTGAATATCTGTTTTTTAGATAGGGATAGAGAATATGGCTTTCTTAGAGTGCCCATTTATGTGATTGTATATTTAATGTCAATCTTAATTGAAATGTTGAAATAATTCTGAAATATGAAAAAACAGAGAAAGATAATCGGACTGATATTGCTTATTGCAACTGTTCTTATCTATTTCTTTTCAAATCATCAAAGCCCTTTTGCCAGATTGTTTCTTTTTGCAGGCATGGGTGTTTCGGGATTGTTGATGACCAATGCAAAATGGACTATTCCTAAAAAATACAGATTACACTCTTTAGGTCTGTTCCTGTTTGCCGTAGTGGGGATTTATATCACCCTTTTTTCTTCTTTCAACGATACGGTAAGAAGGGGTGTGGCCGCTGTTGGTTTGTTTGTGGTTACCGTTTTCTTGGTGATTATGACCTTAAAAAATAAAAATAGGGCGTTGAAAAGATGAGCCAGTGAGCCCTATAGATAAAAAAAACGAGATTCCATGGCCCCGAGGAATAAATTATAAAGATGGTGAGGACACTTAACCTATGCGAAAAAATTTTCGTTAGACTACCTGGAAAAATTCTCGTTAGCTTAATCAAAAAAATTTGGGAGCCTTAACGGAACTTTTCCGTTAGGTTAACCAAAACTTTTCGTTAAGGCTTCCGAACTTTTCCGTTAAGGCTTCCAAACTTTTCGATTAAGGCTCTCCCAACTTTTTCTTAAGCCTTTGGAAAAACTTTTTTCGTTAAGGCAGAGGAATATGTTCCGCTTAAGTGAACAATCGATATGTCCTTTAAGTTACCCAAAATTTTTTCCGCTGGGTTAATCAGAATTTTTTGGGTTAAGCTAACCAAATTTTTTTGATGGTAATTGTGGGATGAGGATATTAACGCGGAGAGGCAATGGCGTGGAGGAAATGAAATAAAGGCAAAAACTATTCTTTAAACAGAGCCCCCCAAAACCGCTTAGGCCGGTCGATTCGGGAACTTTATTTCAACAACCTTTTTTTTACCTCCATTCTGTAATTTCTGGAAACAGGTAGTTTGTAATGGTCAATTCCCAGGATGTTTCCCTCCAGCGAAGTGGCTTTATCGAGGTTGACGATAAATGATTTATGAATCTTTAAAAAATGGTGTGGCGGTAATTTTTGAGCAAATGCACTTAGCGTTGAATGTGTGATGTGCTTCTTTTGGGTGGTTTGAATGGCGATATAATTGTCCATCCCTTCGATAAAAAGTATGTCGGCCAGGTTGACCTTCTCGTATTTGTTGGTTGTTTTAATAAAAATGGACTCGGATAAGGAATTCGCCGATTTATCTTTTTGAACCCAATCGTACACTTTATTGGTCGCTTTTAAAAACCGCTCAAAGGAAACGGGTTTAAGCAAATAATCGGCCACGTCAAATTCATAGCCTTTCAGGGCATATTGCTCGTAAGCACTAACAATAATTATTCTGGGCGAATCGGTTAATCCGGAAAGAAAATCTACACCAGAAAGGTAGGGCATCTCAATGTCGAGATAAATCAGGTCAACGGGTTGTGCTTTTAACACATTTCCTAACTGAATGGCATCTTCGCAAACCGCAACAAGTTCCAAAAAACCAAGTTTTTCAATATAACCTTGTAAGCCTTTGCGAGCCATCGGTTCATCGTCGGTTATGATGCATCGTAGTTTTACCATTCTATACTTAAATTGGCAGTAAAAGAATTCGTCTTTTTAAAGGTACTAAAAGAATGTTTGCCGGGATACAGCAGGTTGAGTCTTCTTTGTAAATTCAGGAGGCCAATGCCACCGGATTTGCGATTCCCGGTATGAGCAATTGCAGGAATGGCATTTTCTATATGAAAAGATAATGCGCCATTTTTTAGCTGTGCATCAATGGTTATCCAATATTCTCCGCCAATATATTTGTAAGCGTTTTCGACCAACGGGAATAGTAGCAATGGGTGTATGGGCTGCCCATTCAGTTGCGGGTCAACATGAATGGTTAGGTGGAACGAGGGTTTCATGCGTACCTTCATAAATTCCGTATAATGGCGGATGAAATTGAGTTCTTGCCTGATCTTTACCGTTTGATTAATGTCGTATAGCTGGTAGCGCAAGAGTTCGGACAATTGCTCAATGGCTTTTCGCGGGGCCTGGTTCGATTCATCAATTTGAAAATATATGGCATTGAGGGCATTAAAAAGAAAGTGGGGGTGAAACTGTGCTTTTAAAAATTTTAATTCCGTTTCCATTTGAGTTTTTTCAATTTGCTGGGTTAAGGTTTTCTGATGAATATAGGCCTCAAGGATATCGCCTCCTCTGAAAATGGAATAATAAATTACCAGCAGTAAAGAGGTGACGATTTCGGCAATGACAAGGTCGTCGATTCCAACAGGGTCGTTTGTGAAAAAATGAATGACATAAATGCAAGGAACCGTTATCACGATGCCGGATAATAGTATGATGATGTATTCTTTTATCAGCTGTTGTACCGATAGCTTTCCCGTTTTTTTCCGGTGCTTTTTTACAAAAGCATGCAGCGAGTATTCAATGGCAAATGAAATAATGATTACGGATACGAACTCGATGAGGTTCTGGGATAAAGGACGTTCCCAGAACTTCGATTCCAGAGGCACGTCGCTTATTAATCGGATAATAATTAGTACGGTGGTTCCAAATATTAGGGGTGAAATCCGGAACCATTTGTTTGTCCGGTTCATGAGTCTTTTTTATAGCGTTCCAGGCATTATGAGTTCATGCACTTTTACAAAGATATTCGTTTTGTGTTTAAACCTTTTTGAACGTTGGGCTTTTTTATCTCGTGTCCTTTTTTGATTCGGAAAGTCAGGGATAATCCTATCATGGTATGATCCGAAAATTCATGGGTGGTGGCATACCCGCCATTGATTATCCCTTCTACACGTGTGCGATTTGAATGAAACCAGTCGTAGGAAAAGATGTTGAGTGTTGCCTTCCCATCGAAAAAGTCGCGCTTAATACCTCCCGAAATTTGCCATATGGGCAAAACATCTATTTGTCCGTATGGCATGCGACTGTTATAAAAGCCGCTTATTTCTCCCTTCCAGCCCCATGGTAGTATTATTCGGTTCTGAGCTCCAATTTGAAAGGTGATACCTTCATTTTTTTGGGTGATACCTGCCTCAATCCATTTGTAGTTGTTTTGTACAAGTTCGGCATGGAGACTTGTATGAAACCAGTTGGTAAGCGTTAATTGAGCAGCATCGATTTGTAAACCATATGAGTTGTGCCACGACATGTTGGTAGGCATAACCAGCACGCGTTTGCTGTTGGGGTGTACAATATATGATTTGCTGATGGCGTGCCGGGTGTTGGCGTAAAAAAGACTGAATCTGTAAGCCTTGCGAATGGTGAAGGATAAACTGAGTCGATGGGTGAATTGGGGTTCCAGCTTCGTGTTGCCTTGTTCATACGTGTAGGAATCAAATACATATACGAACGGATTCAGGTCTTTATAGTTGGGACGATCGATTCGGCGATCATAAGTCAAGCTAAGGGCATTTTGGCTCGGGAAATAACGGACAATCATCAAACTTGGGAACAAATTGGTATAGGATTGGTCCATGGAGTCGGTTGTGATATTTGTATTTTCAATTCGTAATCCGGCATGGATCGTTACGGGTTTTGTTTGAATCTTACTGTTTACATATAAGGCATTGATATTCTCGTTGTAGTCAAAGTTGGAACTTAACCCTGAATCATTTATCCATTGTTCCCTTTTTTTGATTTGGCTGGCAGATACGTTGTCAATGTTGACGAAATTGCTTTTTGCACCTGCTTCAAAACGCAGCAGAGACGATATGGGATAGGTCCAATCCACATTTCCGGAAATCATTTTTATATGACCATCTTTTTGTGTCCGGGATATGGATTCCGTGGAGGCGAGGGATGATGCAGACACCCTATCGAAATGGAACTGAGGCTCATTAATGGAATAGTATAGCCCATCGACCGAGGCAGAAATTTCTTTACCGAACGAATCCATTTTATGCTGAAAGTAAAGAGAAGTCATGAAGTTTTGACGACTTTCATCATTATTAGTGGTTGAATGTATGGCTGAATCTTTGAGGGTTTGGGAGGTGTAAAACAAAGAATTTAATACGCCGTTTTCTATTCTGTGATAAAGGTTCCCTCTGGCCTTTACGCCCAATGATGTATGGGTCGTCAGGTTGTAATCAACCCCTACATTGAAATAGTGCGATTGGTCCTTTCTTTTCCGGTACGAGTCCTGGTCAAAAAAAATCGTTGGGTCAGTGGTGGTTTCCGGAAAATTGCGGGTGACCGTTAAATCGACATAGTCATCTCCCCGATAGAATCCGTAAAGCCCATAAATGTTTAGTTGGTTTATTTGTGTGCCAAGAGAAATGTTATTGTTGCATCGGCCGTATTTCCCCTGCTCATAATTGGTGTTTAGTTTGACGTTGTAGCCGGCATTGTTGTTTTTTTGCGTATGAATGTCAATAATTCCGGCCTTTCCTGCTGCCTCATATTTTGCTGAGGGATGATTTATCAATTCTATTTTGCTTAACGAATTGGCCGGTATCGACATTAAATAGTTTAATAGCTCAGAGCCGGATAAATAGGCGCTTTTGCCGTTGACCAGAATTCTGACTCCCGATTTTCCATTCAGATAAATGGACCCATCGTTGTTTATTATTATGCCCGGTAAGTTTTTTAATACCGAATAGGCGGTGCCCGATGAGGTTGTTGACGATAATCCCGGATATACAGTTGTTTTGTCGGGGGTTACCTGTGCCATAGATTTTTGGGCGGTGACAACTATTTCGTCAATTTCGGTTTCTTTCTTGGGCAACACAATTGTCATTTGGCGATGAGGTACTACATCTATGCTTCTGTAACCAATAAATGAAATGTTTAGCGATGTTGTATTTTTGGGTATTTTCAGTTGAAATACGCCATTTATATCACTGGTGGTACCTATTGCGGTGTCAGGGATAGAGATGGTTGCACCAACTAATGGAACCTTGGCTTCGTCGGTTATTTTTCCCCGAATGGTTATTGATTCTTGGCCAATCAGGTGAGAGATGCCGAAACATTGGATGCAGGCAAAAAGGAAGAATAATTTTTTCATGGCAGATAATTTTTCTGAATGATGGGTCTCCGAATGGTCCCGAAATGGTTCTCCGGGCTAAGAAGGTTGTTCACAACTCTTCTGTCAGGCCTCTTTCGGGAAATCTTTCCGATTCAAAAGTATGTTGGCCGGCATGGACCGGGAAATTATTTTGGTCACCTGCATGGTTTCTTGGGTCAGATACATTTATTGTGGCAGAAGCCTGAAATCGCACTCCCTAACAAAACGCAGAGACGCCATGACGCAGAGCGGTTTTATGTAAGAATATTAAATACCCCATTTCAAGAACTGGGATAAGCTTTTACATGGTGTCGGTCTAAGCTTATACATAGCTTTGGTATAACCTTATACCAGATGTTGGGATAAGCTTATACACGGTATTGGTATAACCTTATACCTGGTCTTGGGATAACCTTATCCCGGGTGTTGGTATAACCTTTCCCGGATGTAGGTATAATACTTTCCCGGAGTTACGGAAAACCTTGTGTCAACCGATTAAAGGATGGATGGTGATAATTCTCGAATCATTAATAATGTACAGGTTGTAACCCTCAATTTGGGCGATAGGGCATTTTTTGCCATTTTTGGGGAAACGGCCCTGAATGTTTGCATTTTTTAAATCATGAGGAAAAGCGTATCAACAGTTTCGGAAGTATTAAATTTTAGCGTTGAAGACGTTTGGAATACCATTACAGATAATAAAAATTGGCAATGGCGGAGCGATCTTCAAAATATTAAGATATTAAATGATAAGGAGTTTGTTGAGTGTGGCAAGAGCGGTTTAGAAATTCGCTTTAATATAACCCGTAAAGAAAAGTTTAAAGTCTACCAATTCACGATGAATAGTAAATATTTCTCGGGAGAGTGGACAGGTTATTTTGAAAAATTATCGGATGAGAGGACAAGGATTACATTTACAGAATCCATAATCTATAAGTACCTTTTTCTGAAATTTTTTTCATCTCTCTTTATCAACCTTAAAGCTATCCAAATGAAATATATGAGAGATTTAAAAAAGAAACTGGGAGAAACATCCGGAAATGGCTAAATGTATTGAGATAGTTTGAAATTTAATTCAGATTAAAAAATCGGTTCATCACAAAAATGCGTACCTTATTCCTTAAGTTTACAGCAATGCCCCAAAGGGAAAGAATATTGCCAATTTATGAATTGTTGTGTAATGTGTAAATTTTATTGGTACAATAAGTCAAGTAATTTTTATGCTGATGAATAACCACCTCACCTCGGAAGCTATTCAAAGCATTATCCATTCCGGAGAAGGCTATAATGCGGAATTTAAAGTTTGTGTGCCAAATAAACTCAAGGAGCTTAGTGAGGAAATATGTGCGTTTGCCAATGCAGCCGGAGGGGTTTTATTGATTGGGGTTGATGATGAAAATAAAATTTGCGGAGCTAAGATTGATAATGCCAGACGCTCGTCTATTCAAAATGCGCTGAACGAAATAAACCCTCATATTCCAACTCAACTATATTCAGTTGAAATAGAAGGGAATACGGTATGGGTGATTGAAGTAGATAGTGGCACACAAAAACCTTATGCACTTTCCGGTGCCATTTATGTTCGGCAAGGCCCTAATACCCAAAAATTGACTACAGTGGAACAGATGCGGGATTTTTTTCAACAATCAAATCGAATTTATTTTGATGAAGCCCCTTGCTCCAAATTTGACCCTCAAAAGGATATCGATGAAAATTGGTTTGAAGCCTTTCGTACGGAAAGTGGATTGTCTAAAACCATTTCACAAGAACAAATCCTTTACAACCTAAAACTGTTTTTAAATGATGGCTCTTTTAAAAAAGGAGGCGTTTTATTCTTTGGGACGGCACCTGAGCGGTTTATTGAGACTGCAGAAGTTCGTTGCCTTGCTTTTGAAGGAACCAATAAAACCCAGATCATTGATGATAAGAGCTTTGGCGGGCCTTTGTTAAAACAGTATGAACACGCCATGCAATGGCTTAAAAGTAAATTAAATATACGATATGAGATTGAAGGTGGCGGTCCTCGTAAAGAAATTTGGGAAATTCCGGAAACGGCTTTAAAAGAAGCGCTGATTAACGCTTTGTGTCATCGTGATTATTATGACAAAGGAGCCAGAATTACTGTCGAGCTTTTTAAGGATAGAATCGAAATAACCAATCCGGGTGGGTTGACCAGTGCTATTTCTCCCGAAGATTTCGGGACGAAAAGTCACAGTAGAAATCCGCTTGTTTTTGGATTATTTGTGCGCATTCGCATGGTAGAGCAAGTTGGTTCAGGTATTGGAAGAATTAAAGACCAAATGAAAGCCGCAAAACTTCCTGCCCCACAGTTTAAAACGGAAGGGATGTTTACGGTTATTCTTCAACGTTTCGGAAAAAGTTCGGGAAAAAGTTCGGGGAAAAGTTCGGGGAAAAGTTCTTCTGATAGTTGGGCTGCAGTAAAACAACTACTGATTGAAAAAGCCACTTCAAAAATTGGCAAGAGTTCTTTAAAAATTTTGGAAATGGTCTATTACAATCAGTATATAACCATTCCTGAAATGGCAAAGAAGTTAAATATCACTGAACGTGGGGTAGAAAAGAATATTCAAAAGCTCAAAGAACAAAAACTCCTTGTGCGTATGGAGGGAGAAAGATCAGGATACTGGAAACTAATCATTCACAATTCATAACGGATAATAAAAGACAATGACTATACCATCATTAAAAGAAGACCACATATCACAACTTCCGGCATTGTTTATCAATGTGCATCCCGGTTGTCGTCATCGAGTGCAAAAGCCCTAAGGTCAAAGTCCCAATAGATAAGGCCATAGAGCAACATTTAAGAAATCAGCAAGAAGACGGAATTCGTTCATTATATCAATACTTCAATCTGGTTATAGGGTTAGCCATCCATGGGGCCGGATATTTATTAATAGCACTACGGAAGGGAGAAAATATATTTGCAAGAACTCTGTTGTTTTATCCCCAAGAGTAAGTAGAATTATAACCCAATGGTTAGCAAGTGTCGGGAAAACCTTTCCCAAGTATTGGTATAACCTTTCCCTGGTCTTGGGATAAGCTTTTACATGGTGTCGGTATAACCTTATACCAGATGTTGGGATAAGCTTATACACGGTATTGGTATAACCTTATACCTGGTCTTGGTAAAACCTTTCCTGGGTCTTGGGATAACCTTATCCCGGGTGTTGGTATAACCTTTCCCGGATGTTGGTATAATACTTTCCCGGAGTTACGGAAAACCTTGTGTCAACCGATTAAAGGATGGATGGTGATAATTCTCGAATCATTAATAATGTACAGGTTGTAATTCTCAATTTGGCCGATAGGGCATTTTTTGCCATTTTTGGGAAAACGGCCCTGAATGTTTGCATTTTTTAAATCATGAGGAAAAGCGTATCAACAGTTTCGGAAGTATTAAATTTTAGCGTTGAAGACGTTTGGAATACCATTACAGATAATAAAAATTGGCAATGGCGAAACGATCTTCAAAATATTAAGATATTAAATGATAATGAGTTTGTTGAGTATGGCAAGGGCGGTTTAGAAATTCGCTTTAATATAACCCGTAAAGAAAAGTTTAAAGTCTACCAATTCACGATGAATAGTAAATATTTCTCGGGAGAGTGGACAGGTTATTTTGAAAAATTATCGGATGAGAGGACAAGGATTACATTTACAGAATCCATAATCTATAAGAACCTTTTTCTGAAATTTTTTTCATCTCTCTTTATCAACCTTAAAGCTATTCAGGAGAAATATATTCGAGATTTGAAGAAGAAACTGTCCGAAACATCATGAAATGGGTGAATGGGGATGTGTTGATTGGTCGTAAAATTCAATTTTGAGCATCAAATGGCATTTATCCGTTTCATAGCTACGCATGAAGAGTATGATAAGATCAATTCCAACCGTATTTAATAATGGTGGTTATGTTATTGAAGCCAATTAAAACAGAATCGGATTACATAGCTGCCCTGAAAAGGTTGGAAGACCTTTTCGATGCAAAGCCGGGGACACCCGAGAGCGATGAGTTGGAGATTCTTGGATTATTAGTAGATGAGTATGAAAAGAAACACTATCCGATTGAGGCGCCGGATCCTGTTGAGGCTATAAAGATACGGATGGAGGAAATGCATCTGAGACAGGTGGATTTGGTTCCGGAAATCGGCGGTAAAAGTCGGGTGTCCGAAATCCTAAACCGTAAACGAAGACTGACGGTAGAAATGATTCGAAAGCTCTCTACCCGATTGAATCTGCCAGCCGATTTGCTGGTGCGGGATTATCAATTGGTCAAATAAGGGACTTCGGTAATTTTCTTTATAGTACAGTTATAATATTTGGCGCCAGCATTTGTTCAATTTCATCTCCACGAATACCATCTTTATCCACGCTTAAATGGTTTAAAATGAATATGAATCATCTTTAATCTTGCATCTGAAAATCTATTATTCTGGAATCTAATCATCTATTTCAAAATTGGGGTCTGCTTTTGTTCAATTTCCTATCCACGAATATTATCATTCCCCACGCTTAAATGGTTTAAAATGAATGTGAATCATCTTTAATCTTGCATCTAAAAATCTATTAATCTGGAATCTAATCATCTATTTCAAATTTGGCGCCAGCTTTTGTTCAATTTCCTATCCACGAATACTATCATTCCCCACGCTTAAATGGTTTAAAATGAATGTGAATCATCTTTAATCTTGCATCTAAAAATCTATTATTCTGGCATCTAATCATCTATTTCAAAATTGGCGCCAGCTTTTGTTCAATTTCCTATTCACGAATACTATCATTTCCGATGCTTAAATGGTTTAAGATGAATGTGAATCATCTTTAATCTTGCATCTAAAAATCTATTAATCTGGCATCTAATCATCTATTTCAAAATTGGCGCCAGCTTTTGTTCAATTTCATATCCACGAATACTATCTTTACCCACGCTTAAATGGTTTAAGATGTATATGAATTTTATCTTACATCTAATAATCTATTAATCTAGTATCTAATATTTCATGCAGGTATCCAAATTTGGCGGGGCATCGGTGAAAGATGCCAATGCTGTGCGTAATTTAGTGCGAATTGTTGAGGGTTTGGAAAAACCACTCGTGGTGGTGATATCGGCCATGGGGAAGACCACCAACGCCATGGAAGCGCTGGTAGAGAGCTATTTCTCCGGCAACGATGCGGAGCTGAAGGAGCGGTTACGGAACATAATCGCCTATCATGAAAAAATAGCAAAAGACCTGTTCGGGGAGGTTGATATCCCCGAATTGCGTCCTTTTTACGACTGTGTGGAATCGCTATCTCAGCGTTTGGAACAGCAACCATCCTTGCACTTTGATTACGAATATGATCAGATAGTTTCGTACGGGGAATTGTTTTCCACCTTGCTGGTAAGTGCTTTCCTTAAGCATTCGGGCTTCAGGGCTGCATGGGTGGACGTTCGGCAGATCTTGAAAACCGACGATTTGTATCGCGATGCCAATGTCAATTGGGCGCTGACTACCCAACTGATGCAGGAAGCCTTCAGTTTTGATGAGACAGACCTCTATGTTACTCAGGGTTTTTTGGGGGGTACCATGAGTAATATCACCACCACGCTGGGACGTGAAGGGTCCGATTACACGGCTGCCGTCATCGGCAACGTGATGAATGCAGAAAGGGTCACTGTATGGAAAGATGTGCCCGGCGTGTTGAATGCCGACCCGAGAATCTTCCCCGATGCCCAAAAGATTGATGCGCTGTCGTATGCCGAAACCATTGAGCTCTCCTATTACGGAGCCCAGGTGATCCATCCCAAGACTTTAAAGCCGCTTCAGAATAAACAAATCCCGCTGTACGTGAAATCTTTTCTGAATCCCCATTTTTCCGGAACCACTATTCAGCAACAAGGGGAGGAGCCTACCCTGCCGGTTTATATTCTTAAGAAAAATCAGGTGTTTCTGACACTTTCACCACGCGACTTTTCCTTTATTACGGAAGGTAACTTAAGTGACATACTGGCCATGTTTGGGAAATACCATGTCAGAATCAACCTGTTGCAAACTTCGGCGTTGAATTTTACCGCTTGCGTGGATAACCGAAGGGAACTGATGCCGTTGATGGAGAAATTGAAAGAGACAATGATTCTCCGATACAATGATCATGTGGAGCTTCTGACAATAAGGTATTACACGCAAAGCGTGATTGACGAAAAACTTAGCGGCCGAACGGTTATCGATTCGCAAATCACCCGCAAGAATGCCCGGTTTGTGATTAAAACGGAAGCTTAACCGTTATCCCCGGTCTTAGATGATTTCATCGGATCGCAGCAGAGTAGCCCCTCTTTTTTGCATGTCGGCAAAGGCCCTGGCCGTGTCGTCGGGTTGCAGATTTACCCCCTTGGTGGCGTCGGTCACCAGAATGGTTTCATACCCCAGTTCGAGGGCGTCTTTCACGGTAAAATAGACACAAACATCGGCAGCCAGGCCTGTAACATACAGTCGTTTTATTCCTTTATGACGAAGGTAGTTGTGAAGCTCTGTTTGAATGCGGCGACCATTATCAAAGAAGGCGCTGTATGAATCCACCGTAGGGTCCGAGCCTTTTAATATCACTTTTTGAATGAGCCCGTGGTTGAGAAGCGGGGATAATTCGGCCCCCGGACTGCCTTTTACGCAATGGTCGGGCCACAATATCTGGTCGAGTCCATGCAGCTTGATGACCTCTCCGGGCTTTTGTCCCGGGTGATTGGAAGCGAAACTGCCATGATTGGCGGGATGCCAGTCTTTAGTGGCAATGATATGTTTAAATCGCGGCTGGAGCGCATTAATTACCGGAATGATTTTATCCCCATCGGCCACTTCGAGAGAGCCACCCGGCAGAAAGTCGTTTTGTACATCCACGATCAGTAAAGCATCCATGATTTGTTCTTTTTACGGATATCAATTTTTGGTTTATCCCCAAATTGTTTTTAAAGGTTAGTTATATCTTTTCTGTTCTTCATGGGCAAAGCGTTTTTATGAATGCTTACCCATCAGTGTTAAAACGGTAGCTACCTGTTTCGAGAATGTCCATTTCGGGATTCTTCTTTATATTTGAGTATCAATTCCAATCTACGTTTATAGAGTCCTTCTTCCAATCCTACAGGGTAGCTGTGCGGGTTAATAAAACGCTTGATGGTTTTATCTAACAATTGAAGCTGTTCCGATGTTCGTTTTTGGAGGTCATGAATATTTTCTTTTTGATAAATACATTGACCTTTTCTGAACACCGGCATAAGCAGGTCTTTACATTCCAGATTTTGTTTGTCCAGGACTTTCGACCGTGTCGGATCGGCGGGGTCAATAATTTTAATCCTTCCCGAAAGATCGGTCTGTTCGTCGTAGATCATATCACCGACCATCAGACCTTCTTTGAAAAACCTTTTAACTTTTTGAACACCGGGAATGTTGACTTTGATCGACTGTTCGGATAGTTTTATTCGATCGTCCCATTGGCCTTCTCGGTTTTGGATGGCCGATAGTTTATAGACACCTCCCAGTGCGGGCTGATCGAAGGCTGTGACCAGTCTGGTGCCGATGCCCCAGCTGTCTATTTCGGCCTCCTGTTGTTTCAGACTCGCCAGGATATATTCGTCCACGTCGTTGCCACCTACAATCTTCAGATGTCCCAGCCCGGCATTTTTGAGCTTTTTGCGAGCCAGTTGGCTCAGGTAAGCCAGGTCGCCCGAATCTAATCGTATGCCGGCAATTTTGTATCCTTTGGCTTCCATTTTTTGGGTTACGGTGATGGCTTTGTCGATGCCTTTAGGGGTATTATAGGTGTCGACCAAAAAAGTGGTGTTGTTGGGCAACGCGTTGGCAAAGGCTTCAAAGGCTTCGAGCTCGTCGTCAAAGGCTTGTACCCAGCTGTGGGCATGCGTTCCTAAGACCGGAATGCCGAATTTTTTTCCGGCCAGTACATTGGAGGTGCCGGCACATCCCCCGATAAAAGAGGCACGGGTGGCCGCCAGTGATCCGTCAATCCCCTGAGCACGTCTTAATCCGAACTCCATCACCGGATCTCCCTTGGCGGCAATGTTGATTCGCGCCGACTTGGTGGCGATCAGCGTCTGAAAATTGATGAAATTGAGAAGCGCCGATTCAATCAACTGGCATTGCAGAATGGGACCTTTGACTCTTACCAACGGCTCATGTGGAAAGACAACAGTGCCTTCGGGGATGGCATCAAGGTCACACTCGAATTTCATATTTTTAAGGTAGTCGAGGAATGCCGGTTCAAAGATGGGTTTTTGATCATTCCCCTTGATGCCGGCAAGATAGCTGAGATCTGAATCCGAAAAATGGAAATCATTTAAGTAGTCGATCACGTATTCCAATCCGCAGCTTATGGCAAAGCCTCCGTTAAAAGGATTATTGCGGAAAAAAAGATGGAAGACCGCAGGTCGGTCGTGCATGTTGTTTTTCCAAAATCCGTAGCCCATGGTCAGCTCATAGAAGTCGGTGAGCAAGGCTAAAGAACCTTTATAGGTGTTTTTTAAAATATCCATTTTCCGGTTTTTAATATGTTTTGCAGACGCTCCGACCATTTGAGTGTTTAATGTATTTTAAAATCAATGGTCTATGTCTTCTGCATTTTATAGCTTAAATCTAAAAATCTATCTTCTATCCGTCATTTACAAATTAAACTTCAACATTCTCAATCAAACTTCACCACAAAACCCGCCTTATAGGCAATGAAATTCCCCTTGTTGTCATATACCGGCCAGGCCAGAAGCACCGATTGAACTTCTTTAATCATTCTGTTACTGACGGTGTCGAGATGCCAAGCCTCCTCAAATTGAAGCTGAGAGACTTTATCCCGGTCAAAACCTCCCGATGCCTCCATTTCTCGTAGCTTTTCTGTGCTGAGAGGTTGGTCGGTAAAATAGTCACATGCCTGTGCTTTACCCTGATAGACCGACTCGAAAAGCAAATTGATCATGCGTTGGCGCTGAAGGCGTTTTAATCGCTGATCGGCCCAGGTGTCGGTGGTGTCAAGGTTGACAATATCTACCGGGTAAATGATGGTGTCGGCCAGCTCTATCCCCGTTAAAGGGGAGTTGGACGAAGAGGAGGAAGGATTGTTTTTTCCACAGGCAGCCATGAATATCAAGGGAATCAAGATGATTAATGGAACGAATGGTTGGTGTTTCATATTGGATTCTATTTGGAGACGGATTTATCCCGCCTTGACAATCTATTATTATCCTAACTGATTAACGACGTTTGACAATCGGTATGTTTTAAGCAGAGACAGATGCCAATCCATCTCTATTATTATATCATCGGTTAAAGGTAAGGGGCATGCCCGAACGGTTAGGGTTGATGACTCCCTTTTCAAAAACAACTTGTCCGTTTATGAGGGTATGGGTAACCGCGTGTGAGAAGGTGGTCCCTGAAAATGGACTCCACTGGCATTTATAATGTACCGCCGCATCACTGATGGTGTTTTTTTGATGAGGGGCTACCAGAACTAAATCGGCATAATAGCCCTCTTTAATAAATCCTCTTTTTTCGATTTGGAAGAGCTGTGCCGGGGCATGACACATCTTTTCTACTACCAGCTCTTTAGAGAAAATGCCCTGATGAGCCATTTCAAGCATTGCAATAAGTGAATGCTCAATGAGCGGGCCTCCCGAGGGAGCCTGGAAGTATTTGTTGGCTTTTTCTTCGAGGGTATGCGGTGCATGGTCGGTCGCCACCACGTCGAGCAGGTTGTTTTTTAAGCCTTCACGAAGGGCTTCCCGATCTGCCTTGCTTTTCACAGCAGGATTCCATTTGATTCGGGCACCGTAATGGTCATAATCCTGATCGGTGAACCAGAGATGATGAACACAGACTTCGGCAGTGATGTGCTTTTTGTTTAAGGGGACGGTATTAAAGAGTGACAACTCTTGAGCGGTGGAGACATGAAGGATATGCAACCGCGTGTTGTATTTGGTGGCCAACTCTACGGCCAATGATGAAGAACGATAACAAGCTTCTGCACTTCTGATTTCCGGGTGAAATCGAAACGCAATATCTTCACCGTAACGATCCCGATACTGTTTTAGGTTATTTTTGATGGTCTCCTCATCTTCACAATGGGTGGCGATGAGAAAAGGTACCTCTTTGAAAATATTTTTTAGCGTTTCTCTGTTGTCAACCAGCATATTGCCGGTTGAAGAACCCATGAACACTTTTATCCCACATGTTTTTCGGGGGTCGGCTTTTAAAAGCTCCTGAAGGTTGTCATTGGTGGCTCCAAGATAAAAAGAAAAATTGGCGTACGATTTTTCTTGGGCGATTTCAAATTTTTTATTGAGGGCTTCAAGGGTTGTTGTTTGAGGGTTGGTGTTTGGCATTTCCATGAAAGAGGTTACCCCACCGGCCACCGCGGCTTTCGATTCGGTGGCTATGTCTGCTTTATGGGTCAACCCCGGTTCCCGAAAATGGACCTGATCGTCGATTACTCCCGGCAGTAGATACAACCCTTCCGCATTCATAACGCGGTCGGCTGTTGGCAATGGCTGATCCCCGGTAATAACTTTTTCTATAACCCGATCTTTGACGTAAACACTTCCTTGATAGGAATGTCCCTCGTTAATGATGGTCGCATTTTGTATCAGTATGCTCATGCCAATTCTCTTTTAATTTTATGGAAAAAATAAATTGCCAACCGGTTGATCGTTCTTTTTAAGGTCTTGGCCGGTTTTGGAATAAAATCCAGTGATGGTTCCGCATTAATTATTATTTGAAAAATACCATCTCCAAAATCTAATATCTTACATCTAACATCTAATAATCTAACATCTAATATCTAACAATCTATTTTTATACTTCATATTTTTTAAAGAAGCTACTGAGTTTCATTTTTATGACTCCCCAGAAAGCTTCACTGAAAATACCGCCACTCATTTTAGATGCTCCTTGTTGGCGTTCGGTGAATATAATTGGAACCTCAATGATTGTAAATCCATATTTCCAGGTAGAAAATTTCATTTCTATCTGGAAGCCGTAACCTTTTAGTTTGATTTTGTCTAGCTTGATGGTTTCCAGTACTTTTCGATGGTAACATTTAAAGCCGGCGGTGGTATCCATGATCTTCATGCCGGTTATCAGTCTTACATAAACCGATGCAAAATAGGACATTAGCACTCGTCCCATGGGCCAGTTGACCACATTTACCCCCGATTTATACCTGGAACCAATGGCCAGTTGAGCCTTTTCATTAATACAGGCATAATAGAGCCGGTTCAGATCTTTGGGGTCATGTGAAAAGTCGGCATCCATCTCACAAATGTAGTCATACCCATTTGTCAAGGCCCACTTAAATCCGGTAATATAGGCTGTGCCCAGCCCCAGCTTTCCGCTTCTTTCAATGATGTGAAGACGGCCTGCATGTTGTTTTTGAAGATCCTTAACGATGGCAGCCGTTCCGTCGGGCGAACCATCGTCAACAATTAATACCTCAAAAGTTACCGGTTGTGATAATACCGCTTTTATGATCGCTTCAATATTCTCTTTCTCGTTATAGGTTGGTATAATTACCAGATTTTTGGTCTCTGTCATTTACAAATGGTCGGTTTTGATTTATATTTGATGTGGTTTGTTTACTCCCGTTTTGCAACGGTAGGTAAAACATCTTTATTATAATATATATGTGATAACTCAAATCTTTGCGGAACAAAGATTACACGAAATTACAAAAAATAGCCTGACAAAAGTCTAATAACTTCGAAGGATAAAATTTCTTTGAAAAAGTAGTTATTGATATAAAGGGGATTAGCATTTTTTTAGAAAAAAAGAGCGAGATAAGGTTGGGAAGTCTGGATAAAAGGTATACTTTTGCATCCGCTTAACGAAGCAGAGACGAATAGAAAGAGAGTGAAACAAGAGCTGTTTAAAGGGAAGAGGGGTAGAAAAAAGTTTTGAAAAGATTTGGATTGAGAGATAAAAAGCAGTATTTTTGCACTCGCTTTTGAAAAGGAGCTACCCCACGGGGCTAGCGGAAAGCAGAGGGGGACGAGAAGAAATTAGAAGTCCCCGGAAAGAGTTAAGAGAAAAGAAAGATCTTTGACAGAATAGATGCAAAACCTGAGGAAGGAAAAAAGCCAAACCGGAAATTCCGAGAAGGCCAATACTTAAAAGAGCTAATAAGAACTTTTTGTACAACGAAGAGTTTGATCCTGGCTCAGGATGAACGCTAG